>CAZEMU010000068.1:1205-21906 GCA_964513315.1 uncultured Acidimicrobiaceae bacterium | reverse complement strand
TGACCGCGTGCATCGATGAATTCCATGCGCAGGCCACTGCCAACGGTCCAGTTGTCGACCCAATCCGGGTTGCCAAGTCGCGAGTCGAAACGCAGGTTCGAGGGGCTGGTCACGATGCCGGACCAAGCCACGCCATCAGCGCATCGGTGTAGGCCTCGCCAATGTCTTCCTGCAGGAAGTGGCCGCCACCTTCGAGGATGACGTGCGGCTGGTCTTGTGCACCAGGGATGCGAGTGACGATTGGTTTCCAACCATCGGGCGCGACTGCGTCTTGGTCGCTGAAGATGGTCAACACCGGTTGTGTCCACGTGTCGAACACACCCCAGGCCGCGTTGCAGGCCGGGTACATCGGGTTGTCGGGCCGGGTTGGCAACAGTTGTGTGAATGCGCGACTGCCAATGGTGAGCGGTGGGTCCGGGTACGGCGCCCGGTAGCCGTGCACGACCTCGGCCTTGGGCTCGGTGACCATCGTGATCGGCAGCAGTGTCCACGGCTGCCACTCGGGTGTCGTCCGGGCGAACTCCTGGAAGTCGGCGAACGGTCCGGTCGCTTCGATCTCGTCGGGCAGCGGCTGGCTCAGATCACGCCATGGCAACCCGGTGTTGGAGATCACCATCCGATTGGCCAGGCCGGGGTTCTCGGCCGCCAGGCGCATGCCAATGATGCCGCCCCAGTCGTGCAGCACGAGCGTTGCCCCCGATAGTGAAAGCTGATCGACAAGCAACGACCGCATCCACTCGACGTGGCGCAAGACGGTGTAGTCGTTCATCTCGCTGGGCTTGTCTGACAGGCCCATGCCGACCAGGTCGGGGGCAATGACTCGATAACCCGCCGCGACCGCGGCCGCGATCTGGTGTCGCCAGATGTAGGACCACGACGGGTTGCCATGCAAGAACACGACAACCGGAGCGTTCGCCTCGCCCGTATCCAGGAGATGAACTCGTAGCTCTTCGCCGTCATCGGCTCCATCGCCAGCTGGGATTGTGACGAAGCGGCTGCCACTCGGATAGTCAGGGATGCGCCTGAGGATGGCGGCGGCATCCGCTTCGGATGTGCGCAGGATCTCCATCAGAACAGCACCTTGGTCGTGTCCGTGAGTGACCGAGCGATCTCGTCGAGCGCGGGGTCGGCGATGACGACATAGTCGGTGTCGCTATGCGTAGAACCGCGGGCGATGAGTTCGTCGGCGGCGTCTCGGGAAACAAGGTCGTATCGGGCCTCGGCGAAGGTGCGATCGTCGCCGAGGAAACGGTCCTCGATCACGAAGCGACCGATGCGCACGCTGTCGATCTCTGCCGCAACGTCGGGTGCATCTGCATCACCGACAACCTGGAGCAACATCAAGCGGTCGTCGCCGGCGCCGGACTCCTGGGGCGGGACTGGGTCACCGTCGACCGGGAACGTGGCCATCACGATCGTGAAGTCCATTCCCGCCTCCTTGTGGTCTTCGTCCTTCTGGAACTCCTTATTTGACGACATCTCGATCATCGCCATGCGGTCGCGGTACTGCGCGATCGCGATGCGATCCCACACATGTTCATCGCCGACAAGTTGATGCACTACCGGGGCTAGCAACACGATGCGCGAGCCGACCTTGCGCAGGTGCTCATGGGGCGCGTATGCATCGTCGGCCTCCATGCCGCTGATCGATGACTCGCGTCCGTCGGCGTACGCAGCTCGCTTGCGGTACTTCATCAAGTTGAGTGCCCACATCGGACCGCCGGGATCGTCGCGCTCGAACCACGAAGCGATGTATGACTCGTTCAGCTTTCCGTAGCGGGGCATTGCGTGAACGTACACTAGTGCGTGTTCAACCGGCAATTGATTTGCTCGAACGCTACAGTCGGCTCATGCAGCTGGAAGTCAACCGCGACGATTTTCACGAGACTCGCACGGTCGAGACGCGCGGTGAAGGGGAGACCGAACGGCTGGAGCCGGGCCAGATTCGGCTTTCAATCGAGCGATTCGCACTTACGACCAACAACATCACCTATGCCGTCGCCGGTGACATGCTCGACTACTGGGGCTTCTTCCCCGCCGAACCCGGCACCGCCCCCACGCGCTGGGGCCGGATCCCGGCGATGGGTCTGGGATCGATCGTCGAATCTGCTCACCCCGACCTCGCCGTCGGTGGCCGCTACTTCGGGTTCTACCCGATGGCTGCCGAGGTGGTGATCAACGCCGGGCCCCATGGCAGTGCTTTCCGCGACCTTGGCCCTCATCGGGCCAACCACGCGGCGACCTACACCGACTTCCGCGATGTCACCACCGACGCAATGTTCCGGCCAGACCAAGCAGACGAATACCTGCTTTTGTGGGGTGTGTTCATGACCTCGTTCCTGATTGACGACTACCGTCATCGACCACGACAACCTCCAAGTCGCACCGCCGGTCGCCCACAGCGACCTTCCGGCCGGAGGGACCCGACTGATGCAGCCCGTCCGGGGCTACCTGGCAACGCTGTGCAATGGCTCGCTCACTCGCCACAACGACACCGACACCGGTGCTCGCCCGGGCCGCGTCGTCCGCAACTGAAACCATCGCTGAGGCCGAAGCCTCGGCTCAGCGTTCGGCCGCTGGAGTCCAGAGATGCTGCGCTGGGAATAACCAGCAGACTGATTGTTTGAGGCCGCCGCCGACGCAGACCCGGAGCAGGCCGCCGTGGTCGCGGTGGTTAGCTCGTTCAGGCTGACGGTGGGCGGCCTACGTCATCGTCGACTAAAACACGGGCGACAGCGAAGACGGAGCTAGAAGGACGCGATGGCCACAGGATTCTTCTGGGACGAGGCGACCTTCTGGCACTCCGGCGGCAACTACGCCGACATCTTGCCGGTCGGCGGATTGGTGCAGCCCAAGGTCGCGGGTGGTCTTCCGGAGACGCCCGAGAGCAAGCGCCGGTTCAAGAACCTGCTCGAGGTCACCGGCCTCGCTGCTGAGCTCGACATGCGTGGCGCACCGAGCGCAAGTCTCGACGAGCTGCTTCGGGTGCACCCACAGGGCTACCTCGACACGTTCAAGCAGATGTCCGACTCGGGCGGTGGCGAGCTCGGTCACCGCACCCCGTTCGGTCCCGGCGGGTTCGAGATCGCGGCCCAGTCCGCCGGGCTGATGGTGCAGGCGCTTCGGTCTGTCCTGGCCGGCGACCTGCAGAACGCGTATGCGCTGACCCGCCCTCCGGGCCATCACGCGCTGCCCGAGCAGCCGAACGGCTTCTGCCTCTTCAACAACATCGCCGTCGCGATCGAGGCCGCCCGGGCCGAGGGAACCGCAACTCGGTTCGCTGTCATCGATTGGGACGTGCACCACGGCAACGGCACCGAGGCCATCTTCTACGACCGCGACGACGTCCTCACCGTCTCGATGCATCAAGACCGCAACTACCCGATGGACCAGGGCGCGTTCGAGGACCGAGGCATCGGCGCAGGCGAGGGATTCAACCTGAACATCCCGCTGCCGCCGGGCTGTGGTCACAACAGCTATCTCGAAGCGATGGAGCGATTGGCGCTGCCCGCGGTGCGAGCGTTCGCTCCCGATGTGGTGATCATCGCCTGCGGGTTCGATGCCGTCGGCATGGATCCGCTCGGTCGCATGATGTGTCACGTCGGCACCTACGAGGCGATGACGAACCAGGTCATGGCGCTCGCCGACGAGGTGTGCGACGGCCGCCTGGTGATGGCCCACGAAGGTGGCTACAGCGAGGTGTACGTGCCGTTCTGCGGTCACCAGGTCATGGCGACGATGTCGGGAAGCGCCATCGAGGCCCCCGACCCCTTCGGGAAAACGTGGCTGCTTCGCCAACCGAACGCCGAGTTCGACGAGTTCGTCTCCGGCCAGCTGTCGCGTATGCAGGCCGCAACCGGGCTCTAACGCCGACGGGCTGAACCCTCGGCATCGCTCTCGCGATTACTCGGGCTCGGGGACAACAACGACTGGAACTGCTGCATGCCGCACGGTGTGATCAGCGACCGAACCGAGCAGTCGAGTCGCCAGCACGGAGCGGTCGCGGTGGCCCACGACGAGCATGTCGACATCGTGAGAAGCTGTGCTGAGCGCCCACGAAGCAGCGCCGATATCGGCATGGGCTTTGACCATCCGATCCGGATGCGAGCTGTTGGAAACCACGCTGCTGATCGACTCTGCGAGTTGGGATTCGGCTCGTGCCAGCAGCGTTGAGTTGAAGCTGCCGTCGACGGGTACGAGCGGATCGCTGACCCATGGAGTCATGTAGTGCGTCGCAGTGATTGTGGCTTCTTCGGGTAGGGCTTCGACCGCCCACCGCAGCGCCGTGAGTGAGCTTGGGCTGCCATCGACACCGACGAGCACACGAGGCGAGCTGGTCCAGGTGGCGTCCGGAGGCACAACGGCGACCGGGCCGTTGGCGTTGTGGACCGCATAGCGGGCCGTAGATCCGAGCAATCCGTCGATGATTCGAGCGAGCATAACCTTGGCGCCATGGCCGGTTCGCCCGACCACGACGAGGCGATCGGCGGTGGTCTCCTCGGCCATGTGGACACCCGCAGAGCCGTGCACGATGACACGCTCGGCGTTGTGGATCCCCAGCTCATCCAAGCGGATGTCGATGAACTCCTCTGAGCGGTCCTGCATCCATTTTTCGTTCGCGAGTGGGGCCGTCATCTCGGGTGCGAAGGCAAGCATGGGAAGCTGCCAGGCGTGCACGACTCGCAATGGAGATTCTGACGCCTCGGCGATGGCCGCAGCCCAACGGGCCGCAGCGATCGATGTGTCGGACTGATCAAGACCGACGGTGACTCGGGAAATGCTCACGGTTCTAACCCGCTCGCTTGCTCCGTGCTGATTTCGCACGCTTCGGGCCACGAGACCGGGTCAACTCCAAGGCGGGACATCAGGTGATCGACGAGTTGCGGTGTGGCATCCGGTCGATTGTAGATCGATGCCGAATGACGAGCGACGTGCAGCGATTGTCGATTGATCGCAGGGTTTCAGCCCGGCGGGGTGCGGAACCAGGTCGCGAGCTTGGCGAGCCCCTCGTCGAGGGAGACTGCCGGTTGCCAGTCGAGCAATGCTCGGGTCTCCCGTTGGTCGTACCAATGCGCCGTGCTGAGTTGCTCGGCCAGGAAACGGGTCATCGGCGGATCGCGCTCGATGCCTCCGGCCGCCCACACCGCTTCGACGAGTGCGCCAACCGACTTGGCGGCTGCGGGCGCCACGGACCCGGTTGGGAAGGCAACGCCAGCCGCGTCGCACAAGCCTCGCAGCAGTTCGACGACGGGCCGGGGCTCACCGTTCGTCACGACGAGCGCTCGGCCGTGCACATGCTCGATCCGATCGAGCGCGGCGACGATTGCGTCGGCCGCATTGGTGACGTAGGTCGAGTCGACGAGCGCGGCGCCCGTGCCGATGACCTGGAGCGCGCCGCTCTTCGCTCGTTCAACGATGCGGCCGACGAGTTGTTCGTCGCCCGGTCCCCAAACCAGATGCGGTCGGATCGCAGTGACGGCGAGGTCGGGCCCGTCGGCGGCGAGTGCGAGCAGTTCGGCCTGGGCTTTGCTGCGCGCGTAGTGCGTCTTGGCTTGGTCCGGATCCGCGGGAAGCGCGCCAACGCCGACGTGTGCTTCACCGGAGCTCGCCACTGCTGGCGATGAGACATAGACGAACCGCTCGACGCCGGCCCGTTTGCTTGCGTCGAGGAGCGAACGGGTCGCGTCGACGTTCACCGCCACGAAGTCCTGCCACGCACCGGTGGGGGAGACGCGTGCCGCCAGGTGGACGACCGCGTCTTGGCCCTCGACGGCGGCATCGACAACATCGGCGCCTCGCAGATCGCCTCGGATTTCTCGGCATTCGATGCCGCTCGGTCGGCGCTGCACCACCGTCACGTCGTGACCCTGGCGCAGCAGTGTCTCGGCCACGGTGCGTCCGAGCATGCCGCTCGCGCCGGTGACCAGAACCTTCATCGCCTAGATCCTGGCGCGGGTCTTGCCCCGCAGGATCGCGTCGGCCCAGACCTGGACACGGGAGCGGTCGATCTTGGAGTTGTGGCGTCGGTCGACGGGGATCTTCGCCACGACAAGCACCGCGGCAACGGGGACGTCGACCGCGCGCCGCACCGCTTGCGCGGTTTGGGCGTCGGCGACCACGCCTTTGACCAGGGCCTTGCCGGCAACCACGACCGCGACCTCTTGCGTCCCGATCGGACCGACACCGACTGCGGCCGCGAGCTCGACACCTGGCACGGCCTCGGCGGCGAGCTCGATCGGCACGGGCGTACGTACACCATCGGGCGTGTGCAGCAAATGGTCGACTCGACCTTCAATCCAGAGCCGACCGAGTTCGTCGAGGTGGCCGACGTCGCCCGACCGATGCCAGTCGTCCACGAAGGCGTGACGTTGCTGCGCCCACAATCCGTCGTACCCGTCGCATCGGTGCGGCGCTCGAACCCAGATCTCACCGACCTCGCCCGGCGCAAGGTGCGTCGGCATCGTGCCGCTTGGAGCGTCGGGCGCGCAGATCGCGACGTCGACAGAGGGCAGCGGCTGACCGACGCAGACACCGCCTGTGCTGGCATCGGCTCGGATCTCGGGAGCGGACGCGACGGTGACGGGCAGGACCTCGGTCATGCCGTAGGGCGTATACATCCTGGCGTTCGGGAACACGGGCTCGGTCGCCTGCAGTAGCGCCGGCGAGACGGGAGCGCCTGCCGTCGCCACGGCTCGCAGGGCGGCCAAGGTTTCGCGTTGCGGCGGGCTCGCTTCCCCCACCGTTGCAGCGATGTTGGCGAGCACCCGTGGCGAGGCGAACAGGATCGTTGCGTCGAGCGCGGCGGCAGCCTCGGCGAGCGCCGGTGCGGCGAGGTCGGCTGGCTTGGTGACGTCCATTGCGGGGATCACCGAGCCGATTCCGACGGCGGGAGCAAGCACGGCAAAGGGGGCGAAGGCGACGACGAGCCGATCCGACGCCTGCACGTCGAAGACCTGGATCACGGCGTCGCGCTGGGCCTCGAGTTGGCGGTGGGTGTAGCGCACGCCCTTCGACGGGCCGGTCGAGCCCGACGTGAACACGATCGCCGCCAGTGCATCGGCGGCCGGTTCGTCTGGAGCGGGTGCATCGGGCGCGGCGGCGACCATCTCGGCCAGGCTGTCCGGCGCGCCAAGGCCACGGGCGAGTGACGGAGCAAGCGGCGCTACGGACACTCGGCGAGCAGGCAGGCGCAAGCTCTTCGCCAACGAGAGTCCTCGCCAGTCGCCGACGACAACGTCGGGGCGAGACGACCGCAGCGCGCGGCGCATGCCGTCGAGGCCGAGGGCGGCATCGAGGGCCACAACCACGATCCCCGCCCGCAAGCACGCATAAATAAGGACCATGAGGTCAATCCCTGGCGGAACGAGCGTCGCAAGCCGAGTGCCTGGCGTGATCCCAGCTGCGACGAGCGCAGCCGCGGTCGCCTCGATGCGACCGTCGAGGTCGCGGAAGCTGATTGTCTGGGCAACGTTGGCCGGCGCCTTGGCATCCATCTGGATGACAGCTGGCGCATCGTCGTCTCGACGCTCGTGGACCGCAGACCACATCCGGGATCGCGGCCCAGTCTGAGGCTGGTCGGCGCCTTCTTGCGGACCACTCTCGTCCAGCCGACGGAGCCACGCATCGATTGTCGCGATGACGCTGCGCTCGTCTGCCGAAGAAGCAGTGTCTTCGATGATCTGGTGTGCGGCATCGGCGTAGCGATGGACCTGGGCATGAGGAAGCCGCGCCATTAGGTCCTGGAGAAATGCGTCGGAGAAGACGATGTCCTTGGCGCCCCACAACAGCAGCGCCGGCACATCGGCGAGCTCGGCCATGCCTTCGGCGACCGCGGCTAGCGGTTCGTGCGTCGGGTGCGTTTCGAGCACCGGGATGTCTTCGACGAAGTCATGGATACCCACCCGCCGATCGGCCGAGCGATACGGCGCCGTGTAGCCGCGGTACACCTCGCGATCGAGCTGCGGTCGTGCCATCCGAAGTGCGCCGTGCAAGAACGTCGGCGTGATCTCACAGGTGGCCCGCAGCGTGGCGCGAGCGATCGAGATGAGCGGCGGGACCTTGACGCCATCGGGGCGAGCGACGCCGGTGTTCATCAACACGATGCCGGCGAGCTGGTCGACGTGGCGTTGCGCCCATCCCATCGAGATCGGCCCGCCCCAGTCATGAGCGACCGTGACGACGGGGCCGGCGATGCCGAGCGCTTCGGTCAGCACGCCGAGGTCATCGACGTGATCGGCGAAGCGACGCTGTTCGCCCGTCCGTTCCGAAAAGCCCATGTTCAACAGGTCGACGGCAACGACCCGCCAGTCGGTCAACGCAGATGCGAGGCCGCGCCACATGTAGGACCAGTTCGGATTTCCGTGAACACACAGCACGGTGCCACGAACATCAGAGCCGCCCGTGTCGAGAACGTGCCAGGTGCGCTCGGTCCCGGCGCTGTCGCGAGCCGACACGAGTCTTGACCATGCCGAGTCCAGGCCGGGCAGGCTGGTCGGCGGCAGTTGGGCCGGAAGTTTTTGGCCTGCCGTTCTGCTTCGGGACTTCATGCGAGAGGGCGTACAGTAACCGGAGCCCACCGATCCGCCGACCGTTCGTGCCCTTGCCGACGGTCCGTGGTGGTACCGAGAGTCTGTGGCCAAGGAGTACATCGTGGCTGCCCCCAGGTCTCGCTTCGACAATATTGCGATCAGCGGATTGGCGCATGTTGACGCTGGCGTCGTGGTGTCGTCGTCTGAACTCGAAGATCAGATCACCGACACCATGGAACGCCTCCAGATGCCTCCCGGGCTCCTCGAAGGTTTGACCGGTATCGAGAATCGCCGCTTCTGGGATGTCGGGATCGCGCCCAGCGATGCTGCGGCACTCGCTGCTGAAAAGGTGCTGGCACAAGTCGATGTCGAGGTGTCGAGCATCGGCGCGCTCATCAACACGTCAGTGAGTCGCGACTATCTCGAGCCGTCGACTGCGGCGATCGTGCAAGGCAAGATCGGGCTCGGACGCGAGTGCATCAACTTCGACATTGGCAGTGCATGCCTGGGCTTCCTGCAGGGCGCCTCGGTCGCGGCGTCGATGATCGATCGAGGCGAGATCGATCACGCACTGATCGTCGCTGGCGAAGATGGTCGACCGATCGTCGAGAACACGATCCGCAACCTGCAAGATCCCGAGACCGACGACCTTTCGTTCCGCGAGCAGTTCGCGTGCCTGACGCTCGGTTCTGCAGGCGTCGCCATGGTGATTTCTCGGGCCGAACCTGATGATGGCCTCCCACGGTTCCTTGGTGGTCTGAGTGTCTCCGCAACCCAGCACCACGCGCTCAGCGTCGGCAACTACGAGGGCGGCAGGACCGACTCGCAGGCGTTGCTGATCGGCGGCCTCGAGTGCGCCGAAGAGGGTTGGGCCGAAGCCGCCGCGGCGTTCGACTGGAACGTCGCCGACGTCGACCTGTTCGCCATCCACCAGGTCAGCAAAGTCCACACCGACATGCTCGTCGACCTGCTCAAGTTCGAGCCCGAGCGGGTTCCCAAGATCTATCCGCAGTACGGCAACACGGGTCCTGCCTCGGTGCCCACGGTGCTGTCCAAGGAAGTCGACGCTGGCCGAGTGACCAGCGGTGACCAGATCATGCTCGTTGGCATGGGCAGTGGCATCAACGCCGCCGCCTTCGAGGTCCGTTGGTAACTCCGCTTCGGCGGAGCCGGCGAGTTTGCCAGAGCCAACTGGGCTTCACAGAAGCTTGATGTTTGGCGCGATCGACGCTTCACGGCCGACCCATTGAATGAGTGGCATACCGGTTGACACCCGTCGGCCGGCAATCCCCCGAAAGGACCACTCATGTTGCTGGCCGCCTTTGACCATGCATCTCGTGGGGGCGATCACGGCCCCCGATTCCTGTTCCCCTTGCTGCTGCTCATTCTGGGCGGCTTCCTCTTCGCCAAGATCGTGCGCCGTCGCCGCGGCGGCGGTGGCTACGGACACCACGGTGTCTCGCCGGTGCGCACGCTCGACGATCGATTCGCCCGAGGCGAGATCGACCGAGCCGAGTACGAACACCGCAAGGCCGTGCTCAAGGGAGAGGACATGATCCCCCCAGCGCCGACTCGTTCAGCCCCTCCGGCTGCACCGGCCCCTCCCGTCAACGATCTCGCCCAGGACGACGATCCTGACAGCGAGTGGGACGAAGAGGTCGAGGAGGAGTGACCTGACGAGCGGTTAGCTTCGACAGGGCCGGCCCCAACGGGTCGGCCCTGTCCGCTTGCTGGCGCGTGCACAGAACGGTCTCGGAACTATGGCCCAACGCATTCTGGTCGTCGACGACGAACGAGAGATCCGGCGCCTGGTCGCGTCGTACCTCACCGACGACGGCTTCGAGGTCGAAGAACTCGAGAACGGTCGCCAAGTGCTCGACCGTCTCGGTCGCCAGCCGGCCGTCGACTTGATCCTGCTCGACGTCCGCATGCCCGAGCTCGACGGGATCGAGACCTTGCGGGAACTACGCCGCTTCTCCGACGTGCATGTGATCATGCTGACCGCGGCGGTCGAAGAGACCGATCGGCTGATCGGTTTGTCGGTCGGCGCCGACGACTATGTGACCAAGCCGTTCTCGCCGCGCGAGGTCGTGGCTCGGGTCAAGGCCGTGCTGCGGCGGACCCGGACCTCGACCGTCGAACCGTTGCACGAACCGCTTCGCTACGACGGGATCACGATCGACGTCGACCGGCACGAGGTCGCCGTTGATGACCAGGTCATCGACCTGTCCGCGTTGCAGTTCGACCTGCTTCGAGCGCTGGCCGAAAGCCCGGGGCGAGTGTTCGCCCGTCACCAGCTGATCGACCGGGTGTGGGGTCGCGACTTCTACGGCGAGGAACGCATCGTCGATGTCCACGTCGGCAATCTCCGCAAGGCGCTCGGCGACTCGGCCGCTGAGCCCCGCTTCATCGAGACCGTCCGCGGCGTCGGTTACAAGTTCGTCGGGTGATGTGGTGAAGACCCTCCGCCGCCGATTGTTCGGCTCGCATCTCCAGGTCATGCTGGTTGCCCTGCTCGTCGTGCTCGTTGGCGTGCTGATCGTCGGAGCGCTCTACGAGATCTTCGGCGGACGCCATGGCTTCGACCCCGGGCGGGGCGACGAAGGCGGGCCAATCGGCCTGCTCGTCGGGTTTGGTGCCGCCGCCCTTGCATCGGCGCTTGTGTCGTGGCGGGTAACCAAGCGGCTTGCCGCGCCACTCGAGTCCGTGAGCGATGCGACACGGAAGCTGGCGGCCGGTCGCTACGACGTCCGTGTCCCTGGTTCCGACACCCACGAGATCGACGCCCTGGCCAACGACGTCAACTTCCTTGCTGGCGAGCTGCAAGAGACCGAGGAACGACGGCTGCGTCTCATCGGCGATGTCGCGCATGAGCTCCGCAACCCGCTCAGCACCATCGAGGGCACGATGGAAGCCCTGCTCGACGGTGTCGTCCCGGCCGACGACGACACGTTTGCCCGTATCGGACGCGAGGCTGCCCGGCTCCGGCGCCTGGCCGACGATCTGTCCTCGCTGTCGGCCGCTGGTGAGCTCGGTGATCTGCGGCGGGAGCCGGTCGATGTCGCGGCCATCGCGCAGCACGTCGTCGACCAACTCGAACCCCAAGCTCAGGCCAAGGGCCTGGTGCTGACACTCGAGGCTTCGCCGGCCGAGGTCACGGGCGACCTCGACCGGTTGACCCAAGTACTCGTCAACGTGGTCGGCAATGCTGTGCAGTACTCCGATGCCGGCACCATCGGGGTGACCGTCAGCGCTGATGGGGCCTGGACGACCATCACTGTCGCCGACGAGGGCCGCGGCCTTGCTTCCGACGACCAGGCGCGGATCTTCGAGCGCTTCTACCGGGTCGACGAGCACTTCACCGACGGCACCGGCGTCGGATTGGCCATCGCCAAGCTCATCATCGATGCCCACGGCGGCACGATCGAGGCGGCCAGTGCCGGTCTTGGAGAGGGCACGACCATGCACATCGCACTGCCCGCAATTCTCACCTGATCCTCAGCTCTCGCTCAGATCCCGTTCGCAGCGCACGCCGATGCACAGAACCACGCGCCCTACATCGCCCTCGACACGATGTCGCATCGAGCCAACGTTGCCTTAACAGTCGACCGTTAGCTTCGTAGCAACGGAATCGAGGGCGATGAAGGCATCACCAACCGCAAAGCTGCTCGTCGTCGAAGACGACGCGAAACTGCGTTCGGTCCTGGAGCGCACGCTCACCTTCGAGGGCTACGAGGTCGCGAGCTGTTCCGACGGCGTCAGCGGCCTCGAGGCACTCACCAACAGCAACTTCGACGCCGTCATCCTCGACGTATCGATGCCCTATCTCGACGGTGTCGGCCTGTGTCGGCGCATGCGCGAGCGCGGCCATATGGAGCCCGTCCTCTTTCTGACTGCCCGGACGACCATCGCGGACCGCGTCGCCGGCCTCGATGCCGGCGGCGACGACTACCTGACAAAACCATTCTCCATCGAAGAGCTGCTCGCCCGACTACGCGCCTTGCTCCGGCGACCAGCACAGCCGGCCACGTCCGACTCGGCGCCCATCCAGATTGGCGATCTCACGATCGACGCTCAGCAGCGCCGTTGCTGGTACCCCGACGCCGACGTGGAACTGACGAAGATCGAGTTCGATCTGCTCCTTGCCCTTGCTGTGAACAAGGAGATCGTGATCGAGCGAAGCCGGCTCTACGAACTCGTATGGGGTTACGACGCCACCGAGACGCGCACGCTCGACGCAACCATTAGCTACCTACGCAGAAAACTCAAGCGCCCCGGACAACCCCCGCTCATCCACACACTCCGGGGGATCGGCTACGTGATTCGGGAACCGAGATGACGCTTCGCCTGCAGATCGCGATCGCGCTGGGCGTGCTGGCTGCCATTGCCGCAGTGAGCGCAGCGTTGTTCTCCTACCGGAGTGTCGACAACCGACTGGAGCAAGAGACCGACGCATTTCTCGACGACCGCGTTGCTCAGGTCCTGTCCTTTGTTGCGACGATGGCGGGGCTCGCCGAAGACGATCCACTGCTTCCTCGAGGTGGCGGACCGGCGAATCTCAACGGCAGCGCGGCCATCACTCGCTACGACGTCGAGATTCGGTTTCTGCGATCCGACGGAACCACGGTCGCCTCGACCCCGGACGCCGACCTGCCCTTCACGCAAACCGATTTCGAGCAGGCACTGGGCTCACAGGACCCGATCCCGTCAGCGCTGGTTGTCGACGATCGGACCTACGAAACTCGTCTCGTCGGTTTCGACGCTCCGTCGGGCGAACGGATCATTCTTCAAGTCGGTCGAGATGTCACCCGCCAGATTGAAACGCTCGAACAGCTCCGCTTTCGTCTCACGCTGCTCGCGGCTGCGGTGGTCGTCTCCAGTGCCGCCGCCGGGTACGTCCTCGCGAGCCGACTCGTGCGCCCTCTGGACAAGCTGCGCGGTGCCACCCGAGCAATCGCGGACACGAAGGACTTCTCCGAAACCATCACCGTGAAAGGATCCGGCGAGATCTCCGACGTCGCGGCCGACTTCAATCTGATGCTCGGGGAGCTCGACGAGTCGCTCCGACAGCAACGAAGACTCGTGCAAGACGCCAGCCATGAGCTGCGCACACCATTGAGCACGCTGCGCGCCACGATCGAACTCTCGCAACGCATGGCGCTGCGGGGTCATACGCCTGGCGATGACCCAGGTGAGCGCGAGCACATTGCCTTGCTGAGCACAGCACTCGGTGAAGTTGACGAGCTGAGCAGCCTCGTCGACGAGCTCGTGAGTCTGGCGAGCTTCCCGTTTGACGAGACCGCGATCGAGCTGCTCGATCTCGGCGATGTCACGGCTGAAGTGGTCACGACATTCCGAACGAAACACCCTGACCGCCAGCTCGCCCTTTCGATTGGCGAGAACGAACCGACGCCGGGCAAACGCACTCATCTCGCGCGGGCGATCGCAAACGTGCTGGCCAACGCCGACAAATTCAGCGATGCCGGCACGAGCATCGAGGTCTCGGTCGATCGCAACCGCATCGTCGTGAACGACCGCGGCCCCGGGATTCTGGAGGCCGACCTCGAGCGGGTCTTCGACAAGTTCTACCGCTCGCCAACCGTCCAGACCATCGAGGGTTCTGGTCTCGGACTCGCGTTCGTTGCCGAGGTCGTTGCGAGCCACGGTGGGACCGTGCATGCGGCGAACCGAGACGGAGGCGGCACGACCATCGAGCTCGAGATCTCTCCCGGGGCGTCGAACCCTTAGTCGTCTCGCATCGTCGCCGATCAGGGCGCCGGACCCGAGATTTACCCGGCTCCAAACTGCGCCCAACACAGACCCAACATCGTCGGTTGACGATGCATGGATGCAACGAGATACCAACCATGTACGGCAATCGCGCGTCGCCGGATTGCTACTAGCGGTGGTGGCGCTCTTGGTCGCCGCATGCGGTGGTGGCGAAGAAACGACCTCGGGGGTTGCGAGCATCGCCGACGTCGAAACAGAACCGACGGCCGTACCCACCACGATGCCGGAAACCGTCGCGCCGACACCGGAAACCGTCGTCGATCCCGCCGAAGACAGCACCGAGGCGCAAGACACGGGGTCGGCCGAGACGTCGGCCGACCCCGCCGACACGACGGGGTCAGACAGCGACGCGACCGAGACGAGCACGAGCGAAGGTGTGATCGCCGAGGACGCCACCGATGAAGACATGGCGCTCGCGTTCGTAGTGTGTGTTCGCGAGGCCGGCTTCGATGAGATGCCGGACCCGACAATCACCGCGGACGGGTCGGTCCAACTATTGCCTCCTGGTCAACAGCAGCTCCTCGGCGATCCCGACTTCCAGGAGGCAGCAGAGGGATGTGTCAACCTCATCGAAGAGGCGACCTTCTTCACGGAGGCACCAGATATCTCCGACTTCGAGGACAGCTTGTTGGAGTTTGCACGGTGCCTTCGGGACAACGGGCTCGACGTCGACGACCCTGATCTGAGCAGGTTCGTTCCTGGCCAAGGGGCCCGCATGTTCGGCGATAACTTCGATCCGCAGGATCCTGCAAACGCCGATGCAATCGCCGCTTGTCAGGATCTGTTGCCGAACGCCGGCGGCAACTGACATGAACACCGCAAGCACAGAATCGTCCCGGCCGTCACGGCGCCCACCGGTGAAGTGGTTGATTGCCGGTCTCCTTCTCGCCGCCGCGATCGCCGCATTTGTGACGCTAAGCGGCAACTCACAAAGCGATGCAGCCGAGGAGAGCGACAAGCCCGCAGTGCAGAACTCGACTGCCATCGTCCGCACTGACCTCGTCGAGGTGGAGCAGTTCGATGGGACGCTTCGACCGACGGACGACGACACGATTGCTGCTGCGCGCTCCGGTGTCGTCACTGCGCTCGCGGAGGAAGACACGGTGTTGGCCGAGGGTGACCCGGTCTACGCAGTCGACGGGACGATCGTGCCGCTTCTTGTTGCGCCAACGGCCTTCTACCGTGACCTGTCGCTCGGTGACCGGTCTCTCATGGTCGAGGCACCACGCTCCGGGACTGTGACGAGCGCGCCCGAAAGCGGGGCGATCGTTGAGCAAGGCGACGTGCTGTTTGCGTTTGATGGTGAGCCGGTCACCGTGCTGTATGGCGACTCGCTCGTCTATCGCGACCTGTATTGGCCCGAGCCGGTCGAGACCTCAACCCGCAGCACGCAAGCTAGCGACGTGCAGAACTCACAGTCACGCGTGCGACTCCTCGACGCGATCACCGACGCTGAAGAGCAACTGGCCGAGGCACAGAGCGATACGCCGAGCAATGCGCTGCTCAACGCGATCGAAGACCTCAATCAGCTAGAGCAAACCGGTGGCAGCGCCAACGAGATTTCGCGAGCGAATCAAGCGGTCACCGCTGCGCAGCAAGCCGATCTCGACCGAATTGCCGCCGCTGAAGATGCCGTCGATGGAGCTCGACAGGCCCTCATCGACTTCGACGAGGTCCAGGCCGCTGCCGACCGAGACGAGCTTGCGAACGAGACCGTGCCGGACACCCAACCGAACCTCATCGGACCCGACGTACTTCAGCTGGAAACTGCGCTCGTCGACCTGGGCTATGACCCCGACAACGAGGTCATCGTCGACCGAGAATTCACCTCGGAGACGGCGGCAATGGTTGAGCGCTGGCAACAAGACCTGGGCGTCGAAGTCGACGGCATCGTCGAAGCGAACGACATCGTGTTCATCCCTGGGCCCGCCCAGGTCATCGAGACGCTCGACGAGACCGGCGCGGTCGCACCCGGCGCCGCGATCGCGACGCTGTCCTTCGGAGCAGAGCTGGCGGGCCCCGATGTGCTCCAGCTCGAGCAGGCGCTCGCTCGTCTCGGTTTCACCGCCGACGCCGCACTGGTGGTGGACGATGTGTTCACCCCCGAGACGCGTGCGGCGCTCCTCGATTGGCAAGTTGCCACCGGACAAGAACCCGATGGCGTCTTGCACGTCGGCGATGTCGTCGTGGTCGAGTCCGGCGTTCGCGTCACCGCTGAGGCCGCCGCAGTCGGCACCGAGGTCGGTGCTGGCACAACCGTGCTTCAGGTAGCCGATGTCGAGCAGATCGTGAGCTTCGACCTCGACGCCGCCGATCAGTCGTTGGCCGACGAAGGCGATCGCGTGACGGTCATACTTCCCGACGATGTCGAGATCTCGGCGGTCATCGAGGACATCGCAACGACGGCGCAGACAGCACAAGACGGCAGTACGACATTCGCCGTCACGGTCCGACTGGACAACCCGGAGCTGGCCGGAGATCTGACCGAGGCGCCGGTCGATGTCGAACTCGTCGGATCCTCGGTGACCGATGTCTTGGCGGTACCGGTGTCGGCCCTCATTGCGCTCTCGGAGGGCGGCTATGCCATCGAAGTCGACTCGGGATCGGGGTTCCGACTCGTCGCCGCTGAACCGGGTTTCTTCGCTGACGGACTCGTGGAGATCGATGCTGCTGGCGCTGAAGTCGGCGATCAGGTGGCACTGCCATGACGACCACGCTCGATGAGCCGCCACTTCGGCGCACGAATCCGACCGTTCTCTCCTTCACCAACGTCGTGAAGGAGTACCCGAGCACGCCGCCCGTACGGGCGCTCGACGACGTCTCGTTCGAGATTGCGCAAGGCGAACTGCTGGCCATCGTCGGGCCATCCGGCTCGGGCAAGTCGACGCTGCTGCATGTGATGGGCACGCTCGATCGGCCCACCTCGGGCGACGTCATGGTCGCCGGCCATCAGGTGTCGAAGCTGAACGACGCGGAGCTGTCCGGGCTCCGGGCTCGCCACATCGGGTTCGTCTTTCAACAGTTTCATCTGCTCAACGGCTTCACGTCGCTCGACAACGTGGCAGACGGCGCGCTCTATGGCGGCGCCAAACTGCGCGACCGGCGCGAGTTGGCTCGCGATGCACTGCACAGGGTTGGCCTCAGCCACCGCGTTGACCACGAAGCAAACAAGCTCTCGGGTGGCGAACGACAGCGCGTGGCGATCGCTCGGGCCATCCTCGGCGACCCGTCGATCATCTTGGCCGACGAACCAACCGGGAACCTCGACTCGCATAGCAGCGATGCCATCGTCGAGTTGATCCAGGAGCTGAACGGCGCCGGTGTGACCCTGGTGGTCATCACGCACAATCCCGAGATCGCCGAGATGTTCCCGCGCTCGGTGAGCATTCGAGACGGCCAGATCGAGCACGACACTCGGGCGCCGCAATGAGGCGATCGAAGGCAGTTTCGGCAGAACTGGGGCGAAGCCGCGTCAACTCCGTCGACATGGCGCGCACCGCCACCGTCGGCATGCGAACCCGCCGGATGCGCACTGCACTCTCCGCGCTGGGAATCATGATCGGTATCGCCGCCATGGTCGCCGTGCTCGGCCTGAGCGAATCATCCAAATCTGAGCTGCTCGCCCAACTCGACTCGCTCGGCACGAACCTGCTCACGATCGAAGCAAGCGCTGGCATCGGCGCTGGTGACGGTGAACTTCCCGAGACCGCTGCCGACATGATCTCGCGCATCGCACCCGTCGAAGTGACGACGACGGTCAGCACCGTGGCGGGAGCGAACGTGTACCGCTCCGACTTCATACCGCCCGGCGAAACGAACGGAATCACGGTGCAGGCGGTTGATCTCACCCTGATCGACACACTTGCTGGCGGGCTGAGCGACGGTCGCTGGCTTGATTCCGCAACGGCTTCGTACCCAACAGCGGTGCTCGGTTCAGTGACGGCCGAGCGACTGGGCATTCACACGGTGACCGGCCAACAGCAGATCTACCTCGACGGCGATTGGTTCACCGTCATCGGGATCCTTGATGAGTTCCAACTCAATCCCGATCTCGATCGAGCCGTTCTTGTCGGACTCGACGCCGCCGAGATGTATCTCGACCACGACAACATCGCCACCTCCATCCTGGTCAGGGTCGACCCCGACCAGGTCACCGACGTACTCGACGTGCTGGCAAGAACCGCCAACCCGGAGAACCCAGAAGAAGTCAACGTCGACCGACCAACCGACGCACTCGAGGCCCGCGAGTCCGCAGACGATGCATTGACGTCGCTGTTCTTGGGACTTGGCGCTGTGGCGCTGCTCGTCGGCGGCGTCGGCATCGCCAACATGATGGTGATCTCGGTATTGGAACGACGGGCCGAGATCGGGTTGCGTCGCGCTCTGGGAGCAACGAAGCGCCATGTCGCCGTCCAGTTCCTCGGCGAAGCGCTGCTGCTCTCTGCCCTCGGAGGATTCGGCGGCGTGGCCCTCGGCCTACTGACGACCAACATCTATGCCACCCTGCGCGGCTGGGACACGATCGTGCCCTCCATCGCGATCTATGGAGGACTCGGATCGGCCCTCGTCATCGGCGCAATCGCCGGCCTCTACCCCGCAGTCCGCGCAGCTCGATTGTCGCCGACCGAAGCCCTTCGATCCTGACCTCCATCCCGATTGGCGCCACATCCCTCACCATGAAGACACTCAATGGCAAGCGCCCTCATCGGCCCGCAACGGCCCGCCCGCATCGCACTCGGTGGCTGGTCCTGTTCACGACACTGTTGCTGTGCCTCGCGGCATGCGCCGCCGACGAGTCCGAGCCAGCCGCCAGCCCCTCGACCGAGACCACAACCGAGGCGCCGACCACACAAACTCCAGCGATCCTCACGGCCTACCTGGGGGTCTTGGACCTTCCCGCGATAGGAATCGGCCTTCTCGCCCAGGTCTCGGAGTGCGAGCAACAGCCACTCGACGAAGGAATGCCGGTCGTGCTGTCCCATCGTGTGGATGGAGCCACGCTCGAACCCAGCGACTTCGTCGTGACGACGGTCGGAGGCGCCGTCATGACCCCGACGTGCGCAACGCTGAAACCGGCAACCGAGGACGACGAGCTGCAAACGGTACTCCTCACGGGCCCGCTGGGAAGCCGTGACGATCTCCCGGCCGAGGTCGCAGTGGTCGGTGAACTGCTGGCGATCGACGGCACCGTTCTCACTGGCATCGCGACCGACACCATCAACACGTTCGAAACCGGACCGAGATTGGTCTTGGCCCGCCTTGACCCGGCGGGCGCACAGTGTGCCTCGCTCGGCTCGAGCCACGAGATCCAGATGACGTGGGAGGGCGGTGTGACCGGGCCGGGCGGTGCCGAACCGGGCGCAGCCGAGCTCGCACGCCTCAGCCTGATCGACATCGATGGCGGGTCGCACCCGCTCCTGGGCTTCGACGATCTCGGAGACGGCGACAACTACCTGGTGGCCTGTACGCCACCCGACGTCGAGCCCACCATGATCGAAGCACGTCCGGACACGGTGTACGACCCGACCAACAACCCGAACCCAGAGACCGCCGTCGAGGTTGTGTCCGCCGATTAGAAGTCCCCCTTTTCGTCGCAACGCGGGGCTTCTCCGTGTTGTCCGAGACGTCGGGCTGACAACTCAGCCGAGCCCGTCTCGCAGCTGGAAGCGCTTGATCTTGCCGGTTGCCGTCTTGGGGAGATCGTCGACGACGTGGATCTGGCTCGGCCGTTTGAACGCGGCCATGCGATCTCGGCAGTGCTGTTGGAGCTCGTCGACGTCGGGCGTTGCGCCCGCAGCCGGTACGACGAAGGCGATCGTTGCTTCCAGGCCGGCGTCGTCTCGGGCCCCGACCACGGCGGCTTCCAGCACGGTGCCGTGTTCGATGAGCGTGCTCTCGACCTCGGCAGGGGAGACCCAGATGCCGCCGGTCTTGATCATGTCGTTGTCCCGGCCGAGGAACGTCCACGCGCCTTCGGCGTCGCGTACGTACATGTCGCCGGTGCGGACCCAGCCGTCCTTGAACGCGGCCGCAGTCGCGTCGGGCCGCTCCCAGTAGCCGACGGCGGCCGACGGGCCCTTCACGTGCAGGTAGCCGGGGGTGTCGATCGCATCGATGACGTTGTCATCGTCGTCTCGGATCTCCGCTTCGTAGCCAGCGACGGGGAAGCCGCTTGCGCCCGGGACCTGGCGGTCGAGTGTGTTCGACAAGAAGATGTGCAGCAGCTCGGTCGATCCGATCCCGTCGAGGACCGGCTGACCGGTCAGGTCGGCGAAGCGGGTCTGCAACGGAGCGGGCAGCGACTCGCCGGCGGTGACCGTCGCCCGCAGGGTCGCGAACGCGGCCGAGTCAGGTGAAGTGTCGAGCGTGGCAGCGACGAAGCC
>CAZEMU010000068.1:0-1105 GCA_964513315.1 uncultured Acidimicrobiaceae bacterium | reverse complement strand
GTGCATGACGCCCTTGGGCGTGCCGGTGGTGCCGCTGCTGTAGAGCCAGAAGGCAGGCGAGTCTCCGGTCGTCGCTGCGACGGGGGCTTCGTTGCGGTCGGTGTGCTCTGCCCAGCTCGACACGGCCACGGCTCGATCGAGGCCAGGAACAGTGGCGGCGTCGCCACACACGACGACTGCCTCGATTGCCGGTGCGCCGACAACGATCGCCGGCACGGTCGCTGCGAACGCTTCGGACACCACGACGGCCCGTGCGCCCGAGTCAGCAATGATCGGCGCGAGCTCGGGGCCGGACAGCATGGTCGACAGGGGCACGGGGACAATGCCCGACCGCTGCGCTCCCAAGAACCACGACGGGAACGAGACGTCGTCTCGGACGACCATCGCCACACGATCGCCGTGGGTGAGGCCGAGTGCGCTCGCCGCGTTCTGGGCGCGCCACAGCTCCTGTTGCAGCTCGGCGTAGGTCGTCGACTCACCCTGGCACCGGATCGCAATCCGATCGCCGCGCCCGTCGTCGATGTGGCGGTCCACCAGCCAAGCCGCACTGTTGTACGGAGTGCCGTTGTCCGTCGTCATGTGTTCCCCCTGAATTATCTAGTTACGTGCCGAGGCCGTGGCTGCCGTCGTAGCCGCTCGGTGCAGCCGGTTCCCAACGGCCTTCGGCTCGTGCTTGTGCGAGCTGGTCTGGATCGGTCGCGAAGACGTCGACTTGGAGTGGATGGCACTGGGCTGCATCGCTCGAGTGTTCGTCGGCGCAGTTGCCGCCCGGGCAGGCGCTGAGTCCACCGACGAGGTCGATCTCGGCGAAGAACTCGATGTAGTCGCCTGGGCGAACCGGGCTGGCCTTCATGAAGTACTGCCCCGTGTCGCGCATGAACCCGGTGCACATGAAGACGTTGAGCACGTCGTGCACCTGGGCCTGGGCGACCTCGACATCGACGCCACTGTGCTCGACGACGGCTCTCGTGAGATTCGAGTGACAGCAGTGGTGGTAGTGGTCGCCGGCGCTCAGCAAGTGGTGGGTGTACGGGTCGCAACGCGTGCCGATTACGTCGTGCACCGCGCCGCCGAATTCGTCGAAGCCGTACCAGTCGAGCGTGTC
>CAZEMU010000067.1:0-22004 GCA_964513315.1 uncultured Acidimicrobiaceae bacterium | reverse complement strand
CGGCGGTCGGGTACGGTCAGTGCACCATGTGTGGCCGGTACGTCTCGGCGTCGTCGCCTCAACAGATTGCCGACTACTTCGGCGCAACCTCAGTGTCGGAATCGCTCGTCGAGTCCGACTCTGCTGACGCGCCCGAACCGAACTTCAACGTGGCGCCGTCGGTGCAGGTCCCGGCCATCCGCAATCTCGATGGCGAGCGCCACCTCGAGACCTTCCGCTGGGGCCTGATTCCGAGTTGGGCCAAGTCGAAGAACATCGGCTTCAAGATGATCAATGCCCGCTCCGAGACCGCAGCGACCAAGAACTCGTTCCGGTCGGCCGTAAAGCGTCGCCGCTGCATCCTGCCCGCCGACGCGTTCTACGAGTGGACCGCCGAAGCCGACCCTGACGGCGGCAAGAAGCCCAAGAAGCAGCCCTGGTGCATCCAACGTGCCGACGGCGACCCGTTCGCGTTCGCTGGCCTGTTCGAGTTCTGGCGCGACCCCGAAGCCGATCCTGGCGACGGCGAAGAAGCGCCACTGATCGTGAGCTGCACGGTGCTGACCCGCGAAGCGAACAAGGCCATCGAGCCGATCCATGACCGCATGCCGGTCATGCTCGCACCGCACCGCTGGGATGCCTGGATGGATCCCGACAACGACGACTTCGCCGGCCTCTTGGCGTCGATCGATCCGGTTCCGGCCGAACTGCTGGCGATCCACCCGGTCAGCACCGCGGTGAACAACTCGCGCAGCCGTGGCGCTGAGCTCACCCAATGGGCAGAGCCACTCGGCGCCGACCACAGTTGGGGCACGCCACCGGGGAGTAACGCATGAGTGACGCACTCGACGTAGCCAACCTGCCGTGGGTCGTGCGCGTCCGCAGCTGGGGCGAACGCACGTGGGACCGCATCGACGCGATGTTGCTGCGACTGCAAGGCCGCGTCGACACACCCGGTTGGGACCGGGGTCTTCCGTACGCCTTCGCCATGCTGCTTGGCGCCGTGCTCATCACAATCACGCTGGCCCGGCACCACTCGCTGCTCCACGGCGAAGAGACCGCCAAGTTCGCCCAAGCGACTTGGCAGATCGCTGAGGGGCTGCGCCCGGTCACCACGCTCTCGGGTGGTCATGTCGTCGCCGAACAAGGATCACTGATCCTGTACCCGCTGGGCCTGTTGACGGCGATCCTGCCGCGCACCGAGACGCTGCTCGTCCTCAAGGCGCTTGCACTGGCGATCACGGTCATCCCGCTCTGGCGACTGGCCCGTGGGCATGCCCGACTGGGTATCGGCGTCTCGAGCGTCGTCGTCGTGGCCTACAGCCTCTACACGGCCGTGCACGCCATGAACGCAGCCGACTTCGCTCCAGCGGTGCTCGCCGTTCCGGCACTTATGTGGGCCGTGCTGTTTGGCTTCCAAGAGCAAACGCGGCTCATGGTCGCGGTCATCGTGTTCTCACTGTGCTGTCGCGCCGACCTCGGCATCGCCATCGCAGGCCTCGGCATCTTGTTGCTGCTCGAACGCCGACGCCGCCTCGGCCAGATCGCGTTGCTCCTCGGCTTCGGCTGGTTCCTCGTGTCGATGTACGGCCTGCAGCCCTGGCTCAACGACGGCAGCTACGAGTTTCTCGAGCCGTACTTCGCCTTCGGTGAGACACCGCTGCGGGCGCTCTGGGGCATCATCAGCCACCCGGTGCAGTTCCTCGATCTCGTCACGTCGCTGGCGAACTTCCAGCTGCTCGTCTCGCTGTTTGCGCCGGTGCTGTTCCTACCGCTGACGGCGCCTCGCTACGTGCTGCCCGCAATGCCGCTGTATGTGCTCTACCTCGGCGCTGACGTCGAGGCTGGTCGCATCACCGAAGCCGCCCAGACCGTGCCGATCACGGTCTTCGTGTTCGTCGCCACGGTCTTTGCGCTCGAGCGTGCCGGCACCACGCTGGTCAAGCGGGTGCGGGTCGAGCGGCGCATCATCTTGGCGCTGCTGCTCACGGCACTCGTGTTCTTCATCCGTGACTCGCCGACGTCGCCCTACACCGAGCCATGGCAGTGGGGCGAACGAGACGCGTTCGATGACGACCGCCTCGCCGCAGTCGACGAACTCACCGGGTTGAACGTTCCTGTGCGAGCATCGTCATCGTTGCTTCCGCTGATGTCGGAACGCCTCGGCGTCTACGCGCTCGATACGTCAGGGTTGGCAACGGCCGAACGAGACCTCGAACAGATTGTGGTCGACGCGGCTGACGATGTGGACTGGATCTTGCTCGATCGCGAGGTCGAATCGCTGTCCGGCGAAGATGCTGCCACCTTCCGTGCCCAGCTGCGTCTTCGTGGCTGGACGCGTGTCGAACGTCCCGATGAAACCAACATCGAGGTCTACAGATTCACCGGCATCATCGCCCCCGAGGACATCCCCGTCATCGACCCCGACGACGGATAGACGCGGCTACGGGGCCGACGCCGCCTCGGCGTGACCGGCTGCTTCGAGCGCAGCCCGCATTGAGTCGGCGAACCCCGCGAGCTCGCCATGGTCGACTGACGTTGCCGCATTGGCGAAGCTCATGTCGGCCTCGCGGTTGAGTCCCAACACATGCAAATGGGTGTGGGGGACTTCGAACCCCGCGATCATCATGCCGACCCGCTGCGGACTGAACACTGACTGGATCGCCGAGCCAATGTGATGGCTCACGGTCATCATGTGTGCGTTGAGCTCGGCATCAAGGTCGAGCCAATGATCGACCTCGGCTCGGGGAACGATCAGGGCATGGCCATCTGTGATCGGGTTGATCGACAAAAAGCTGACGCAGCGATCGTCTGACCATACGAAATGGCCGGGAAGGTCGCCGTTGATGATCATCGTGAAGACCGAAGGCATGCGCGCATCGTAGGCTGCCACGATGCCCGAAGGTCAGACGTCCGGCGAAGCGTCCACTCCACGTTCCAAGACCCCGATCTTCGAGCGCAACGCCACCGCCGAAGGTTCCGACGCGATCCTGACCGTCCCGAACCTGTTCACGTTCCTGCGGCTGCTGTGCGTGCCCTGGTTCCTCTGGCTCGTGCACAGCGCCGATCGTCCGTACGCCGCAGCTGTGTTGCTCGCAGTCTTGGGCGCAACCGACTGGGTCGACGGCTATCTCGCCCGCCTGCTGGACCAGCGTTCGAAGTTCGGCGTCGTGTTCGACCCGACCGTCGACCGGCTCATGTTTCTGGTCGCCCTCGCATCGATGGTCATCATCGACGCCGCCCCTGCCTGGTTCTTGATTGCCGTGTTCGTCCGAGAAGCCCTGGTCGCATTGGCAGCGCTCTACCTGGGCGCTCGCGGCGTGCGCACCGTACAAGTGTCCTGGTGGGGCAAGACGGCAACGTTCGGGCTCATGTTCGCCCTGCCCCTGTTCCTCGCCGCCTCGGCCGAGCCCGCCGGCGAAGCGATCTATCGCACACTCGCCTGGGCGATCGGCCTGCCGTCGCTCGTGCTGAGCTGGTGGTCTGCCGCTGGGTACCTTCCGCTGCTGCGTGGGATCGACGACCGCGTCGCCGCAGAAAGCAGCAGCGAACCTGCTTCCTAACCTGTGCCGCGCAACACGTGAGAGGTTTCACGCCTCTCCGAGATGGGCTACTGTGCCGATTCATGCCCGTGCCCGACGACCGGTGGTATTCCGAAGACCACCAGTGGCTGCAGGCCGACGGTGATCTGTACCGAGTCGGGCTCACCGACTACGCACAAGACGCCCTCGGCGAAGTCACTTTGGTGCAGCTGGTCGACACCGGTGTACGAGTGAGCGCAGGCGCCGAACTTGGCGAGGTCGAAGCCTTCAAGGCCATGACCGACCTCTACATGCCGGTCAATGCGACCGTCGTTGAGCTGAATGCTGCGCTGGCCGAGAACCCGACGATCGTCAACGAGGACCCGTATGGGCTCGGTTGGCTCTGTCGGGTCGAAGTCGAACGTGCTGACGATGTCGATGCGTTGCTCGATGGCGCCTCCTACCGTGCTCTGATCGGAGCGGCCTGATGCCTGAACTGATCTGTGCTCGGTGCACACATCCGAACCACGAGTCATCGAACTACTGCTCGTCGTGCGGGTTCGATTTGCACCGTTCGCTCGAAGAAGAAACGACCGAGATCCAGATCGTCGACCTCAGCGACGCACCGGACGACGCAGGTTCGATGCAGGGCGGCGCATCGTTCGTCGTCAAGCGTGGCCACAAGGCCGGCACTCGCTATGCGATCGACGGTCCGGTCACCACGATTGGCCGCCATCCCGAGAGCGACATCTTCCTCGACGACGTGACCGTGTCACGCCGCCACGCCGAAGTTCGCCGCGATGGCGACCAGATCACGATCGACGACGTCGGATCGCTGAACGGCACCTATCTCAATCGATCTCGTGTCGAGTCGACCGGGCTGCGGTCCGGCGACGAGGTCCAGGTCGGCAAGTTCAAACTGGTATTTCTGACCGAAGACGCATGAGCAGCCTTCCTTCTAACCCATCTGCATCTGATCCGGACGACGAGCACGAGCTCGACTACGACGACGAGTCCATGCCGTCCTCGGCCGACGACATGCTCGACCTTGTGCCGATCTCCAAGGTCCTCGACGAGCTCCAAGACGCGTTTCCCGACATCACCGTGTCGAAGATCCGGTTCCTCGAATCACGCGGCCTCGTCAACCCATACCGGGCTGCGTCGGGGTACCGCCGCTACAGCGAGAACGACATCGGGCGCTTGCGCTGGGTGCTCACGATGCAGCGCGATCACTTCCTGCCGCTGCGGGTGATCAAGGAACGCTTGGACTCAGGCGAGCTCGACACCGAGGTCGAAGAGGGCGAAACGGTGCCGAAACCAGCACTGCCGCCGCGTACACCGTCGTCACGATTCCGGGCGCCCGGGCCTGCATCTGAGCAGCTCAGCCCGGCCGATTTAGCTCGGCTCGCAGGCGTGACCGCCGAACAGCTTGGCGATCTGGTCAAGTTCGGTCTCGTCGAGCCGGTCGAGACCGAAGAGGGCCCTCGCTATGAGCGCAGCGAACTCAAGGTCGCCAAAGCCGCCCACGCGTTCCTGACGCACGGCATCGAAGCCCGCCACCTCAAAGCGTGGCGCGTCGCCGCCGAGCGCGAGGCCGGCATGCTCGAGCAGATCATCGTGCCGATGACTCGCCACAGCACGCCCGACGCAACCACGCGTGCACGCGAGGTTGCCGATGAGCTCATCGACCAGGGCAATGCGATTCGCGAAGCCATCATCGTCAAGGTGCTGCGGGACTCGCTCGGCCACTCGGGCGACTGATCCAGCTCGGGCCGTTGGGCCCGTCGCCGACCCGTCCCGGGCGGTAGTGTGGA
Organism: uncultured Acidimicrobiaceae bacterium; assembly: GCA_964513315.1. Classification (GTDB taxonomy): domain Bacteria; phylum Actinomycetota; class Acidimicrobiia; order Acidimicrobiales; family UBA10347; genus UBA10347. The sequence continues at coordinate 16,690 of CAZEMU010000067.1, read as the reverse complement.
GTCCGTGATCGCCATGAAGCTCGTTGGTGTCCGGGTTGAGATGCCCAGCAACACGCCCATCGTGCTGCTCCAAGAAACCAACGACGACGGCCGCATGCTGCCGATCTTCATTGGTCAAGCCGAAGCCACCGCGATTGCGCTGGCCCTCGAAGAAGTCGAGACGCCTCGGCCGATGACCCATGACCTCGTCCGTGACCTGCTCATGGTGCTTGGCGTGACGCTCGACAAGATCGTCGTCACCGATCTACGGGACAAGACGTTCTTCGCTGAGATGCATCTCACTGGCCCCAACGGTGAACAGATCGTGTCCTGTCGCCCGTCTGATGCGCTGGCCATTGCGGCCCGCACCGATGCCTTGGTCTACGCCGAACCGCATGTGCTCGAAGCCGCTGGTTTCCAGCCTGAGCCCGACGATGTTGACGACGAAGACGAAGAAGACGAAGAGCGCGCCGAGGAAGTTCTCGACGAATTTCGCGAGTTCATCGACAACGTGAAGCCCGAGGATTTCGGCGGCGAGTAGCCCTGTCGAGGTGGGGGAAACCTTGACGCTGGTAGTCCCATCGTCCTACCGTGTTCGACACGGTCGTAATTTCGCCCCTGTGTTTTGACCTCGTGTCGGGCATAGGGCAGGCCGAGACCCACCACCCCAGCACACTCCAACCAAGCCTCGGTTTGCCTCGGCTGACCCTCAGCTCGGTTGCTCAGAACGATCTCGCACCGCCCTGCGCTGTGTTCGATCACCAGGTTTCCCTTATGACGAACGAACCCCTCACCAACGCAAGTCCGATCGGCGCCAACGAGCAGCTTTCGATGCTCGACGGACCCGCCACCGAAGGCTTCCCCGCCAAGCGGACCGCCGAGATCGTCGGTATCACCTACCGCCAGCTCGACTACTGGGCCCGCACCGATCTTGTGCGCCCGGCATTCCGAGCCCAAGGCAGCGGCAGCCGCCGTGCGTACTCGTACAAGAACTTGCTCGAGCTTCGTGCCGTGAAGAACCTGCTCGACGCCGGCATCAAGCTCGAATCGGTGCGCTCCGCATTCGACTATCTCCGCGACGAGCTTGCGCAGGACCCGACCGAAGTGAATCTGGTCATCAGCGGCAAGGGCTCCGTGCTCATCCGCAATGGTGAACAGATCATCGACTTGCTTCGCGAAGGCCAAGGCGTGCTCAACGTGTTGCCGCTCGCTGGCGTCAAGAACGAGGTCGACGCCAAGATTGTCGAGCTCTATCCCGAGGTCGCCATCACCAGCCTCGACGAATCGCTCACCGCGGCATCGAACGAGTAGTACCCGTCCGCACGAGTCGCTCTCGCTGTAGCGAGCGCTGCGGCGAGAAGGCCCTCGGGCTAGAGAGCCCTCGGGCTAGAGGGCAGCGCGGACGGCGTCGAAGTCGATGGAACCGGGCTGGGAGAACAGCAGCTCGCCGTCGCGCCCGAACAGCAGCCAATACGGCTGCGAACGGATGCCGAACGCACGCCAGGACTCGAAGCTTGGGTCCCACACCATCGTGATCTCGCCGTTGCCCGTGCCCGTGCGGGACACGAAATCATTGGCTTGGGCCAGGTTGTCCTGGGCGCCGAGTCCGACGACGTTCACTTCGGGGAAATTCTGTGCCAACTGCACAACCGAGGGGCTCTCGGAGACACACGTCGGTCAATGAGGGGCCCAGAACCACACCAGCGTGACGCCGGGTTTGGCGAGGCTGGACAGGTCTGAGGTATCGCCGCTCACGAGGTCGACGACGTCAACCGCCGGCAGCTCGACCGTTGCGGCGGCAGGTGCAGGTGGCTCGGTCGGCGCAGGCGCTGCGACCGTTGGGGCGGGCACGGTCGGGGCGGGCGGCACTGAGGTGAGCGGCGGCGAGCCCTGATCGTCGGTGGCCGGTGCGGTGATCGAGGTATCGCCCTGTGGATCCTGGGCCGGCTCGGGCGCTTCTGCGGGTTCCTGAGCGGCCTCAGGAGCTGCGTCAGCGAGAGGTGGCGTCGTGGCGACAGCGCTCGCTGCATCGGTGTCGGTCGTGGCTGCGACTGAGCCTGAAGGTCCATCGCTCGCTCCACCGCATGCGGACGCGAACAGCGCAAGTGCGAGGGCCGGAGCGGCGAACGCCGACGAGGCGAAGCGAGGGCCCAGTGGGCGACGTGTCGTCACGGGCGCCAACTTACTGGTTGCAGTACCTCAGGTGGACGCGCCACACGGGCCGATCCGCGAGGTGTGAGCTAGCCGAGGACGTCGACGGTCTGCTGGGACAGCCAGGCGTCGATCAGGACCAGCAGCGTCATGGCCTCGACCATGGGCACAGCCCGTGGGAGCACGCACGGGTCATGGCGACCCTTGGCCGCGAGTTCGACGGCGTTGCCGTCGCGGTCGACCGTTTTCTGGGCTGACGAGATCGTCGCAGTTGGCTTGAACGCGGTGCGGGTCACGATCGTCATGCCGTTCGAGATGCCGCCCTGCACGCCACCGGAGTAGTTCGTCGGCGTCGTCGGGCTGGCGGCGTCGCTGCCAGGTTCGAAGGGGTCGTTGTGGCTGGTGCCGGTCATCGTGGTTCCGGCGAACCCAGAGCCGATCTCGAAGCCCTTGGCCGCAGGAAGCGAGATGAGCGCGCCGGCAAGGTCAGCGTCGAGCTTGCCGAACACGGGGGTGCCGAGTCCGGCGGGGACCGAGCGGGCGACGCAGGTCACGACGCCACCAAGCGAGTCGCCGTCGCGGCGAGCCTGGTCGATGGCCGCAGTGATTGCCGCAGCCGCGTCGGGGTCGGGACAACGAGTCGGATCGGCTTCGACCTGCTCGAGCGTGACCGCAGCCTCGTCGACATCGGCGGTAATGCCGTTGACTTCGCTGACCCAGGCAAGGACTTCGATGCCGGCGACTTGGGCGAGGATCTTGCGGGCGATCGCCGCAGCGGCGACTCGGCCGATGGTCTCACGAGCGCTGGCCCGGCCACCGCCCTGCCAGTTGCGGAGCCCGTACTTGGCTTCGGTCGTGAAGTCGGCGTGCGACGGGCGGAACAGGTCCCGCATGTTGTCGTAGGCGCCAGGGCGAGCATCTTTGTTGCGGACCAGCATCGAGATCGGCGAACCGAGCGTGATGCCCTCGAAGGTGCCGGACAGGATCTCGACCTCGTCAGCTTCTTGGCGCTGGGTCACCAGGCGGCTCTGCCCGGGCCGGCGTCGATCGAGGTCAGGTTGGATGTCGGCCTCGGTCAGACCAAGACGGGGAGGGCAGCCATCGACGATGCAGCCGACGCCGCCACCGTGGCTTTCTCCGAACGTGGTGACGCGAAAGATACGTCCGAACGTGCTGCTCACGGCGTCGATGCTACGTCGCTACAGCTCGAGAAGCGCTTGTTCAACGACTTCGGAGAGCGCAGGGTGGATGTAGAGCGGGCCGGTCGCCATCTCGTCGACGGTGAGACCGAACCGCATGCCCAACACGAGCTGCTGAATGAGGATCGAGGCTTCGTGGCCGATGATGTGGGCGCCGAGCAGCAGGCGAGTGTCGGCGTCGCAGATGACCTTGCAGAAGCCGTGGTCGTCTTCCATGGCCCAGCCGTATGCGGTCGAGGCGTAGGGCTGGCTGTGAGCGACGTAGTTGACGCCTGCGGCCTTGAGCTCGCGTTCGGTCTTGCCGACGGTCGCAACTTGGGGCTGGGCGAAGACGGCGGAGGGGGCACCGCTGTAGTTCGTGGTGCGCAGTTCGTCGGGGTTGTGGATGTTGTGCGCAACCATGCGAGTCTCGGCGTTGGCCGTGTGCTTGAGCTGCATGGGGTTTGAGATGTCGCCGAGCGCCCAGATGCCCTCGACGGCGGTGCGTCCGTGCTCGTCAACGACGACGTAGCCCGCATCGTTGAGTTCGACGCCGGTCTCGGCAACACCGAGCTGTTCGCCGTTCGGGATGCGTCCGGTCGCGACGAGCAGCTCATCGGCAAAGATCGTTTCGCCCTCGGCGAACTCGATCACGATCTCGCGCCCGCCATCGGGGGTCGGTCGGGTCGTGATCTGGGTCGGCGTCTCGCCGCACCGCAGGTTGAAGCGTTCGGCGTAGACCTCGGTGAAGCGCTGCGAGACCTCGTCGTCTTGGGCTCGCAGCAGGTACGGGCCACGGTTGATGATCGTGACGTCGGCTCCTGCCGAGCCAAACACGTGGGCGAGCTCGCAGGCGATGAAGCCGCCGCCGAGCACCGCGAACCGCTTGGGGACGTCGCGCAGACGCATGACAGTGGCCGAGGTGTGGAAGCCAACCGTGTCGAGACCGGGGATGTCCGGCACACGCGGTCGAGCGCCAGCGGCGAGCACGATGGTCTCTGCCGTGATGACCTGATCGCCGACCTGGACCTGCTTGGGGCCGACGATGCGGGCATCGTCGTTGAACACGGTGATGTTGTCGAGCGACTTGCGCCACTCTTCGCCGCCGGCTGCGATCGGGTCGATGCGTCCGAAGACCCGGTCGACGATCTCGGTCCAACGAACCTCGTTGACCGTCGCATCGACGCCAAGCGGGTTGGCGGTGCGGACGGTCTCAACGATCGACGCCGGATAGATGAACATCTTCGAAGGGATACAGCCGCGATTCAGGCACGTACCGCCGAACACGTCCCGCTCGACGATGGCGACCTTCCAGCCGTCAAAGTCCTCGGTGAGCAGGGAGTTGCCCGAACCGGCCCCGATGATGATCAGATCAAACTGTTCCACAGAAGCAGGCTAGGTCGTCCCGTCCGGGACAGGAAGGTGCGCGCCATGACGCCACGTTGCAAGCCGGCTTCGCAACCGCCAACCTATGCCGGTGGAGAGTGCGGTTTCAGACGAGGGCGTGCCCGCGCATGTCCTCGAGGCCTATGGCGCAGCCGGTGCTTCGACCGTCCTGCTGACCGGTGGCCGCACGAACCGTACGCTGCGCGTTCTGGCCGGCCAGGACCTCGTTCTGCAGCAACTCCGAGCGTTCGAAGGCGTCGATCTCCTCGGCATTATGGAGAACCTGGTGCGGGTCACATCGCACCTCGACTGGAAGAGCCGAGTCGCCGCAATGGAGGCCGGCACGGCCGCGACCGAGCCCGTCTCGTGGTGGCCTGAGCTTGTGCCGACCGCCGCGGGCAAGGCCTATCTCGTCGACGAGCAGCGGGCCGTCTGGCGGGCATTCCGCTACCGCCCGGGGCGCATCGCCCGTGCCCATCTGCCCGGTGAGAGCGTGGCGAGCGTCGCCCGCCTCTTCGGGCGCTTCTCTCGCGCCACGTTCGACCTTGACGGTCCAGAGCTGTTGGTCACGACACCGCATTTCCACGACCTGGCACACATCTGCGGCCGCTTCGAAGACCAACTCGGCACCGAACGCAGCGAAGCCGCCACCGAAGTTCGCGAACACCAGTCGATGGTCGAAGCATTGCAGCGGCGTCTCGAACAGCGCATCGTCGACGATGGCCTCCACGAGGTGGCCAACCGAGTCGTGCACAACGACACCAAAATTTCGAACGTGTTGCTCCACGAGACGTCAAGCGATGCGATTGCGGTGCTTGATCTCGACCTGGTGATGATGGGCCCGATCTGGCACGACGTGGGCGATCTCATGCGCAGCATTGCCTGGCACGCCGACGATCAAGCGCCCGTTATGACGCCCGCCCTCTTCGACGCCGTATCCGCAGCATTCGTTCGTGGAGCCGCTGAGACGCTCTCCGACGCCGAACTGGCGACCTTTGCGGTCGCTGGCCCTCGCCTGGCCTTTGAGCTCGGTGTGCGCTATCTCCAGGGCCATCTGGACCCCGAAAACGCACTCCGGGTCGACGGCGACCGGGGGCGGCTGTTGCGGGGTTTGGCGAATCTGAAGCTCGCCGAGGAAATGTTGAACGCCTACGATGCGTTGCGGTCCGTGGTCGACGATCTCATCGCTCGACGCTGAAGTAGCCGGCCGGACAACGAACAACGCAAGGAATTCCGCATGAGGTGGCAAAAGTCAGATCGAGCCGACCGGAACTTCCGTGACGCCCGCACGGGCGGGCAAGCTCGCCGTAGCGGCGGCGGTCGAGGCGGCGCTGCCGCTGGGGCCGGTGGCCTCGGCATCATTGGACTCATCCTGGCGTTGCTGTTCGGCGGCAACATCTTTGGCGGCGCGGGCGCAACCGCGTCAGGAAGCGCCCTCGACTCGGTCGGCGGCGCAACAGCACCTGCCAGCACGTCGGGCGGACTCGCGGACGATTCAGCCGAGTGGTTCAACTTCTTGCTCGTTGACGTGCAGGACTTCTGGGTCGACAAGTTCGCCGAATCCAACATCCGCTACGAAACCGCGACGCTGACGCTGTTCGACACGCCGATCCGCACCGGCTGCGGTTCTGCGCAGGCCGCCATCGGCCCGCACTACTGCCCCCTCGACAAGGGCATCTATCTCGAAACCGGCTTCTTCGACGCAATCCTGGCCCGCCGTTTCGGCGCCTCCGGCGACTTCGCCCAGGCCTACGTGGTCGCGCATGAGTTCGGCCACCACGTGCAGAACGAGCTCGGCATCTCGACCTGGGTCCGCCAGCAGCAACAGCAGTTCCCGAACCAACGCAACGAGTACTCGATCCGCCTCGAACTCCAGGCCGACTGCCTTGCCGGTGTCTGGGCGGCGTATGCCGAGCAGCGTGGCCTGCTTGACCGCACCGACATCCCCGAGGCCCTCGAAGCTGCCGCTGCGGTTGGAGACGATCGCATCCAGCAGTCGTCGGGTCAGCGAGTCGATCCGCACGGTTGGACGCACGGATCGTCGGCCCAGCGCCAAGAGTGGTTCGAGCGGGGTCTCACCACGTTCGATACCGAATCCTGCGACACGTTCGTCGGCATCTAGACAACACTCGTCCTGCTCGATGGACATCGCAGCTGCCATCGAGGCAGCCGAACGTTGGGCGATCCACGATCCCGAGGCGCGGTTCCGTAGCCAGCTCGATCAGCTGATCGACGCGAGCGACGAGCAGCTCATCGAGCTGTTCGACGGTCGCATCGCATTTGGCACAGCCGGCCTGCGAGCTGCCGTTGGCCCGGGCCCGCGGCGCATGAACGCGCTCGTCGTGCGACAGGCGACCGTCGGTGTCGTGGCGGCGTTGCAAGCATCTGGGATCGACTCGCCGTCGGTTGTGATCGGTTTCGACGCTCGTCATGACTCGGCGGACTTCGCTGGCCACGTCGCCGGTGCGGTCGCTGCATCCGGGGGTACGGCGAAGATCGCCTCTGCGCCGCTTCCGACGCCGGTGATAGCCCACGCCGTGCTCGCCGAGGGAGCCGATGCCGGCATCGTGATCACGGCGAGCCACAACCCGCCTGCAGACAACGGCTACAAGCTCTACCTGGGCGATGGACGTCAGCTTGTCGATCCGTGGGACAGCGAGATCGCCGCAGCGATCGATCAGGTCGCGGCCGTGTGGCGTCAGCATGGTCCGGCCATCGACGATGCGTGTGCCGACCTCTCCAACGGAGTCGAGGTCGCCGGTCTGCAGGTCGTTGACGCGTCGAACTGGGCTGGTCTGCATCGCCACGCCGCCGTGGCAGCAACCGCGCCGTATCGGCCCACCGGAGAGCAGCTGGTCGATCCTCTGCGCATCGTCTACACGCCAATGCACGGCGTCGGCGGACCGGCAACGCTCGCGACGTTCGCCGACGCCGGGCTCGAACCGCTGCTGATCACCGAGTCGCAGTTCGCCCCCGACCCTGACTTTGCGACGGTCGCATTCCCGAACCCTGAAGAACCCGGCGCGCTCGACGACGCACTCGCCGTCGCAGCTGCGGTCGAAGCCGATGCGGTGTTCGCCCACGATCCCGACGCCGATCGTCTTGCGGTTGCGGTGCGAACCCGCTCGGGTGACGGTCTGGTTGCCCTCCGCGGCGACGAGCTGGGCGTCTTGTTGGGCGACTTTCTGATCCAGCACTCAGACGGCGACCGACTCGTGGCGCGGTCGGTCGTGTCGAGCCGCATGCTCGACGCGGTCGCTGCGGCAGCCGGCGTCACATGTCAGGCGACGCTTACCGGGTTCAAGTGGATTGCTCGAGCCGTCGAAGATCATCCCGGCAAGCAGTGGCTGTTCGGCTACGAGGAAGCCATCGGCTACTCGGTCGGCGAGCACGTGCGAGACAAGGACGGCATCACGGCCGCGCTTGTCGCCCATGCTGCGCTGAGCGATCTGCGGGCCCACGGCCGCACCGTGTGGGATCGGTTCGACGAGCTCGCGGCTGTACACGGCGTGTACGCATCCCGGCCTGTGACCCTGCGTTTCGATGATGACCCGGCGGCTATCGCCCGCGTCGTCGACGGCTTAGTCGCCTCGCCGCCAGCAGCGTTGGCCGGGAGCCCTGTCACTGCGGGCCCGATCGGCGGAGGCAAGCTTCCGCCAACCTCTGGCGTGGAGCTACTCGCCGAGGATCAGACGCGGGTCATCGTTCGCCCGAGCGGCACCGAGCCCAAGGTCAAGGCCTACGTCGAGGTGATCGAACCTGTGGCACCGGGCGGCGGTACCCCGGTTGCCATCGCACGCGCCGAAGCAGAGGCCCGTCTGACGCTCGTCTGCGACGAGGTCCGAGGCCTGCTGCAAGGGTCTCGCTAGATAAAGCGAGCGATGGCCGCTATTGGCCGCTGAGCCGCTCGATCGTGGCCGAGAACTCGGCCACGGTGTCGCCGATGACGTCGGCGACGGGCCGGACCGAGTCGATCCGTCCGGCCACCTCGCCCGTCAGTGCAATGGCAGCGTTCATGTCGCCGCCGAAGTAGAGATCCTGCGCATTGCCGAAGTCGCCGAAGACGTTGTGCTCTGCGGTGACGAGTCCTTCGGTCCGGTCGGTGCGCAATGCCCGCAGGGCAGGGGAGTGACGCTGATTCAGGAACAGGGTGTCGGTCTCGGCGGCGTCGACGATCGCCTGCTTCCAGTTGTCATGCACGGGTGATTCGGCGGCGGACACCATGCGGGTTCCCATCTGCACGCCCTCGGCGCCGAGTGCGAACGCCGCAGCCATCGATGCTCCATCGCAGATGCCGCCGGCGGCGATGATCGGCACATCAACGCGGGAGCGCACGAGGGGCAACAACACCATGGTCGACACTGGGGTCGGGCTCTTGAAGCCGCCGCCCTCGCCGCCCTCGACGACCAATCCGTCGACGCCCGCGTCAACGGCCTTGAGGGCCGCTGCCAGCGTTGGCACGACGTGGTACACGGTCAGGCCGGCCTCTTTGAGCACGCCCGTGTACTTGGTGGGCGAACCGGCCGAGGTCGTCACGAACTTGACGCCTTGCTCGATCACGAACTCGGCGATCGAGGGGTCTCGCACGAAGGCCTGAGCGATGTTGACACCGAATGGGCGGTCGGTCAGGTCTCGCATTGCCGCGATCTCGCCCTTGACGGCGTCGAGCTCGCCCGAGGACGTCTCGATGATGCCGCAGGCGCCAGCGGCGCTCACCGCCGAGGCGAGCTGGCTACGAGCGATCCAGCCCATCGGTGCTTGCACGATCGGAATGTCGACGCCGAGGTCTCGGCTGACGCGGTTGTCGAATGCGGCGGGAAGAGTCATTGCAGCTGCCTAGCAGGAGTCGGTGCGGGCTCGTTAGGAATGGATGCGTTAGGAGTCGATGCAGTTAGGAATCGACCAGGTTCGGATCGCGACCTTGTTGGATTTCTTCGCACTCGGGGCATACCGGGTACTTCTTCGGGTCACGGCTCGGCACCCAGACCTTGCCGCAGAGAGCAACGACCGGCTCGCCCGTGACTGCGGAACGCATCAATGCTTCGCCGCCGCCGATCACGTAATGGCTAAAGCGATCGTGATCACCGTCATCGAGCTTCGTCTCGGGTGGTGCGACCTGGGTTTCGGTACTCATGAGGCCTCCTGAAGGGGCAAGTGTACGCAGCCAGCCCCGTGGCAAAGGCGGTGGCCGAGTCGGGAAGCTGACGTTGGCTCCTAGCGTGACGAGATGGCTGAGACCGAGTTCGAAACCCCGACGGGCACGTTCACGCTGCACCGTGGCAGCACGCCCCTCGACTCGCCGCTGCGGGCCTGGTCGGCAGCTGATCGACTCGTGCTCGACGAGATCGCAGCGCAGGGGCCGAGAGAACCTGCCGACCGGGTGCTGCTCGTGAACGATGCTTGGGGCGCCCTTGCGGTTCCCCTCGCCGCACTCGAACCGTGGGTGTGGAACGACTCGGTCGTTGCGGTCAATGCAATCGAGGAGAATCGCCAGCGCAACGGTCTGGCGCCGCTCGAAAGCCTGGCTGTTCCTGGTCACGGTCCGTGCCCCGGACCGATCAGCCTCGCCGTCGTCCAGGTCCCGAAGAGCCATCGCCTCTTGGAATGGCAGCTCGACGGGATCGCGAACTCGCTCGCCCCCGATGGGCGAGTCATCGTGGCCGGCATGAGCAAGCACCTGACCAAGGGTGTTGTGTCGGCGCTGAACCACCGGTTCGCCGACGTCGACGTCCGCCGCGCCGTCGGTAAGGCTCGGCTGATCGACGCATCATCACCACGAGCTGTTGACGTACAGGGCCCGACGCGAGCGGCGTTCACGACCGACGAAGGCATCAAGGTTCACGAGGCTCCCGGTGTGTTCAGCTCGGGGCATCTCGACGTCGGCACAGCGCTGCTGCTCGACCTGCTGCGGGCTGACCTTCACGAGACGGTCGACACGGCCACGACGATCGCCGACCTCGGCTGCGGCAACGGCGTCATCGGCGCCACGCTCGCTCGCCGCCACCCCGAAGCCACAGTGACGTTTGCCGACGTCTCGGATCTCGCGATCGCCGCAGCACGAGCGACTGCCAAGGCCAACAACCTCGACGCCGACAGCACCGAGTTCGTTGTCGCTGACGGGCTTCCCGACGGAACCTTCGACGTGATCGTGTCGAACCCACCGTTTCACCAAGACCACGCAGTCGATGCGCACCTGACCGAACGCTTGATGGCCCAAGCGGCAGAGCGCCTCGCCCCTCGTGGTGCGCTCATCTTGGTCGTGCAGCGCCATCTGAACCTGCACACGCGTCTGCGGAAGTGGTTTGGCACCGTCGAGGTTCGGTCCGGGCATCCGACCCACGTCGTGCTCGAAGCACGCGTCTGAGCATGCGAAGCTGACGGTGATGCACGAACCGATGCCATCCATCGTCTGGCGCTCCGGGCCAGAGCTCACGGCCGCCGAACTCCATGACCTGCTGCGGCTACGGGTCGACGTCTTTGTCGTCGAGCAGGAGTGTGCGTACCCCGAAGTCGACGGGCGCGATCTGCTCGCCACGTCGCACCACGCCTGGATCACCGTCGACGGCACGTTGGCCGCGTCGGTGCGGCTGCTTCTGGATCAAGAACCGCCCCAGATCGGGCGCGTGGTCACCGAGCCGTCGTTCCGCGGCCAGCGACTCGCCGAACAACTGCTCGCCGAAGCCCACGCCCGAGCGGGCGCGGCCGGCAGCTTCCTCGAAGCGCAGAGCTATCTGGTCGACTGGTACGGCCGCCAAGGATGGCAACCGTGCGGCGACGAGTTCGTCGAAGACGGCATTCCGCATGTCCCCATGCGTCGGCCGGGTTCGTCGAGCCTGGATTAGCGGGTCAGAACGACCTTGGAGCCAGGCTGCACGAGGCCGGCGATCTGGGTGATCACGTTGTTCGGCACACGGATGCAGCCGTTCGACGCGTACTGACCCATGAGCGACGGGTTGTTCGTACCGTGGAGGGCGACCTTGGGGATACCTCCGCCGAAGCTATTCAGGTCCTCGGAGAACACACCAAGGCTGATCAGCAGCGGACCGTAGGCACCGCTTGGACCGGGCATGATCTCTTCAACCCAGCCGTTTGCGAGAGGCGTACGGGAAGAGCTCTTGCCCGTAACTGCGGCGGTCGTGAGCAACACGTTGTTGCCTTCGTAGACCGTCACGGTGTTGTTCGAGATGTTGATCACGATCATGCGGTTCGAGGAACCCCACGTGAACTGCGAGGTCTGAACCCAAGCGGTCTGACCATTCGGGCGAGCGGGCACGTAGACCTGGGCCCACGCATCGCCAGGAGCACCAGCGAGCACTCGGTAGACGAGTGGGTTACCGAACACGGTCGGGTTGACCGGAGGCAGAGCCTGGCCGCTGAACGTTGGCGTGAAGGTCGAGCCGCCAGGCGTCGTGTACAGCGTTGGCTGGGCGACAGTGGCCGTCAGCGTGTGGGTGAAGGTGCCGCCGGTTGGAGCTGCGGCGGGAACGTCGATCGGTCCGCTTGGCTGCGGGTTCGGAACCTCGGTGGCCTGTGGCTGCGGGTTCGGAACAGCGGTGGCCTGTGGCTGCGGATTCGGAACCGACGAGTCGGTGTTGGTCGTGTTGCCGCTTGGCTGAGCGTTGGCCGAGACGGTGGTCGTGCTGGCGCTGCTCGTGCTGGCTTCTTCGTCGGCGTCGCCGCCATCGTCGGAGGACGAAGCGGGCTCAACCTCGGGGGTCGGCGTCGCCGTCGGGAGCGGTGGCGGGGTTGGCGTCGGCGTCGGATCCGGAACCGCAAGCGGTGCGGTCGTCGGAACCGTTGTTGGTGTCGGAGCAGCAGCCGCCAAGGTCGAGACCTCGGTCGCTGACTCGCTGTTGTTGCCCCGAAGGTTCGTGATCAACAAGACAGCAAGGAGCGCCGCAAGAACGGCGAAGACGGTGAATCCGAGGCGGTCAGCCCGCGATGCAGCAATACGCATAACCCGAGCAGTGTAGAACCGGGGCTCGGCCAGGTGGCGTCGCGCTGGCGGTCACCCGCCACGAGGGGCGTAGAACGTTGCAATCTGAACGTTCTGGCGAAAAAGAAACTCTTCGATAGACCGTGTTCAAGAAGGTGTGTTCGGTGGAACACCAGGAATCACGAATGCGGCCACACAGAGCAGGAATGCACCCGCAATCACGGCTTTGTCCACCGGGCGCAGTTGGCGACGTGGCGGGAGGGGCGCCGTCGTCGATCCGCGGCTCACCATCGCCATCGAAAGATCGCGTGCCCGACGATGGCTGCCGATGACGACCGCAGTCGCCGTGTCACGGATGAAGGAGAACGCTTCGCGTATGGGTTTGCCTGCGTGATCGGCCGGAGCCGGACGGCTCGTCACTGACTCGTTCACAACATCGATCTCGTCGGCGACGAGCGGGAGCGAGCGCACCGCAAGCGCGATGACCGATCCAATCTCATCGACCGGCACCTTGAGGTAGCGAAGCGGGCGGATCAGTCGGCGAAGTGCGAACCCGACGGCGGTGAGTCCGGTCGTCCAGCTCAAGATGCCAACCCACAGGATCATGATGAAACCGATGGCGATGAGCCGGGCGTAGTCAGACAGTCCGCCGAGGCTGATGGCGCCGACCTTGGGTGCTTCGTCGCTGAAGATCGATCCCATCAGACCGCCGAACAAGGCGAACCGCACGATGAGCGGCACCCGTGGCAGGACCGAGAGCGGAAGCCGTGCACTTCGGAATGCGCCGAAGAGCAACAGCGCAGCGACGCCGATGTGGCTCCACTCGGTGTTGAAGACCAGCCCGATCGATACGAAGATCCCGGCCAGCACCTTGGACTCGGCTGCGAGTCGATGGACGGGCGAGTCGATCGGAATGGCACGGAAGAACGAACTCGACCGGTTCATGGCGTGCCCCCGTTGTGGGGCGTGCCGTCGATGCCGGGCGCGATCGAGCGCAGCCGGCCATCCTCGAGCCGGAGATGCTGGCTGATGTGGCTCGGCGTCCAGTCGACGTCGTGGCTGACGACCACGATCGACGTGCCCGCCAGGCGGACGTGATCCAGGGTCCGAGCCAGGTCGGCTCGACCTTCGGCATCGAGCCCCGCGAGTGGCTCGTCGAGGACGAGCAGCGAGACGCCACGAGAGACCAGTCCAGCGAGCAGCACACGGCGTTGTTCGCCGCCGCTCAGCTCGTCGATGCGGCGCCCGCTCAGGCGTTCGAGCTCGAACAGCTTGATCGCCGTCTCAAGGTTCTCGGTGCGAGCCTGCTGGTCGGAACCGCCGGTCGATTCGCGATCGGTACGCACGCCTGCGAGCGAGGTGAGTTCCTCATCGACGGTTGCCCGCAGCAGCTGGAGGCGGACGTGTTGGTGGGCGAGCGCACGACGTACGCCCGAGGTGCGGTCGACCTCGCCCGACGTCGGCGTTTCGAGCCCAGCGAGGATGCGGGCGAGCGTCGTCTTGCCGGAGCCGTTGCGGCCTTCGATGATCACGAGCTCGTAGCGGTGAATCGACAGGTCGACGTCGTGGAGGACCGGGAGCGCCCACGGCTTGCCGGCTGCGTGGGAGTAGGCGACGTCGCGCAACCGGATCAGCCGGTTCTCGCCGACGTTGGTACGGATCGTCTGCAGCCCGGCTTGGTGCATGCTGGCGGCTGCTTCGGCATCGGTGGCGGGCACCGCGTTGTGCGACGCCCGGCGGATCACGATGCGTCGATCGCTGGCGACGGCATCGTCGCGGTGGGTCGTGCGAACGATCGTTGCGTCGTTGAGCGCCTCGAGCCGGTCGATGATGCGGGCCTGCTCGCGAGGGTCGAGCATCGACGTGACCTCGTCGGCGAGGAGCAGCTTCGGCTTACGTCGCAAGGCCGATGCGAGCGCCAGTCGCTGGAGCTCGCCACCGGACAGTTCGCTTGTCGGACGGTCTTCGGGCAGTTCGAGGCCCACGCCAGCAAGGGTTTCAGTGACATCGAAGTCGTCGTCGAGTCCCCAAGCGAGGTCTTCGCCGACGGTGGTTCCAATCACCTGCGCCTCGGGACGCTGGCCGACTCGTGCAGTGCCGCCGACGTGGCCGAGACCAACAACATCGCTTGGGCGCTCGACGCTGCCGAGGTTGTCCAAACCTGCGAGCGCGTCGAGGAGCGTCGACTTGCCGGCGCCATTCGGGCCTTCGATCACCAGATGCTCGCCCGCTTGGACATCGAGCGTGAGCGGCGCCGTCACGGGAACACCGTTGCGTTCAAGCACGACGTCGTTGAGCGCAAGCGGAACTGGCGGTCCCTCGGGCGCTGGCTGCACATCGAGTTCGAGCGGATCGACCAGCGATCGCTCAAGGCGCCGCAGAATGCCGCCGCCGACAGCACGAATCAGCAGTGCATAGATGACCGAGTAGACGAGTTCGGTTGCGGGGATGAGCAGCAGCCAGTTGTCGATCAGGAAGTCGGCGAGGTTCTGCAACCCGTTGCCGACCGATCCGAGCGCCCGATCGACGATGCCGAGCCCCACGGCATCAAAGAGTGAGCCAATCCCGCCAAGAATGTTGGCCATGCCGTCGGCCTGGTTCTCGACGTTCTCGAACACCAGATCACGGAGCTTGCGGTTGATCGCAATGGCGGGGAAGAAGAGGAGCACACTGGCGGCCATCGCGGGCCAGGCGATCAACAGCGTGAACGCAACGGTGCGGATCCGACCCCAGCCGCGGCGCAGTGACTGACCGCCGCACCAGCCGAACACGCCGGCCAATGCGGCCTGGCTGACGGGCCCGAGGCCGCCGAGGATCAAGGCGATGCACGCGGCGGCTGCCGAGGCCATGACGACGGCTCGGGTGCGTCGCCGGGCGGCAAGTACGGCAACGACGAAGCTGGCGACGACCTGCATCATGCTTCCGGCGGCAAGGACACGACCTGCGGCCAACAGCGCGACGATCATCGCGGCGGTCAGTGCCGCATCGGCCATCTCGGCCGCGTCGAGTGGTCCCTTGCGCGGGCCAGGAAGCGCTCCTTGCGGGGCGTTCTTTGCTGTCTTCGACGTGCTCACGCGGCCGTCAATTTCTCGAGTCGGCGGCGGATGCGCGACGGGCTCACTCGTTCGGTCGTGCCGAGATGCTGGGCGAACATCGAGACGCGCAGTTCTTCGAGCGACCATGCGATCTCTTCGAGCGCTGCGGACCACGGAAGGTGCTCGACGACGGTGTCGTAGGCATCTTCGACAACCAGAATCTGTTGCATCGACTGGCGGTCCGCGCCGATGCGCGACGGCAGCTTGTCAAGCCGGTGCGAGATCCCACGGAGATACTTCAGAAGCGCCTCGAACCGACCGACGCCAATTGCGGACAGGTGCCCAGGGAACGTGAGCCGCTCGAGATGGCGACGGGCGTCATTGACGCAGTCGGCCGGAAGCCGGTCGGCGGCAACGAGCGCCATGCGAATCGCTGCGGTCTCATCGATGATCTCGGCCGCGACCGGAGACCACTCGCGGGCCAACGTCGGCAGGTCAGCCCGTGCTCGTTTCTGCAGTGCGGTGAAGTCAGCGGTCGTCCAAGGAGCGCCGGCTTCGTCGATGATCGTGCCCAGACATGCGAGCGTAAGGTCTTCGAACCACGCTGCGCGCTCACCATGGGGCGTGAGCTCGAGCGCGAGCATCCGTTGGGGATCGAGCGCCGCGTTCATCTGCCGCAATGGTGCCGCAACCGTGAGGCGCAAGAGACGTCGAGCGCCGTGCCATGTTGCGCTCGCTTGTTCGCCGGCGGTGGTGAACAGCTCGACGCCGACACGATCTGTCCGATCTACCAGTGCGGGAAACGCGACGGTGGAGCCTTGGCGAGCAGTCACCGTGACTTCGCGGGGCAGGTCGCCGAACTCCCAGGTCGCAGCTCCCGGATGGGTGACACCGTCGGCCCCCTCATCGAGGGCCTGCTCGAGGTCGCTGGCCAGCATGGCTCGCAGCGCGGCGATGTCGTAGCCGCGAGCGAGGACGTCGCCGTTGTCGTTGACGATGCGGTACTGCGGTCGCAGGTTCGGCGG
>CAZEMU010000066.1:20958-23122 GCA_964513315.1 uncultured Acidimicrobiaceae bacterium | reverse complement strand
ACCAGCGAGGTAGGCGCGTTCGAGTGTCTCGAAGAACTCGTTTGGCGCCTGAGCTGAGTCCAGCTCCAGCAGGTTTCGCAGATCGCCGTCAATCTCGTCAACGAGATGCGGCCCTAGGTCGAGTTCTCGAAGGCGCTCGGTGAGCAGGTCGTGCACGGTTGCAGCGATTCTCGCTATCTCTTCTTCCTGCAGGGCAATGCCCTCGTAATACCGAGACGCTTGGTCTTCGCGCAGGTCAAGCCAATGCGCAGCGAGGGGATTGGGCGCGACCACAGCTGCAGCAATTCGATGTCGTGGTGACGCGTTGTGGATCACACAAAACGCGTGCCGACTGTCACCGCGCAAACGCTTGCTTCGCAAGTGTCCGGCTTCGAACAGTCAACACGACGCCTTCCCATGGTGGGCCGGCGGAAAAGCGGGAGATAACACCGTGGAGCTGCGGCAAGCTCTCGGGATCGGGCTATACCGCTGACGACAACTGGGGTCTCGGCAACTCGGTCGGCATGACCCGTGGGAGTTCGTCGTCGACAACTGTGCACGAGGCGATCTGGACTCGAGCTTTTACTGCCGCGAAGCCTGATTCCGCTACGACTTCGCGCTTGGGGGCAGCAAAAAGGACTACCTCGCCATGTGTGGCGAGATCGCCCGGCTGGCGCTCGACCCGAGTAAGCCGCTGTACCACCTGGACTGGGCGCTCAGCTTCTTCAGCTGGGATGACAACGCCTACAACGCGATCGCTGCGATTGCCGAGGGCCGAGGTGACGGCAACGCCTACGACGTGATGCAGGCTGGGTTCGTTGGCCAGTGCGAGGGCTGGTACTGATCGTCGGCTGAACCGATTCTTCAGCGAAGCCCGGTCCCCAAGAAGCCGGCCCTCAAGGAGCGAGGGGCACCGTTGCCCGGCCAGCCGGTTGGTGACATCGCGAATCTGGACGCCCATATCCTGGGTAGCAATGGGTCTCGCGTTGGTGCTCTTGGGGTTCGGCGGACTCTGCGTTCTTCTGGTGTTGGTGTATCCCTTCATCGGCATCCGCGGCCAGATGCCGAGGCGTGACTATTGGATGCTCCACGGGTGCAGCGTCGTGACGATTGTCGGTATCGCTGCATTCTTCGCGCCGATCGCTGCGGGTGCCGGACAGCTGATTCCCTCATCAGTGGAGTGGCCGATCGGGCGATCGGTGGACGCCGTCGAACTTGCGTCTGGCCACTACGCCGTTGCCCATGACCCCACTGGGCGGATCCAGATCTATGACCAGGAGCTGCGGTTCGTTCGCGGATGGCACGTAGAGATAGCGGGTGGGGCGATGGAGCTCTCGATTCCACCAGGCCAAGCTGATGTCCTCCAGGTCTACGGCCACCGAACCAAACAGCGATCGTTCTACACCGTCGATGGCGAGCTGGTCTCGCAAGAGGCCAGTGAGCGAGAGCCGGTGTTCGTCGACGAGAAACGGCAGCGAACGATCAAGCTTGCTCAGCGCTGGTGGCAGTGGCCGCTCACTAGTCCGATCTACGGCGGTTCCCTCATGCTCCTGGGCACACTCGGGCAGAACGCAATCGGCGTCACGAATCGGCTTGAAATGCACAACGGCTTCAAATGGAGGCAGCTGCAATAGCGAGCAGTGGCGGTCGTTGCAGGGCCGCCTCGTACGGCGAGCTACCTTCGGGCCATGAGCGACGCCGCAACCGATGCCCCGACGACCCTCCACTTCCGGTCGTGCCCGCTGTGCGAGGCCTGCTGCGGGCTGGAGATCACCCGCAAGGGCGACCAGATCGTGCGCATCCGTGGCGACCAGAACGACCCGTACAGCAAGGGCTTCATCTGCCCTAAGGGTTCGACGCTCAAGCAACTGCACGATGACCCCGACCGGCTGACCTCTCCGAAGATCCGGACCGAAGACGGCTGGATCGACGCGACCTGGGACGAAGCGTTCGCCGAGATCGAACGTCGGCTCACCCCTGTGCTCGACGCCCACGGCCGCGAAGCGCTCAGCGTCGTGCTCGGCAACCCGTCGACGCACAACCTCGGCGGCATGATCTACGGCCGTCCGGTTCTGATGGCCGCCGGTACGCGCAACATCTTCTCCGCGTCGACCGTCGATCAGATGCCGAAGCACGTCAGCGCTGGCCTTATGTGGGGTCGCCCGGACATGTTCCCGCTGCCCGA
>CAZEMU010000066.1:14942-20858 GCA_964513315.1 uncultured Acidimicrobiaceae bacterium | reverse complement strand
TGCGGCATCGACGCCGACACGACCCGGCGCATCGCTCGAGAGTTCGCCGCCGCCGACTCGGCCGCTGCGTACGGTCGCATGGGCGCCCACACCACCGAGTTCGGCACCCTGGCGAGCTGGGCGACCGACCTGCTCAACGCGCTCACGGGCAATCTCGACGAGCCGGGCGGCGTCATGTTCAACAGCTCGCCAACCCAGCTGCTCGCTCCCTCGCAGCCCGGCGGCCGCGGTTTTCAGCTCGGTCGTTGGAAGGGCCCGGCGAGCGGCTTCGGCGAGGTCAAAGGCGAGCTTCCTGCCGCAACGCTGGCCCAAGAGATCACCGACCCAGCTGGCGACATCAAGGCGATGGTCGTGCTGGCCTGCAACCCGGCCCGGTCGTTCCCGAACTCGGCTCGCATCGCCGACGCACTCGAAGAGCTCGACCTGCTGGTCGTCGTCGATCCGTACATGACGGCAACCGCCAAGCGAGCCCACGTGGTACTTCCGCCGACCTCGGCGCTCGAACGCAGCCACTACGACCTGGTGTTCGAATCCGCAATGCTGCGGGCGTTCGCCAAGTATTCGCCGCCGGTGTTCGAGACCGACGCGATGCGAGAAGAAGAGATCCTGTCCCGCCTGTCGCTCGTGCTCGGAGGCCAAGGCGCCGACGCCGATCCGCAGACCGTGCACGATCAGCTCATCGGCCAGATGGTCGATGCCGAAGTCGCACGATCCGTGTCGCCGATCCACGGCCGTGATCGCGACGAGATCCTTGCCGAACTCGCCCCGTGGACGTGGTCCGAACAGGTCATCGACTTCAAGCTGCGGGTGGCTCGGTTCGGCGACCACTTCGGAGCGACACCCGACGGCATCACGCTGCAGAAGCTGATCGACGATCATCCGCACGGGCGCGACTTCGGGCCGCTGCAGCAGCGTTTTCCTGGCGGAATCAAGACCGCAACGGGAACCGTCGAGTTGGCTCCCGAACCCATCGTCGCTGACATGGCTCGTCTCGCAGCTGCCCCGGCGGCGACCGAAGGGCTGCGCCTGATCGGCCGCCGCAATCTGCGCACCGTCAACTCGTGGATGCACAACGTCAACGTCCTCATCAAAGGGCGCGAGCAGTGCACGTTGCAGGTCCACCCCGACGACGCCGCCAGCCTCGGTCTTGCGCCCGAAGGGAAAGCGACGGTGCGCTCCCGCGTCGGCGAGGTCACGGCCCCGGTCGAAGTCACCGACGCAGTCATGCCCGGTGTGGTCTGTCTTCCCCACGGTTGGGGCTATGAAGAAGACGGCATCGAGATGCACACCGCTCGTACCCGACCAGGCGTGAACTCCAATGCGCTCACCGACGACGCGCCGCTCGACCTGCTGTCCGGCAACGCGGTCCTCAACGGGATCCCAGTCGAGGTCGTGCCCGCCTAAACAAGCCGAGCGCGTTCTCACCGATCTCGTGCCCGCTCAAACGTTCTCACCGATCTGATGCCCGGAATCCGGGCTTGGAGTCGGTGAGAACCGAGGGGGAGGTGCCACATTGCGCACCTAGGATCACCGCGTGAGTTCGGAAGTGGCCGCCACCGCAGATCGGTTCGCTGGCGTCGATGCGTTCGACGATGTCGTTGACGAGTGGTTCGACCAGTTGCGCGGCCATCCGGTCATCGACCGGATCTGTTACGGCGCGAGTGAACTCGGCGACCACAGCCTGGTCTGGCATCTGCTCGGCACGGGTGCAGCTGCGCTCACGTTGCGCAATGAGCGGGCCGCTATCCGGCTGGTGACTGCACTCGCGATCGAGAGTGGCCTGGTCAACGGCGTGGTGAAGTCGATCTTCAACCGCTCACGGCCGATCCAAGAAGTACCCCGGCCGCTACGGCTGCGTATTCCGCGCACCAGCAGCTTCCCGAGCGGCCATGCGAGTTCAGCGACGATGGCCGCAGTGCTGTTAGCTGACAAGAGCCGCCTTGCCCCGGTCTACGGCGCTCTGGCGGGGCTGATCGCCGTCAGCCGCATCTATGTGCGCATCCACCACGCGTCCGACGTGATGGGTGGCGTTGCGGTCGGCACCGCGCTTGGGGCCCTGGTGAAGCGGCTCGCGCCGCTGCCCTGACTCAGACGTTGACGGGCTCTTGTACCGGCGTTGCCGCCGGAGCGAGAAGCAGACGCAGATCCAGCAGAAGGTTGGTCACATCAGACGCACGAACCATGTCGCGTGCATTGAGGTGGAGAAGCTCTTCGTCAATGACGGCGAGTGCTTCTTCGATCACGGTCTTCTCGGTGATTGCGGTCACAGGGTCACCATAACCCAACCCTGCGACGCGCTCCCACCACTTGGGCCTCGCGCCACATGATGTTCACCATTTTGGCTACGCAGTGTGGTCATGGTGCCGTTCATGCGTTCGGGGCCAGGCCTTCGATTGCTTCGTCCATGTCGACGCCGGGGAACGGCATGATCGACAGCGACGCACAGGTCATGCCGTTGTCGAAGTAGCGGTCGATGTGGGCCCGGCACTCGTCGATCGATCCCGAGATGATCAGGTCGTCGACGACCTTTTCGGGGATCTCGCCGAGTGCGCCCTTGCGGTCGCCTTCGCTCCAACGTTCCCAGTGGCTGCCAAGTGCGTCGGTGCGGCCCATCCATTCGTGGAACGCCTTGTAGACGGGCACGTTCAGGTAGGCGGCCATGGCGAAGCGGCCGTTGTCGAGCACCGACTGGCGATCCGTCGTCGGCGCGACGAACAGGCGGGCGACCATCTCACGGGGCTCACCGCCTGAGCCTTCGTGCACGATGTCGGTGACGGTGCGGGTGTCTTCGGCCGACAACCAGTTGATGATCGCACCGTCACCCAGGCGACCGGCGAGCTTGAGCATGCCGGTACGGAGCGCAGCGATCATGATCGGCGGCTGCTGCTCAAGGCGCACCCCGAGTCGGAAGCCCTTGACCGAGAACGTGTCGTAGTCCTCGGTGACCTTCTCGCCCGAGAGTGCGGCCCGCAGGAAGCTAACCGAGTCACGCACTCGCTTGTACGGCTCTTCGAACGGGATGCCGTTCCAGTTCTCGACGATCACGTTCGACGAGGTGCCGATCCCACAGACGAAGCGACCGGGCGCTGCGTCGGCCATCGACGCAACGGTCGAAGCCATCAGTGCAGGTCCACGTGTGTACGCGGGGATGATCGCCGTGCCGAGGCGCATCGACGGCGCCCACTGCGACGCCAACACCAGTGGCGTGAATGCGTCGTGGCCCATTGCTTCGGCCGACCAGAGGTCGGTATAGCCGAGCTGCTCCAGTCGCTGGATCTGGTCCTTCTGCGTGTGGAGAGGTCCGTTGAGCGGGACAGTGAAACCAAGGCGGCGCTGCGTCATCGGCCCAGCGTGGCACGTCGCCACCGCTCCGCAAAGGCCACGCACCCGAACGGTGCCTGACACCCGTTCGCGGTGGGTGGCGCGGCGGTGTCAGAATCGCCGGATGGAACTCAATGGCAAGGCAGCATTCATCACCGGTGGCGGCACCGGCGTCGGGCGAGCATGTGCACTCGCATTCGCCGCCCAAGGATGCGACGTGGCGATCAACTACAGCCGCTCGGCTGATGCCGCAGCAGAAACCGTGGCCGAGGTCGAAGCGCTCGGCGCTCGCGGCATGGCTGTCCAGGGCGACGTCGCTGATGATGACGCCTGTCGTTCGATGGTGGCCGAAGCTGCCGAAGTGTTCGGGCGCCTCGACGTGCTGGTCAACTCAGCCGGCACGACCGTCTTCGTGCCGCACCACGACCTCGACGGCATCACGAGTGATGATTGGCACCGCCTGTACGCCGTCAACACGATGGGTCCGTTCCAGATGATGCGGGCCGCCGCACCGCACCTCAAGGCCGACGGCGGAGGCCACGTCGTGTCGATCTCGTCGGTGTCCGGCGTGGCTGGCGTCGGCTCATCCCTGCCGTATTGCGCAAGCAAAGCCGCGCTGAACAACCTCACCGTCACGATGGCTCGTGTTATGGCGCCCGAGGTCCGCGTGAACGCTGTCGCTCCAGGCTTCATCACCGGCCGCTGGTGGAAAGAAGGCCAGGGCGAGGACGTGCACGACACCGTCGCGAACCACGTGACCGGCAACGTGCCGCTGCAGGCTGTCTGCGACCCCGAAGACGTTGCCAATGCGGTGATGGGCTTCATCATGAACGACCTGGCGACCGGCCAGGTGCTCGTTGTCGACGGCGGCATGCTGATCAAGACTCCCTAGCCGCGCGACGATGACAACGTGGACGTTGACGAGGGCGGTTGGATCGATCTAAACGAGCGTCTCGGCGCTTCTGGGTTGCCCGAGGGCGAGGTCGAACGCCTGATTGATGCGCTTGCGTCGCGCCTCGTCGGGCACTTCGGAGCTGAGACGATCGAGTGCCACCTGGGCAAGAACGACCCGACGGCGCATTCGATGCGAGAGGTCGCCGCTGCCGCGCTCGCTCATCTCAGCGACGCCATCGATCCGGCGCGGACCGACGCCATCCAAGGTCAGGCGCCGCCCTGGGACGACCTGTGGCGCACCGATGAACGCACCGCGGGATGGCGCTCATGACGGGCATCCACAACGCCGCGGCCGAAGGCTACGAACGGAAGTCGGACACGTATGCGGCGGGTCGGCCGAACTACCTGCCCGCTGCATTCGACGACCTGATTGCGGACCTTGGCACCGACGCCTGGGTCGAGCTCGGAGCTGGCACGGGGATCGCGACCGCGCCGTTGGTCGAACGCGGCGTCGAGATCACCGCCGTCGAACCAGTCGACGCCATGCGGGCACGCCTCGAGGCGGCCCTCCCTGCGGTCAATGCCGTTGCCGGCACCAGCGAAGCCATCCCCGTGCCCGATGGGTCCGCACAGATCGTGCTCGCCTCGCAGTCGTTCCACTGGTTCGACTACGGACCCGCACTCGATGAGATCAGCCGGGTGCTCGTAGACGGTGGAGCGCTGGTCACGTTATGGAACGTTCGCAACCAAACCGAGTCGTGGGTCCAGGAGTACACCCGCATCTCCGACCGCTACGCCGGTGACACGCCACGCTGGCACACGATGAACTGGCGACGAGCGATCGAAGCCGACGACCGGTTCGTACTCGAACGCGAAGCGTCGTGGCCGAATCCGTTTCCATCGAGCCCCGACCTCGTGGTCGCGCGCCTGCTGTCCACGAGTTTCATCGCCGCTCTCGACGAAGACGTCCAAGCCGGTATGGCCGACGAACTGCGAGCGGCCGTGGCCCACCTCGGCGACGCCTTCGACTACCCCTACGACACCCAGTTCGAGATCTGGCGCCGCGTCTGACCTCCATCCGTTCTCACCGATGCAAGTCCCGGAAACCGGGTTGCAGATCGGTGAGAAGCCCAAATTGGCGAGAAGTAGCGGGCTGGGGGAGTGACGGTCGGGTCAGCTGTAGGCGCCGGGTTGGGTGAAGAGGTCCTTGCGCCAGCGGCCCGGGGTGCCGAGCACGGCACGGGGGTAGTCCTCGAACAGCCAGCGGGCGAAGTTGCGGCTGGTCCAGCCCGTCATGCCGGCGGTACGCAGCGACCACTCAGCACCGACCCGCGTCTTGAGGACGTTGCCGAGCGTCGAAGCGAACCGCATGTCGACCGCCAGCTCGGCCTCGGTCGACGCCTCGTAGAGCGACGCCGCTTCGGCCGGAGAGGCTGCCTCGATGATCGCCTGGGCTGCACCCATGCCCGTCTGGAGCGCCTGGCCGATGCCTTCGCCCGTCATCGGATCACACGCGCCCGTCGCATCGCCGACGAAGAATAGGCGATGTGCGGTCAGCGGAAGTTCGCCGACCCGTGCCGGGATTGGCCACGCCTTGTGCGTTCCCTCGGGCTCGGCGTTAGCGCCGATGATCTCAGCGATGTGGGGTCGGGTCAGCAGATCCCGCCAGAGTCCGGCCATCTCTTGGGTGCGGTGCGTCGA
>CAZEMU010000066.1:0-14842 GCA_964513315.1 uncultured Acidimicrobiaceae bacterium | reverse complement strand
ACTGGCTTCCACGACGCAACCGACGAAGGATGCACGCCGAGGTGATCGAGGTGGCGCAACGCTCCTGAGGTCAGCCCGTCACCGCAACACTTGTCCCGAGGAAACGTCGCCTTATCGACGATGGTGACCTGGTGGCCGGCCCGGCAGAGCTCAATCGCGGCGGCTGTTCCGGACGGACCCGCACCGATGATAAGAACGGAACCGGGCGAACCGCCAGTCTCGGGCACGCCTGGCGGTTGCGAGGGGAGAGGCACATCGAAAGGCTAGGAGCCCTCACGCGTCAGCGACCCGCCCAGTAGCAGTGACTGTTGCAACTGCGGGAGCTGCTGTCGCGCCCATCCCGCATCGTGGGACAACCGGGCGGCCACTGCGGCTGCCTGTGGAAATCCCCCCGAAATCCACCGCGATATCCACAACAAATCCCTGTGGCAATCCACAGATGAAATCCCTAAGTTGTCCCTCGGGCGTATCGCAGCAGCATGCAGTTCGGCCTGTGGCAAGTTCTGAGACCGTGGTGGGTCGAGAGCGAAACCTTCAGGAAGAGGCCCGGATCCTCGACCTGTGACCTGAGCTGCGCTGCGATGCGCCCACCTTCTTTTTGCGACGCCGACCCTCTCGGAAACAGGGCGGCGTTCGGAACAGACTGGTGTGCCAAGGCGTTGCACCAGTTTCGGACATGCGACAAGCTGTCATGGGACAGCACGGGACGGACACTCATGGCACTCGCATCGGATCAGGCCCTCCCCGGCGACCAGAACGGCCCGAACTCGGTTGCCTCGGCGACCGAACGCATTGGCCTCAACCGTTGGTTCACGATCGAGGGCGTGCACCCCGACGACGAACTCGAGTGGGAACGCCGTTCGGTCGTCATCACCAACGCGATCGACGGTTCGACGGTGTTCGAACAACACGACGTCGAGTTTCCGACGAACTGGTCCGAGACCGCAGGCAAGATCGTCACCCAGAAGTACTTCCGGGGCCAGCTCGGCACCGCAGGACGTGAATGGTCACTGCGCCAGGTCATCGACCGCGTTGTGTCGACGATCGCCGACTGGGGCGAGGCTGACGGCTACTTCGCCGATGCGGCCGAGGCGGGCACGTTCCGCTCCGAACTCACCTGGCTGCTGCTGAACCAGCGAGCGGCGTTCAACTCGCCGGTCTGGTTCAACATCGGCGTGGCCGACGTGCCCCAACAGTCCTCGGCCTGCTTCATCCTGTCGGTCGACGACGACATGGACTCGATCCTCAACTGGTACGTCGAAGAGGGCCGCATCTTCAAGGGCGGTTCCGGTTCTGGCGTGAACCTCAGCCGCATCCGTTCCTCCAAGGAACAGATGCAGGGCGGAGGCCATCCGAGCGGCCCCGTCAGCTTCATGCGTGGCGCCGATGCTTCGGCGGGCACGATCAAGAGCGGCGGCAAGACCCGCCGCGCCGCCAAGATGGTCGTGCTCGATGTCGACCACCCCGACGTCGACGAATTCATCTGGTGCAAGGCCCGCGAAGAAGACAAGGCTCGGGCCCTCGCTGCCGCCGGCTTCGACATGTCGCTCGACGGCGCCGACATCCACTCGCTGCAGTACCAGAACGCCAACAACTCGGTTCGCTTGAGCGACGAGTTCATGCGGGCCGCGATCGACGACCGCCCGTGGGACCTGATCGCTCGCACCGACGGTTCGACCATCGACACCGTTCCCGCCCGTGAGCTGCTCGGCTCGATTGCTGAAGCTGCGTGGCAATGCGCAGACCCGGGCGTCCAGTTCGAGTCGACGATCAACCGCTGGCACACCTCGCCATCAGCCGGCCCGATCAATGCCAGCAACCCGTGCAGCGAGTACCTGCACCTCGACAACAGCGCGTGCAACCTCGCCAGCCTCAACCTGCTCAGCTTCCTTGGCGACGACGACCAGTTCGACATCGAAGGTTTCCGGGCTGCATGCCAGACCCTGATCACCGCCCAAGAGATCCTCGTCGGTCACTCGAGCTACCCGACCGAAGCGATCGGCAAGAACACCCGCCGCTACCGCCAACTCGGCCTCGGCTACACGAACCTCGGCGCCCTGCTGATGGCGACCGGCAAGGCCTACGACAGCGCCGAAGGCCGCAGCACTGCGGCCGCCATCACGTCGCTCATGTGCGGCGAGGCCTATCGCACCAGCGCCCGCATCGCCGCTCGCATGGGCCCTTACGAGGGCTACGCCGACGACCGCGACGCCATGATCTCGGTACTCGACAAGCACCGTTCGGCGGCCCGTGACATCGACGTCGCACAAACCGAACCCGAGCTCGTCTGCGCTGCCCAGCAGGTCTGGGATGACGCCTGCGAACTCGCCGAGCACACCGGTGTACGCAACGCCCAAGCCACGGTGCTTGCACCGACCGGCACGATCAGCTTCATGATGGACTGCGATACGACCGGCATCGAGCCTGACTTTGCACTCGTCAAGCACAAGCAACTTGTCGGCGGCGGTTTCCTCGCCATGGTCAACCAGACCGTCCCTCGGGCGCTGCGCAAGCTTGGCTACGCCCCGACGCGCATCGACGAGATTGTCGAGCACCTCGAAACCAATGGCACGATCCACGGCGCACCAGGGCTCCATGACGAACACCTCGACATATTCGCATGCTCGGTGGGCCAAGGCTCGATCAGTGCCTCTGGCCACGTGTCGATGATGGCTGCGGTGCAACCGTTCCTGTCCGGCGGCATCTCCAAGACCGTGAACCTGCCCGAGACCGCAACGCCGAGCGACATCGAAGACCTGCTGATCGAAGCATGGCGCACCGGCGTCAAGGCCGTCGCCGTCTACCGAGACAACTGCAAGGTTGCCCAGCCGCTCTCCTCAGGAGACTCGACTGCTGACGACAGCTCTGCGGAAACGGCGCTCGCTGTCGTCGAGCCTGTCGCTGCGGTTCCGGTTCGCCAGCGGCTGCCGCGAGCTCGCCGCTCATCGACGTTCGAGTTCCGGGTCGCCGACTGCAAGGGCTTCGTGACCGTCGGCGAGTACGACGATGGTCGCCCCGGCGAGATCTTCGTGCGCGTGTCCAAGCAGGGCTCCACCCTCGCCGGAATCATGGACGCCTTCGCTATCTCGCTGTCGCATGGCCTGCAATACGGCGTGCCGCTCAGCGCGTTTGTGCAGGCGTTCGTGGGCATGCGCTTCGAACCGGCCGGCATGACCGACGATCCTGATGTTCGGATCGCGAACAGCCTGATCGACTATCTCTTCCGCCGTTTGGCGATCGACTACCTGACGCCCGAAGAGCGCGCTGCGCTCAACATCTTCACCGTTGATGAGCGCACGCAGCCGACGCTCCCAGGTGTCGTCGAAGCCACCACGACGTCGTCGCCCGGCCTCGATCTGATCCCCGAGCCACGCTCCATCCCCGCCGCCGAACCTGTCGCAGCCCAGCCAGCGCTCACGCTCGGACTTTCGGCCAGCGACAGCGGAGCACCCCTCTGCATGGAGTGCGGCACGATGATGGTGCGTGCAGGCAGCTGCTACGCGTGCCAGAGTTGCGGAAGCACGAGCGGCTGTAGCTGAGCTACCCAGCGACGCACAGCCCACCCGAACGAGTCGCGCCGGGGGATCTGGGTGTCGGAAGACAACAAGCCGCTTGACCCAAGCGCACCGGTGCCGGGCGCGCCCCGCCCTGGCGACCTGTCGTCGGTCTGGTCCGACGGCGCCGACGTACCACCGATGGACCAACGGCTCGCAAGCCAGGCCGCCGTCCCCCGTCAACAGGGCTGGCGCTGGATGAGCGGCGAAGGTGTCCCGAGCTGGATCAATGGTGCGATCTGGCGCATCGTGGTGGCCGTTGTCGGCTTGTACGCCGCCGCCTGGGTCATCGGTCGGCTGCGCGGGCTGCTGATCATCATCTTCATCTCGATTTTCCTGTCGTTTGCGATCGAGCCGGCGGTCAACTCGCTCGAACACCGAGGGGTCCGCCGCGGCCTCGGCACTGCGACGATCTTTTTGGTGCTGGTCGGAGGGATCGTCGCGTTTGGTATCGCGATGGGTCAGGTCATCGCGGAACAGATCACCGATCTTGTCAACGAGGCGCCCGAACGGATCACGTCGCTCGAGTCGTGGCTCCAGAACAACATCGATGACCAGATCGACCTGACTGAACTGCAACAGGTCGTGAGCGAGTCGGGCGAGTTTCGAAGTCGCGCAACCAATCTTGCGGGCGGTCTGGTCGACTTTGGCGGCCAGGTCGTGGTCGCCCTGTTCGATATCTTCACGATCGCCCTGTTCACCTTCTACTTGGTCGCCGAGGGTCCCAAGTTCCGCCGTACGTTGTGCTCGATGCTCCCGCCGCACCAGCAGAAGCGAGTTCTCGAGGTCTGGGACATCGGAATGCTCAAGACGGGCGGCTACATCGTTTCTCGCATGGTGCTGGTCGTGGTCGCCTTTGTCGTCCACTGGCTGGCGTTCGAGATGATGGGCGTGCGGTTCGCGCTTGTGCTTGCGATCTGGGTCGGACTCGTCAGTCAATTCGTGCCCGTCGTCGGCGTCTACGTTGCCGCAGTCTTTCCGGTCCTCATTGCACTGGCTGATCGGCCGATTAGTGCGGTGTGGGTCATCGTCTTCATGGTCGTCTGGCAGCAGTTCGAGAACTACCTGATTGCGCCACGCGTGACGGCCTCGACGATGGAGGTACATCCTGCGGTCGCCTTTGGTTCGGTGATTGCCGGTACGGCGATCCTCGGTGCGGTCGGAGCCTTGCTGGCGTTGCCCGTGTCGGCGACCTTGCAGGGCTTCATCTCGAGCTATGCGGCCCGCTACAACGTCGAGTTCGATGTGAACACCGCTGGTCTACCGATGGATCCACTCGCCGACGAGATCGACGCTGCCAGCGATCGCTCTGCGGGCGACAGCTCGACGGGACTCGAGAACGAAGCAGGCCATGACCGCGACACCGATTGAATCGTTTCCAATAACCACGGTCGCAGAACGCATTGACCGACACCTGGGTCGGGTCTATCGCAGCGCAGACGACGCGCAGCTCGAACGAGTTCGCGACCGGATCCTCGCCACGTTCGGTCTTGATGGTGCGCTGACGTTTACGCCTCGCACAGCGCTCCCGGGCGAGTCCGAAGTGCTGCTCATCACCTATGGCGACTCTGTGGTCGAACACGACCGAATCGACGGCCACCTTCGCTCGTTGGCGAGCCTGGTTGACGGGCCCCTTGATGACCTGATCGAGACGGTCCACATCTTGCCGTTCTTCGTGTCGAGCAGCGACGGCGGGTTCTCGATCGTCGACTACCGAGCGATCGCAGAGGGGCTGGGCGATTGGCCGGATCTGCAAGCGCTCGCCAAGTCCCGAGGCCTGATGGTCGACCTGGTGTGCAACCACGGGTCAGCCCAAAGTGATTGGTTCGCAAGTTTCATCGCCGACGAAGCACCGTTCCGCGACTGGTACACAACGGCCGACGCCGACGCCGATACGACAAGCGTCGTTCGACCCCGTACCCATGACCTGCTGCTTCCGGTCGAGACCGCTGGCGGTACCCGCCACGCGTGGGCCACATTCAGCCACGATCAGATCGACTTCGACTTCTCGAACCCCGACGTGTTGGTCGAGTTCTGCTCGATCCTTCATCACTACCTGCACGAAGGCGGCGCTACCCGGGTGCGCCTCGATGCCATCGCCTATCTCTGGAAGCAGCTCGGCACCACGTGCGTGCATCTCCCCGAGACCCACGAGATCGTCAAGCTGTTCCGCACCCTGGTCGACGCCATGGGCAACGAAGCCGAAGGTCCGGGGGCGCTGCTGATCACCGAAACGAACGTGCCTCACGATCAGAACGTCGCCTACTTCGGCGACGGCGACGAAGCCCAAGTCATCTACAACTTCACGCTCGCGCCGCTGATCGTGTGGTCGGTGCTCGCCGAACGAGGCGACGCACTCACCGGCTGGCTCGGTCGCCTCGAAGCGCTGCCGGCGGGGTGCACGTTCCTGAACTTCATCGCGAGTCACGACGGCATCGGGCTTCGCCCCATCGAAGATCTGGTATCGCCCGATGAGCTCCAGGTGCTGCTCGATCGAGCGTCGGCGACCGGTGGCGACTGGTCGATGTACAGCGCTCCGGGCGGTCCTCGGCCCTACGAGCTCAATGTCAGTCTGGCCGACTTGCTCTCGGGCACTGATGGCGAAACGTGGCATCGATTCGTCGCTGCGCATGCCGTCATGCTCGCGGTCCAAGGAGTGCCAGCGTTCTACATCCACTCATTGTTCTCAACGCCCGGCGACATTGAGACCGTCGCTCGCACCGAACACAAACGAGACATCAACCGGGTGCAGCTCGAACGGTCCGTGATCGATGAGCGCATCAGTTCAGGTTGGCGTCGTGATGTCTTCGCCGGCTTGGGCGACTTGATTCGGCTCCGTCGTGGACAGTCGGCGTTCGCTCCCGAAGCTGACCAGATCGTGCACGTGCTCCATCCGGGCGCGGTCGCGATTGAGCGGCGCTCGTCAACCCAACGCCTGCTGGCCATCCAGAACGTCACCGGGTCCGAGATCACGCTCGGCGTCCCGGACTGGGCGTCGACCCACGACCTGGTGAGCGGCACGGATCTTGGCAGCGGCACGGACCTCGTCCGCGACCGCGCACTGGTGCTCGCACCATGGCAAACCGCCTGGCTTGCCTAACCCTGGTTGCGAGCGGCAGGTAGCTCAGGCGGGCGGCAGTTCGGCGAGGCCGAGAAGCTGCAGCATCGACTGCTGCGGTGTGGGATCGCCTACAGCCAGCGCAGCGGCGCGGTCGATGTTGACCCGGTGGTACTCCTGGCCCGGCCATTCCTTCCACGGGCCGTCGGCCAGTGCGCCGGGATCGCCTTCGGCGGCCACGCATGCCCGCAGATAGGCCTGCTGGGTCTCGACTTCTTCGTTGCCGCCGATCGGTCCATGGCCGGGCACAAAGATCTCCCCCCACTGCAACATCGTGTCGAGCGCATCGGCCCAAGCCGCAGGATTGCCGAGCCCGGCCATTGGCACGACGCCAAACGAGCACATGGCGCCCGCGAACACGATCTGGGACTCGGGGACTTGCACGATCAGGTTCTCGTCGAGTTCGCCCGAGAGGGGAGCGGCGACCACCGAAGGCGACAGCCACGCCCCTTCGTCGACGGTGTGGGTGACTCGACGACACCCTGTTTCCTCGATGGCGAGCAGGTCGTCGACATCATCGGGGTACAGCGCGCAGCAGGTCGCAAGGTTGGCGGGCTGGTCGAGATGGTCGCTGACCTGCGCCGTGCCATAGACGGCAGGCAGCGTGAACGCGCTGGACCCGCCAACGAAGGGCATATGCGAGCTGGTGAGCGCCAGACGGCGGATCGGAAGCCCGAATCCTTCGACGATCGCAAGTAGTTCGGCGCCCAAACGAGGCGTCAACTGGGCATCAACGACCGTCAGGCCATCGTCGTCGGCAACGATGCCGCTGTTGGAAGCCCCAGGCCGAGCAGTGTCGGCCAGATAGGCCCAAACACCGCCAAGATCGATCAGGTCTGACATATCTCGGCACATTACCGGCTGTTCGTGGGCTCCCCGAGCCGTCGCGTTTGTCACATCGAGGGCCAGAGTCGTTGGAATGATGCGGTGTGCGGGCCGTCACGATCCCGCAATGATGCCTTTACCTCCTTCTTCGGGTCGCGCAGGGATACTTTTGCCGGGCACGACGACGCATACGCGCCGTCTCGAGACACGCATAGGCAGGGTTGAAACCATGCAAAAATCACGGTCGGTAGCACGGGCACTCGCCGTTCTTACCGTCTTCACGATGATCGCCGTCGCATGTGGCGGCGGTAGCGATACCGAACCAGTAGCGGGCGCTGATGCGCCAACTGCGGTCGAAGCGCTACCGACCACTGCGCCGATCACCTTCGAGGGCGACGATCCAACCGAGCTCGACGTCGAAGAGCTCGAAGCGGCCTTCGTAGCGCCAACTCCAGCCCCTGAGGTCGCCGAAGCTGGCCCGAACGAGAACATCGTCCTCCACGTCAACGACGACGTGCAGCTGGTGCCGACCTTTGACGCACCAAACGGTTCGGCCACCACGATCTACGACATCAATGCCATCGATGGCATTGAGCTCGAATACCCGCTCTACGCCGAGACCGTGTTCGGCAACCGACTCGCACTGCGCGTCGAAGAGTACGACGCCACGGGTAACTGGGCCCTCGTGCAGGTCCCTGTGCGCCCGAACGGCACTACGGCTTGGGTCCAGACCGCTTTCTTCACCGAAGAGCGCCACGACTACCACATCACGATCGACGTCTCCGACAACCTGGTCAACGTCTACAAGGGCGACGAGCTCATCGTCGAACAGATCGCCGTGATGGGCCGTGAGAGCCGCCCAACGCCAGTCGTTCGTTCCTACATCGACGAGAAGATCTCCGGCGGATCGCTCGGTCCGGCGTACGGCAGCTGGGTGCTCAGCATCGCTGCATTCAGCGAGGCACTCGGCACGTTCGGTGGCGGCGGTATGCCGAAGCTGGCGCTGCACGGAACGAACCAGCCTGACCTGATGGGCCAGTACGTGTCCTCGGGCTGCGTTCGAGTACCGAACGCCATCATCGAACTGATCGCCGAGACCGTTCCGGTCGGAGCGACCGTCGACATCATTGCCTGATCAGATCATCTGATCAGACCATCCAACGCTGCCAGATCCGGTCAGTCGCTTCGGCGGCTCGACCGGATCTGTTGCGTTACGGTGTCTTGGCTGGCCCAGAAAACCCGCTTGCGGGATACCCAATCGCATGCAATCCACTTCCACGAAGTAGCAGGGGCGAATACTGATGACCGCGATGGTCCTACTGGCATCTATCCCGAGCCCGTCGTTCAACACGATCGACATCTGGCCTCGGCCATTGACCCTCTATGGGCTCATGATCGGCTTCGGCATCATCGCCGCGACGGTGCTCGCTCGCCCTCGGCTGGCGAAGCGCCGGATCCATCCGGACACGGCGATCGAGATGCTGATGTGGGTCGTGCCAGCCGGCGTTATCGGCGCACGGCTATACCACGTCGTTACCGACGCCAAGCCGCTGAATGAGTGGATCGAGATCTGGAATGGCGGCCTGGGCATTCCTGGTGCGATTGCTGGTGGCGCGATCGGCGCGTTGCTGTTCATCCGCAACCGCGACCTGCCGAAGAACCTGACGACCGATGCGATCGTGCCGGGGATTCCGCTGGCGCAGGCCATCGGCCGCTGGGGCAACTGGTGGAACCAGGAGCTCTACGGCAGCGCGACCGATCTGCCATGGGGTCTCGAGATTGACCGGGCGCATTGGCCCCGCACTGTGGTCGATGGACGGTCGGTAATCGACCAGAGTCTTCTTCCCGAAGGCGTTGATGCCGCGGACACGTCGATCAACATCGCAACGTTCCACCCGACGTTCTTGTACGAATCACTCTGGAACCTCGGCATCGTTGCCGTGCTGCTCTGGATCGATCGTCGTGGACTGCTCAAGACCGGCAAGCTCGTCTGGGTCTACACCGGCCTGTACGCGATCGGCCGCCTCTGGATCGAAGCGATCCGCATTGACCCTGCGACCGAGATCCTCGGCTTGCGCGTCAACCTCTGGCTGATGGGGCTGATCCTGCTCGTGTCCGGGTACATGCTGCGCAACGCACGGGCCGACAAGAACGCCGTCGACGCTGCTGTCCTTGATGAGGTCGCCGGCGACGATGACAACGCGGAGGACATGCCTGACGACGCCGACGATGCGGCGGCCGCCAGCGACGAAGAAGAGTAAGCAGGCGCTCCAGCCGGGGCGAGATTGCTGAGACAACTCCCGCAGTCGGGACCCACCGACTCAGTAGGGTGCTTCGGTGGCCTTTATTGCTGGCAACCCGTACGGGAATCGAGTGACCCGCACGCTCGGGTTCGTCGATCTGAGCGGCTTTACGAGCTATACCCAAAGCGAGGGCGACGAGGTCGCCGTTCGGGCGCTCACGTTCTTTCGGGCCGTCACCCGCGAGGTGTGCGCTCGTCATGGTGTGCGGATCGCGAAATGGCTCGGCGACGGAGCGATGCTCGTCGGTGTCGAGGCCGAAGAGATCGCCGAGACGATGACTGAGCTGCGCCGCCTGTTCAGCGAGAACGACCAGCCACTTCCGCTCAAAGCTGGCATCGCAACCGGCCCAGTCATCCTGTTCGAAGGCGATGACTACATCGGCTCGATCGTGAACCTGGCTTCTCGCTTGGCGGATCTGGCCCAACCTGGCCAGCTACTGGCTCCCAAAGAATTCGTGTCCGCCATGATGGTGAACACCGAGGCCATCCCGATCGGGCCGGTCCAGGTCAAGGGCTTCCCTGAAGCGATCGAGGTCGTCGCACTCGTTCCGTCGTGAGTGACGACGATGAGCCGCTCGAGCTGAGCGAGTTCGAGTCTGCGGTCCTGGATCTGGTTGGTTCGCTTGAACCTGGCGACATCATGAGTTACGGCGAGGTGGCGGCCGAAGTTGGCCGTCCTGGCGCCGCTCGTGCCGTCGGTTCGACACTCCGGCGACACGGCACCGGGGTGCCCTGGTGGCGCATCGTGGCCGCGAACGGACGCTTGGTTCCGGGCGGCGAGCAACGCCATACCAAGCTTCTGCGGGCTGAAGGTGTGCCGGTCCGTGACGGACGCGTCGTCATGCGAGAGCTCTGAAACGCCAACGATTCGGCCATGCCGAGGCGGGTGTCCCGCTGCCGCTTTACGCGGATTCCCGACCGGGTCATGGGTGCGTCGGGGCCGACAGGGGTACCATCCCCAGCGGTGATGAACGATTCGACCCCGCTCCGATGAGCCCAACTTTTGCTGACTTGGGCCTTGCAGAGCCCATCGTGACGGCACTCGAGAGCCGGGGCATCACGGAACCATTCCCGATCCAGGCGATGTCGATCCCTGATGCGATCACGGGTCGAGACGTCTGTGGCAAGGCCAAGACCGGATCGGGCAAGACCTTTGCGTTCGGCCTGCCCGTGCTGCATCAGCTCGAAAAGGCAGACAAGCAGCGGCCACATGCGCTTGCGCTGGTGCCGACCCGCGAACTTGCCGTGCAGGTGCACGATGAGCTGGCGCCGATTGCTGAACTGCTCGACCGCACCGTCGCCGCCATTTACGGCGGCGCCGACATCGAGAAGCAGATCAACAAGCTCCAGAGGGGCGTCGACTTCATCGTCGCCACACCGGGTCGTCTCATCGACCTCATCGAACGCAAAGAAGTGAGCCTCGACGACGTCAAGCACGTCATCGTCGACGAAGCCGACCGCATGGCCGACATGGGGTTCATGCCCCAGGTTGAGTGGCTGCTTCGTCACGTGCCTGGCGAACATCAGACCTTGCTCTTTTCGGCCACCCTCGATGGTGTCGTCGACCGTCTGATCTCGCGCTACCAGAACGATCCCGCACGCTTCGAGGTCGAGTCCGACACCACCACGGTCGACTCGATGCAGCACCGCTTCTTGTTGGTGCACGAGATGGATCGCCCCAAGGTCGTCGCTGCGATCGCCCGTGCGGCCCACCGCACGCTGGCGTTCAGCCGGACCAAGCACGGGTGCGACCGGCTCGTCAAGCAGGTGAACGAGGCTGGTGTGGTTGCCGCCGCGATCCATGGCGACTTGCGCCAGAAGAGCCGCGAGCGTGCCCTCAAAGAATTCACCGACGGCGAGATCGAGCTGCTCGTGGCGACCGACGTCGCTGCTCGTGGGATTCACGTCGACGATGTCGATGTGGTGATCCACTATCAGCCCGCCTCGGACCACAAGTCGTACCTGCACCGTTCGGGCCGTACCGCTCGTGCCGGTAACAGCGGTGTGGCCGTGACCCTGTCGATCTGGAACGAAGAGCTCGAAGTCAAGCGGTTGCAGAAGCGCCTTGGTCTTGAGCAGCCGATCGTCGAGATGTTCTCCAATGACGAACGTTTGGACGATCTCGGTGGTTGGGATCCCTTCGCCCAGTGAGTCGACGCCGTCGACGAAATCTGTCGGTGTAGACGCGGTTGCTGCCTGGGCAGCGACGCAGGAGCTGACGCCTGGCCAAGCGGTCGCGGCGTGGGCGGAAACGCAAGCGCAGCGTCTCGGCGCGTCGCTCGACGGGTTCGGCCTACGTCTCATCGAGAATCATGGCCTACCGTCCGGCGCTGAGCCCTGCCCGATCGTCACCGGTGCTCCCTCCGACCTGGGGCATCTGTACGAGACCTTGTTGTCGGGCGAGGTTCGCAAGCGTCGGGGCGTGCATCTCACGCCGGCCGACATCGCAGCCCAACTGGTCGGATTGTTGGACGCCGATTGGATCGCTCCAGGTGCCCGCGTACTTGACCCAGCTGTTGGCGGCGGAGCATTCCTGCTTGCCGCCGCCGATGCGCTGGTCGCCTCCGGCGTGGCGCCAGCCGAAGCTGCGGCTGGACTATCTGGCTGCGACCACGATCCCGTTGCGGTCGCGGTTGCCGAGACGGCGTTGTCACTGTGGCGTATGTGTCACGCTCTCGAACCGGCGCCGATGTCGTCATTGCAGGTCGGCGACGGCCTGCTCGATGAGCTGCCGCACTGTGATGTTGCGGTGGGCAATCCGCCGTTCTTAAGTCAGCTCCGAATGCGTTCGACGAATGCGGGTGAACGCCGAGACGCACTTCGAGCACGTTGGGGCGATCTGGTGACGGCCTACACCGACGAGGCTTGGCTTTTTCTCACCGCAGCGCTCGACGCTGTCGATCCCGGCGGCCAGCTCGTCATGGTGCAGCCCGTTTCGGTCCTCGCCGCCCGCCACGGCGAAGCGGTCCGAGGCCGCATCGACGAAGACGCCCGGCTCGATGGTCTGTGGGTCAGTGCCGGGCGAGTCTTCGACGCTTCGGTCGAGGTCTGCGCTCCGCTGCTGCGCCGCACCGATGGCGATGCCGCAGGTGCGCGGACGCCCAAGATCCGTCGATGGCGAGGTCGGGACTTCGACGAACTCGACGCCGGTCCATCCGCTCCACCTGCTGAGGACTGGGGTCGAATCGGAGCAGGCATCACGGGAATCCCCGATGTCCGGCTTGGCCGCAGCGTGACATCAACGTTGACTGTTGGTGACCTTGCCACGGTGACCGCCGGGTTTCGGGACCAGTTCTATGGCTTGGCGCCCTATGTCCACGAGGTTCGCGTCCACGAGGCTGGCGTGCAGGATCTCAGCAGTGTCCGGCCGTTGGCGACCGTCGGCATGCTCGACCCGTTCCAGTTTCGATGGGGGAGCGCCGAGTTCCGCTTCGCTGGCGAGCGCTATTTGGCTCCAGCCCTCGACGCTGACGCACTCGAACGCAACGACCCCGAGCTCGGACGTTGGGTCGAGGCTCGCCGCCGCCCCAAGGTCCTGATCGCAACCCAGACCAAGGTGCTCGAAGCCTGGGCGGACCAGTCGGGCCGCGTGGTTCCGGCCACACCGACGATTTCGCTTGAGCCGCACGATCTCGACGACACAGACGAGCTTTGGCGGATGCTGGCGCTCGTGATGACACCTGCGGTCAGCGCCGACGTCGCAGCATCGTGCTTCGGTACGGCACTGTCGATTCGAGCGCTCAAGGTCTCGGCCCGAGACCTCGCGCTCATGCCGATCCCGACCGACCGAGCGGCCTGGGACGAAGGAGCGAGCCTTGCGCGGGGCATGCAAGCGACTGCCGACGAGGCCGGCCAGATCGAGCCGAGCACACTCCAGGCGTTCGCCGAAGTCATGCACCGAAGCCTTGGCCTCGCCCCGACCGATGCAGCCGACAGGGTGTATGGAGGTACCGGACAAGTCGCCGATTGGTGGATGCGCGGCTGGCCCCAGCGAGACGTGCCGACACCGATAGGAGGCGAGTAGTGCCTGAAATCCTTGAAATCGAGATGTACCGGCGCGGCGCCGAACCTGTGGTCGGTCGGACCGTTGCGTCGATCGAGGCGCCCGATGACTGGTACCTCAAAGGTGTTGATGCATCGAGCCTCGCCACAGCCCTTGCCGGTGCACGCATCCAAGGGACGGGTCGGCGAGGCAAGCTCATGTGGCTCGAAACCACAGCTGGCGCGCTCGGCCTGCGCTTCGGCATGACCGGGCGCCTCGTCGTCGACGACGTCGCCGTGATCGATGCACTCGAATACTCGTCGAAGCGGCTCGACCCCGACTGGAACCGGTTCGTGCTCCATCTCGAGGACGGTGGCTCGCTCGTCATGAACGACCCGAGACGACTTGGCGGCGTATCGCTTGATCCGGACCTCGACGGACTTGGCCCAGATGCATGGCAGCTCGACGAAGGCCAGCTGAGCGCGATCTTGAGCAAGACCAGGGTTGCGCTCAAGGCGGCGCTGCTCAATCAGAAGCGTCTGGCTGGGCTCGGAAACCTGCTCGCCGACGAGTTGTGCTGGCGAGCCGAAATCGATCCTCGACGCATCGCAAACGAACTTGGTGCTGATGATGTGTTACGTCTCGACGCTGAGCTCGTCCCGATGCTCGATGAGTTGTACGAGCGAGGAGGTTCGCATCTGGGCGATCATGTCGAGGCTCGTCGGGCCGAAGCTCCCTGCCCGGCAGAGGGAGCTGCCATGATGCATGGCACGGTCGGCGGACGCTCGACATGGTGGTGTTCAGCACACCAGCGGTGAATTTCCCCTGACCTACAGTCAGGCGGATCAGAAAGGACGGGATCATGGCCGAGCACGAGGAACCGACGTCGGGCGAGAACGAGGCAGCTGCGGCACCGCCGCCGCCACCGCCACCGCCGCCGCCGCCGCCACCTCCAGCGCCGCCCACTCCGCCGCCACCTCCAGCGCCGCCCACTCCGCCGACACCTCCGCCGCCCCCGGCACCTCCAGCGCCCCCGGCACCTCCAGCGACACCTCCAGCGC
>CAZEMU010000065.1:17002-23337 GCA_964513315.1 uncultured Acidimicrobiaceae bacterium | reverse complement strand
AACCTCGACCCGCTCTGCTCCGAAAGCAACCGAGCCAAATCCGACCGTTGGACCGAGCCCCGAGGCGATCCGTGAGCGTGACCGGGCGGGCGAGCGGAAGCGATGGGCGACGGAATCGAGATCAACCAATCAGAGCTATCGCGACGCGTGTCCGGGCGAGCTGTTGTCGCGCCCGTGATGGTGCTGTCTAGAAGCGCTGCTGGATCTCGCGAGCGAGGCCGGCGACGAGCCCGGCGCGTTCGACCATCTTGTCGACGACCAGGTACTCGTGGTCGGCGTGTGCGCCTCCGCCAACGGCACCCAGACCGTCGAGGGTCGGCACACCGATCGCCGCAGTGAAATTGCCGTCGCTGCCGCCGCCGACCGCCTTGCCCTCGATGTGGGGGAGAAGCTCTTTGGCGAGGGCGAACAGCTCAGTCGAGGACGACTCGGGCATTGGCGGGCGATTCACGCCACCGCTAATGCTGAGCGTTGCCTCGTCGAGGCGAGGCTGGAGCCCGGCGAATGCGGCTTCGATGCGGTCCTTCTCGGCGCCGGATTCGACGCGGACATCGACGATGACCTGAGCCTCGGCTGGCACCACATTGTCGGTCGTGCCGGCGTGGGCGACGGTTGGTGTGACCGTGGTGCCGATCTCGGGGCGGCCGATCTCGGCGATTGCCAGCACCTGGTGTGATGCTTCGATGAGCGCGTTGACGCCTGCTTCGGGTTCGAGGCCAGCGTGTGACGCCCGGCCAGCGATATCGACGTAGAAGGTGCCACAGCCCTTGCGGCCGGTCTTGATGGCTCCGCCGTCGGCGGCGCCTTCGAGGACGAGGACTGCACCGCACACGCGAGCGCGTTCTTCGATCAGTGCTCGAGAGGCTCGTGACCCGACTTCTTCGTCGGCGCTCATCAGGATTTCGACGCCCGAGTGGTCTTCGA
Source organism: uncultured Acidimicrobiaceae bacterium (assembly GCA_964513315.1). Classification (GTDB taxonomy): domain Bacteria; phylum Actinomycetota; class Acidimicrobiia; order Acidimicrobiales; family UBA10347; genus UBA10347. Next base: position 22,413 of record CAZEMU010000065.1, on the reverse strand, counting down.
GGCTGGCGATGCCGTGGACGGCCTGCACGAGCCCGCCCAGCATGTCGAACACACCAGGGCCAGTCGCCCGGCCATCTGTGACCGCGAACGGGCGTCGTTCGAGCGTGCCGAGCGGGAACACCGTGTCGTGGTGGCCGAGGATCAGGACCTTGGGGTCGCCGCCGCCACGCCAGTGGACGTGCGGACCGCCTGCGCTGTCAATGAGCTCGGCAGTGCCACCGAGGCGCGCTTCGATGATCTGTGCGACAGCCTGGGCCGAGGTCTGCAATGCGTCGAGGTCACGCGACGGCGATTCGATCTCGACGAGTGTCCGCAGATCTTCGAGCATCGCGTCGACGCTGAGTTCGGTGGAGGTCGTGGTGGCCGTCATGTGCGCTCCTCGGGAGAGGTCCTAGACCCGGCAGAGAAGCTCGCCGTGCACGACGACGAACCATCCGTTGGGCTCATTGCTCCACCGGGTCCACCCGGCGGAAAGTTCTTGTAGCTCGTCCATTGTGGCGTGCCCCATCTCGACTGCCTGGGTCGCCAGCGAGGATTCGACGACACGCTGGCTCCAGGTGCCGCCCCACCACTGCCGGCCAGCGTCGTTGGCGAACAGCCAAGTACTGACCATCGGAGTGATCTCGGTGAAGCCGGCCTCGCGCGCCCACCCGAGCAGCCAACGGCCCGCATCGGGTTCGGCGTCGTTCTGATATGCGACGGTGCGGTAGACGTCGAGCCAGCGATCGAGCTCGTTGTTCTGAGGTGACCAGTGCATGGCCGCATAGTCAGCGTCGCGGACAGCGACAAGGCCGCCTGGCTTGGCGACGCGGCGCATCTCGCGGAGCGCCGCGACCGGGTCGCTCACGTGTTGCAGCACCTGGTGGGCGTGCACGATGTCCCACGAGTCATCGGGGCTGTCGAGTGCGTAGAGGTCCTGGACTCCGAACGAGATGTCGGGGAACGACTCAGATGCTCGCTCGATCACGTCGGCGCCGATGTCGATGCCCAGCACCTCGCCAGGAGCGACTCGTGCGGCGAACTCAGCGGTGATGGTGCCGGGCCCGCAGCCGACGTCGAGCAAGCGTTGTCCCGGCGCAAGGTGTGGCTCGAGATAGGCCGCCGAGTTTGCGATTGTGCGGGTGGCGTGCGCGTCGACGACCGATGCGGAATGGCCATGCGTGTACTGGTCCTGCGGCATCTGGCTCACCCTCGGGCGCTAGTCGTGATCGTGGTCGTGGTGATCACCGTGATCGTGGTCATGGTGATCATGGGCGCCGTGCAGCGTTGTCGCCAAGGCGGTTCGATGCTCAGGTCCGAGCGGTCCGACGAAGGCGAGCTTGGCGTCGCCGGTTGCGTCGGCGATGACTGCGGTCGGTACCGAGTCGATGGCGTACTTCTTGTGCAGCTCGGGGTCGACACCGATCTCGACATCCACGACGACGATCTCGCCGCTCTCGTGGCTCGACAGTTCGGTCAGGACCGCAGCGCACGACGAGCACGTCGCTGACGTGAAGACCGCAATCAGCCACGGAGCCCGAGGCGCGCGAAAGTCGCTTCGGTCAAGACTGGTCGGCGGTTCGCCTCGGGCCGCAGTGGGGGCGCCTCGACGCTGTTGCTGTTGCCAAAAGGCGAGAGCCGCCGCCGCAAGTGCGACGACGGCCATCACCAAAAGCGTGAGGATCACGGGTGAGCCCGCAGCTAGTTGTCGGTCGGGTTCACCGGAGCGTCCGGGAACTGCATGAGCTGGGCCGCATTCTGGGGCGCCGTCTCACTCGGACCGGACTGGGCATGGGCGAGCAGGCGCTCGACCTCTTCGCCACTGATCGTTTCGCGTTCGAGCAGTGCCCGAGCAACAAGGTCGAGGCCAAGGCGATGCGTGGTGAGCGTGTCACGGCAGCGGTCTTCGGCTTCTCGCAGGATGCGGCCGACTTCTTCGTCGATCATCGTTGCGGTCTCGTCGCTGTAGTTCTTGCTCGACACCATCTGGTCGCCGAGGAACATTTCGCCGTCGGAACCCCACGCCATGGGTCCGACCTTGTCGGACATGCCCCACTCGCGGACCATCTTGGTAGCGAGGTCGGTGTTGCGGACGAGGTCGTCGTTCGCGCCAGTCGAAATCTGGCCAAAGACCATGTCTTCGGCCACACGACCACCCATGCGGACAACCAGCGAATCTTCGATGTAGTCCTGGCGGTAGATGTGGCGCTCGGACTCAGGGAGCTGCATGGTCACACCGAGGGCCATGCCGCTCGGAATGATCGTCACCTTGTGGAGCGGATCGGCCGTTGGCAGGACCGCAGCACAAACGGCGTGGCCAGCCTCGTGGTAGGCGATCGCCTCTTTCTCGGCCGGGCTCAGCGCGGTCGACTCGCGCTTCTGGCCCATCAGCACACGATCGCGTGCCGACTCGAAGTGCTGCATGCGGATCATCGTGTCGCCGCCACGGACGGCAAACAGCGCAGCCTCATTGACCAGGTTGGCGAGGTCGGCACCGCTCATGCCGGGAGCGCCACGTGCAACGGTGTTGAGATCGACATCGGGAGCCGTGCGCTTGCCCTTGACGTGGACACGCAAGATGGCGAGTCGGTCATCGAGCTCAGGAAGCGGCACCACGACCTGGCGGTCGAAGCGGCCCGGACGCAGCAGCGCCGGATCGAGGATGTCGGGGCGGTTCGTGGCCGCCATCATGACAATGCCTTCGGTGGCCTCGAAGCCGTCCATCTCGGACAGCATCTGGTTGAGCGTCTGCTCACGTTCGTCGTGACCGCCGCCGAGGCCGGCGCCACGCTTGCGGCCGATCGAGTCGATTTCGTCGATGAAGATGATGGCCTTGCCCATCTTGCGGGCCGATTCGAACAGGTCACGGACACGGCTTGCGCCGACGCCGACGAACATCTCCATGAAGTCCGAGCCGCTCACCGACAGGAACGGCACGCCAGCTTCGCCAGCGACCGCACGGGCGATCAGCGTCTTACCGGTACCGGGAGGACCGACGAGCAGCATGCCCTTGGGGATGCGAGCGCCGATCTCGGCGTACTTCTCGGGCTCCTTGAGGAACTCGACAACTTCGGTGATCTCTTGCTTGACGCCGGCGTAACCAGCAACGTCTTCGAACGTCGTGCCGGGACGTTCGGTCGAGTACGTCTTGGCCTTGCTGCGACCGATCGACATGATGCCGCCGATCTGGCCTTGGGCCCGGCGCTGCATCCACCAGAAGAAACCGATGAGCAGACCGATGGGCAGCAGCAGCGGGATCAGGTTGGCCCAGAACGACGACTGCGGCGTCGTGAAGCTGAGGAACAGGCCGTCGGCATTGTCGAGGATCGAACGGTCGGTTTCGCTGAGTTCGATCGGGCCCTTGCTGGTGAACGCAGGGTTCGCTTCGATGAGCTCAAGGTCGGTTTGGCACGCTTCGCCTTCGGCCGAAGCGAAGTTGCCTTCGATCTCGCCGGTCAGGTTGTTGATCTCGGCGCGGCAGACCTCGCCGGCCTGGACCTGTTGGATGAACTGGTCGTAGCTGATCTCGTCGCCGGTGTTCGACGGCGCGAACGACGGCACAAAGAAGATGGCCAAGACCGCAAACATCGCGAGCCAGAGCAGCAAGCGTGACCAGCGGGGGTCGGTCTTGGGGAAGCGATTCTCTCCGCTGCCGTCAGTCCGGGGCGGAGGGGGAGGAGGGGGTTTCGCCATGAGTTAAGGGTAGGTCCGATCTGGTGAAAGGGCATGTCGCCGGGGGTACGACATGTGCTTGTCCGCGAAGCCGTCTGGCGCGCAGCGACGAATCTGTGGCTTCTATCCAACCGGGCCGTACGGGACATCATTCCCGCCACCCCTTCATTTCTCGCTATTCCGTCCGTACCCTTTTTAGGTATGACCGATTTACAGCAGCGCCTGGACCTGATCGTCAAGGCCTACGACGTCCGTGGCACGTATCCCGACCAGTTCGATGCCGACATTGCCGGACGCCTTGGGACCGCGTTTGCCCGGTTCCTTCGCGAGGACGATCCAGCAGCCACGCGCGTGCTTCTCGGCCGTGACATGCGTCCCTCCGGTCCTGAGCTCACTGAAGCCTTCGCCCGCGGTCTGATGAACCAGGGTTTCGACGTCGTCGACGTCGGCCTCGTGTCCACCGATCAGCTCTCGTTCGCGGCTGGGCAGCTCGACGCTCCCGGCGCCGTGTTCACCGCCAGCCACAATCCAGCTGGCTACAACGGCATCAAGATGTGTCGTCGAGGTGCCGCACCGATCTCGGGCGAAACCGGCCTGTACGCCATGAAAGATGCGGCCGCTGGCCCTCAGCCTGACCCCGTCGCTGAGCCTGGCTCGATGGAGTCCCAAGACGTGCTTGACGCGTACGTCGCCCACCTGCACACGTTCATCGACACCTCGGCGCTCAAGCCGCTCAAGGTTGTCGCCGACACGGCCAACGGCATGGGCGGCCTGGTGGTTCCTGCTGCGTTCGCTGGTCTGCCGATCGAACTCGATCACATGTATCCCGAGCTCGATGGCACCTTCCCGAACCACCCGGCTGATCCGATCCAGCCTGAGAACCAAGAAGACCTGCGGGCCCGTGTCCGCGAGCTCGGTGCCGATATTGGCTTGGCCTTCGACGGCGACGCCGATCGTGTGTTCATCGTCGACGAACGGGCCGAACCTATGTCCGGATCGATCACGACGGCCATGGTCGCAGCCTCGATCCTCAAGCGCGAGCCCGGCGCAACCGTGCTCCACAACCTGATCTGCTCGAAGACGGTCGCCGAAGTCGTTGCCGAAGGCGGCGGCACTGCCGTACGCACTCGCGTCGGCCACTCGTTCATCAAACAGCAGATGGCCGAGACCGGAGCGATCTTCGCCGGCGAGCACTCGGGCCACTACTACTTCCGGGACAACTACCGGGCCGACTCTGGCTTGATCGCTGCGCTCGTCATCCTCGAAATGATGTCGAACAGTGACGTGCCGCTCAGCGAGATGCGCAAGCCGTTCGACCGCTACGTCGCCTCGGGCGAGATCAACACGACCGTGAACGACATCGACGCTGTCATCGACCACGTCGCCGCCATCATGGAAGCCAAGGGCGCGACTTCGGACCGAATGGATGGCCTGACGGTCGATTTCGGCGACTGGTGGTTCAACCTGCGGCCGTCGAACACCGAGCCGCTGCTGCGCCTCAACCTCGAAGCAGGCGATGCCGATGCGTGTGCAGCTCGGGTTGCCGAAGTGCAGGAAATCATGGCCGAGGTCCCGTAACCTGCGAGCTATGCCGCTCGCAACCGAACTTCTCGCCGTGCTCGCCTGTCCCGAGGACAAGGGCCCGCTGCTGTACCTCGGCGACGAGGACGGCCTCTACAACCCGCGTCTGCAGCGCCGCTACGTCATCACCGACGGCATCCCCGTCATGTTGATCGACGAAGCCGAAAGCGTCGACGACG
>CAZEMU010000065.1:0-16902 GCA_964513315.1 uncultured Acidimicrobiaceae bacterium | reverse complement strand
TCGACGGTGCCCTCAGCTCGCTTTCGAGCGCTGCTGACTTCGTCGCGTGTGGCCAGCGACCTGACAGTCGAGGACCTTTCCCGCCGATCGAACTGTGTGTTCTCGCCTCGCCAGCTCAACGAGGTTGAGCGGGGCACGCTGCTGGTCGACGAGGCCACCATGGCAACGCTGCTCGACCTGTACCAAGTCGAGCGCCCCTTCGAGTCTCCGGGTCGGGGCCAGCTCGTTATCGACTTGGTTGACGACTGCATCCGTATCGATGAGTTGAGCCTGCCCCTCGAGTCTCGTCAGGCTGACGACGTTCTCGAGCGGTACGTGTCATTGGTGCACCTCGTCCGGGCCGAGGAGATGCCTACCGGCACCGTCATCGGGCTTCGCGACGACGATCTCGACACGCTCGCGGTCACGCTCGACGAACCGGCCTATGCGATCCGCCAGCGGATCCGCCAACGAGGCCGCAAAGCCAGTCGCACCCATACGGCGCTTCGTGTGCTCGGACCGGTGCTGTCCGGTCTCCTCGTGCTTGGCGTTCTTGCGGCTGCGTTCTTCTTGGTCCGCGACCCAGCCACCCAGACGGCAACGCTTGAGGTCAACAGCGCTCCGCCTCAGGCCGTCGCGGCCAGCCAGCCAACGGCCCCGCTACGCACCGCGCCTGCGGTCGCCTCGGCCGACCTGGGCGACCTGGCCGAGGTCCCTGCGGGCGACCCGATTGTCTTGTCCGAGCGTGCCCTGGCGATCGAGGCCGCGATTGGCTGGGACTTTCGTTCAGCGCTGCCGTCGTGGCGAGTCGTCCATGCGGACACGCATCCGAATTGGCGTGGCGTGACCAACACGATCGAACGCACCGTCACGCTGTTCGACCGTCCCGTAACTTCGATCGACGAAGCCGCAGCCGTCCTCGCCCACGAGCTTGGTCACGCCGTTGACATCGACATGCTCGACGACGCCGATCGTCGAAGCTGGCTCGAACTCCGAAGCATTGACACCGGCTGGTGGGCAGGCGAAGCCCAGGCCGACTTCGATGTTGGCGCAGGCGACTTCGCCGAAGCCGTGGCTGCCTATCTGTTGGATTCGCCGACGAGAAGCCCACACGGCGATTACACCGACGAACAGCTCGCCTTCGTGGCACAAGTGATTCCCGGAACCTGAGTCGAGCGGGTGCGACGAACGACACCGTCGACCAACACCCCCAACGCCCGACGATGCGAATAGCATTGAGTCGGACTCAGGCTGAGCGGACGCTGGGTGTCAGACGACACCAGCCGGGTCGACGTTCCTTAGCGAACCCGCCCACATACTGAATCAACCCGTGGCCGGGCTACTGCCCGTGCCGTACCTCTGAGGTGCCATATGACTAACACGCCTGACTTCAAGGTCGCCGATCTGTCGCTCGCCGAATTCGGCCGCAAAGAGATCCGCCTTGCCGAGCACGAAATGCCCGGCCTGATCGCACTCCGTGCTCGTTACGGCGATGAGAAGCCACTTGCTGGCGCTCGCATCGTCGGTTCGCTCCACATGACGATCCAGACCGCTGTACTGATCGAGACGCTCGTTGCGCTCGGCGCTGACGTGCGCTGGGTGTCCTGCAACATCTTCTCGACCCAGGACCACGCTGCGGCTGCCATCGCCGTCGGTCCCGACGGGACCGTCGACGCACCAAGCGGCACGCCGGTCTTTGCATGGAAGGGCGAGACGCTCGAGGAGTACTGGTGGGCAACCGAGCAGCTGTTCCACTGGCCTGACGGCGAAGGCCCGAACCTGATCCTCGACGACGGCGGCGACGCCACGATGATGGTCCACAAGGGCCTCGAGTTCGAAAAGGCTGGCGGTGTCCCCGACACCGAAGAAGACGCCAGCGAAGAGTGGGGCGTGTTCCTCAACCAGCTCCGCGAGATCTACGCACGCGACAACCAGTTCTGGCACAAGATCGCACCCGGCATCCGTGGCGTGAGCGAAGAGACCACGACCGGCGTGCACCGCCTGGCAGCGATGGCCAACGAGGGCACGCTGCTGTTCCCGGCAATCAACGTCAACGACTCGGTTACCAAGTCGAAGTTCGACAACCTGTACGGCATCCGCCACTCGCTCGTCGACGGCATCAACCGCGGCACCGACGTCATGCTCGGCGGCAAGGTCGCCGTCATTTGCGGCTACGGCGATGTCGGCAAGGGCTGCGCTGCGGCGCTCAAGGGCCAAGGCGCACGTGTCATGGTCACCGAGGTCGACCCGATCTGCGCGCTGCAAGCCGCCATGGAGGGCTTCGAAGTCGTCCGCATCGAAGACGTCATGGAAACCGCTGACATCTTCATCACGACGACCGGCAACTTCGGCATCATTTCGGCCGAGCACATGGCCCGCATGAAGCACCAAGCGATCGTCGGCAACGTCGGTCACTTCGACAACGAAATCGACATGGCGGGCCTCGACAGGCTCAGCGACGTCATGCGCATCAACATCAAGCCACAGGTCGACGAGTACGTCTTCCCCGATGGCCACTCGGTGCTCATGCTCAGCGAAGGCCGCCTGCTGAACCTCGGCAACGCAACCGGTCACCCGAGCTTCGTGATGTCGTTCAGCTTCACGAACCAGGTGCTGGCTCAGATGGAGCTCCACGCCAACGCCGAGAGCTACAGCAACACCGACGTCGTCACGCTGCCGAAGATCCTCGACGAAGAGGTCGCCCGCCTACACCTCGACCACCTGGGTGTGCGCCTGACCGAACTGTCCCAGGAACAGGCCGACTACATCGGCGTGCCCGTCGAAGGTCCGTACAAGCCAGACCACTACCGCTACTGAGATCTGGCGCTACTGAGATCTGGAGCTGCTCAGGCTTGACATTACGCAAAGGGTTCGAGCTGGTTCGACCCAGAACCACCGACATAACCCAGCAGATCACCGAGTTCGAACGCCGCTACGGCATCGAGCTTCCGCCCGCGTTCCGCCTTTTCGCGGAAACGTTCGAGCTTGGTGATCTCGCACTCCTCGAGCGGAAGTTCTTCAACCCGCACTACCAGGACGAGCGATGGGTATCCACCACCGCAGTCGAAGGGTTCGGCGAAGTCCAAGTCGTCTCACTCAACACCCTCGAGCAGTCATTGCAAGGCGCGCAGACGATCGAACAGACCGGTGGTCCGGTCAGCTATCTGGCCTTTGCCAGCGCCATCGTCGGAGCGGTGTGTGTTGTTCTTCGCGGCCCCGATCGCGACAGAATCCTGCACTACGACCCCAACGGCGAACCCGAGTTCACGCCGCTGGCCGACAACGTGTTCGCGTTCGTATCGCTGCTGTGCGAACAACCCGAAGAAGAACTCGACAGCGTCAGCTTTGTTGACATCTTTGAGCACTGGGGCGACCCATTGCTTCGGGTCCGTCTGGATGACAACCACGAAGGTCCGCAACGTCGGACGGCTTCTTCGATCGCTGGCCCAACCAGCGATGCCGGAAAGACAGGGTTCGAGCTGCTCGAAGCCCGCGGGTCCGCCGACGTCGTTGACTTCGATGCGATCGAGCGCAGGCTCGGGCTCGAGTTGCCTCCGGAATTCCGACTCTTCGCAGAGACGTTCGCGCTCGGCCGAGAACTCCGTCTGCAGACCTACCTGCATCCATCGTTCTCAGATGAGCGGGCGCTGGGCTACGTCACCGTCGACGGACATTCGGATATCGAATTCGTCGGCTTCAACACCGTGGACAACGCGGTGCTGTTCTCTCAGGACATTGAACATGTCGATGAGATCGAGTACCTGACGGTTGGCTACAGCGTCATCGGAGGCATCGCCGTGGGTCTGCGTGGCGACAAGCGAGACGTGGTGTTCGTCTACGACCCGCGCAAGCCACAGCTCTACATCGAACTGTGTCGTGGCATCTTCGGGTTCGTCCGAACCTTGCGCGAAGTAATCGAACCCGACGGTCATGGGGTCCAACTCGAGGACCTCGTGCGGCCGTGGAATGGTCGGCGTTGGAGCCTGCGGCAGTAGCGGGCCGACTCTGTCACACCCCGGACCTAGCGTTCGTGCATGTTCTTCGACTGCCGGTGCCTGGTCTGCGATGACCTGGATCCTGACCCCGTCTGCGCCCGCTGCGAGTCCCGGCTGTTGCCTGCCCGGTCGCACGAGCCGGTTCGGGCGCGGTTCCTGCTCAATGATGACCTGCGTCAGGTCCTTGTCGCCCTCAAGTACCGACGCGAGCGGCGCGTTGCCGCCTGGGCGGCTCGCCAGATCGCTCCGCTACTTCCCGGCGATCCCGATGCCATTTGCTGGGTCCCCGCGACGCCAGAACGCTTGCGCTGGCGCGGCTACGACCAAAGCGCAGAGATCGCACGGCTGGTTGCGCGTTCGCTCGCCGTGCCCGCTCGTCGTCTGCTCGGCCGCAGCCGCCACGACACACGCCAGACCGGCCGCAACAGGCAAGAACGCACGAGCGGACCGCGTCTTTGGGCCCGATCGACCCCGCCGTCGCTGGTCGTCCTGATCGACGATGTCACGACGACCGGTTCCACGCTCGCGGCGGCAGAACGCACGCTGATCGATGCGGGAGCCGATCGCGTCATCCCGGTCGTTCTCGCCGCCGCACCGCTACGTACCCAATTGGGGCCAGCGGACCGTTCCAAGTGATTCGCCTGCGCGGTACTGGTGACCCAACTACCATCCGTCCATGGAAGTCAAAATCAGCTCCAAGCGCATCGACATCACCCCTCGTCTCGAGGAATACGTGACTGACAAGGTCGAGCGCCTCGACCGATTCGTCGCTGGTCTCGACCACAGCGAAGTGCACATGGTCGAAGAGGCGAACCCTCGAATAGCTGACCGCGTGTTGTGCGAAGTCACCGTCGAGGGCCACGGCCACCACGTCCGGGCCAAGCACACCGCCCCCGATGGCTTTGCGGCGATCGATGGCGCGGTTGACAAGCTGGAGCGACAGCTTCGAAAACTCAAAACCAGACTTATTCGCCGATGGCATGCGAGCGGCGACGGTGACGTGCTGGTCGAAGCGGGCATTGACCAGGCCGAAGCCGAGGCCGAAGCCGAGATCCCACCAAGGATCGTCAAGTCCAAGAAGTTCCACATCGCCTCGATGACAGCCGAAGAAGCCGTGCTGGAACTCGAGCTCGTGAATCACGACTTCTACTTCTTCCACAACAGCGAGACGGCACGGGCCGCCATCGTCTACCGGCGCCATGACGGCGACTTCGGTCTCATCGACGAGGCCGGCTGAATGACTGCGACCGAGCGGGCTGAGCGTTTCGTTGAGCTGCATCGCCAAGACGAGCTGTTCGTCATGGCCAATCCAACAACGATCGGCATCGCCGTGTTGTTGGAGCAGGCAGGCTTCAAGGCCCTCGGTACGTCGAGTGCGGCGCTCGCCCGCTCGTTCGGTCGCAACGATGGTTGTCGTGCGGTGAGCCGCGACGAGGCGATCGAGCATGCCGTTGCGGTGCACGAGGCAACGACGATTCCGATCAGCGGCGACTTCGAAAACGGATACGGCGACGATCCAGCATCGGTTGCCGCGACGGTGCGAGCTTCGATCGACGCCGGTCTCGCCGGGTGCTGCATCGAAGACGCCACCGGGCTCGACGACCCTGTCATCTATGACGCTGGGTTCGCAGCCGAACGCATTGCCGCTGGGGCCGAAGCGATGGGCGACGCTCCGTTCGTGCTGGTCGCTCGGGCCGAGAACCTGTTACACGGCGTCGACGATCTCGATGACACGGTGGCTCGTCTCCAGTCGTTCGAAGCCGCCGGTGCCTCGGCGGTCTATGCGCCGGGGCTGCGCACCCTGGACCAGGTACGCCGAGTCGTGGACTCGGTCGGGGTCCCGGTCAACGTCCTCGTCGGTCTACCCGGGCAGGACTTCACGCTCGATGATCTCGCCGCTGCTGGCGTGCGTCGTGTGAGCGTCGGAAGCGGGTTCGAACGCGTTGCAAACCGAGCGCTGATGAACTGTGCCGAGCAACTGCTTGGCGGCGCAACGCCTGTCGGCCCGCTGTTTGGCGGGAGCTGACCGAGGCGACTGCTGGAACGAGTTCTTCATCGGCGAGCAACGATACGACCTGGCGTTTCTCGGCCTCACGCGATCCCATCGGCCCAAGAGCGCCGACGTTGCGCACTAGGTTCACACTGTGGCTGTATCGCTCGAGCCGAGGGACCAAGACCTGCTCGAAGGCGCCCGAGGCGAGGGCGTCGCCCTGGCGATGCGTGTCGTCGTTCGAGTAGCTGATGCCATGGGCGCCGAGGCGCTGCTCGACATCAGCGGTGCTCACATCGACTCGTGCCTGTATCACGGGCCGTCGGGAGTTGATTTCGTCGAGCGACTCGCGGTCGACGGCGCGACCGTTGCGGTCCCGTCCACCCTCAATGTCTCGTCCCTCGATCTGGCCGAGCCGGGGCGTTTCCGTGGATCGGCCGAATTCGAAGCCGACGCTCGCCGCCTGATGGACGGCTACGTGGCGCTCGGATGCGCTCCGACGTGGACCTGTGCCCCGTACCAGCTCGACCGACGACCCGCATTTGGGGAGCATGTGGCCTGGGCCGAATCGAATGCGATCGTGTTCGCGAACTCGGTGCTTGGCGCCCGCACGCATCGCTATGGGGACTTCATCGACATCTGCGCCGCGCTGACCGGTCGGGCGCCAGCGGCTGGCTTGCATCTCGATGAGGCTCGGCGGGGGAGTGTCGTGTACGAGCTCGGTGATCTACGTCCTGAGCTGATCGATTCCGATGCCCTTGCTCCCGTGCTGGGCTATTTCCTTGGCGCGGACTGCGGGGTCGAGATTCCGGTCATCGTCGGTCTTCCTGAGGGCCAGCCTGAGTATCGACTCAAGGCCTTGGGAGCATCGGCCGCTTCGTCCGGAGGCGTTGGCATGTTTCACGCCGTTGGTTCGACCCCCGAGGCACAGACGCTCGACATCGCACTGCACGACCGACCCCCAACCCGCACGGTGACCGTGACGGCGCAGATGCTTCGCGCCGCCAACGACCGCCTTGCGCCACCGCCTGGTCAACAGCTCGGCGCGGTCTGTCTCGGCACACCGCATTACAGCGTCGCCGAGTTCGAACGGCTGCACTCGCTGCTCGACGGCCGGCGGGTCGATGCCAGCGTTGCGCTGTACGTCAACACCTCGAGAGCCGTCTGGCACGAAGTCCAGCTGCGCGGCTGGGCTGACGATCTGATCGAAGCCGGCGTGCGGATCGTGCAGGACACCTGCACCTACATCACGCCGGTGATGGATCCCTTCGATGGTCTCGCACTCACCGACTCAGCCAAGTGGGCGCACTATGCGCCCGGCAACGTCGATGTCGAAGCAGCGCTCGCACCGATCGAAGACTGCGTCGAGTCCGCCGTCGCTGGCGCCGTCGTACGCCGAACGGCTGCCTGGTGGGAGGACCCACGATGAGCGAGCTTGCTGCAGAGCGGGTCGTCGTCGCTGGCGAGGCCGACGGCCCGGTCGTCGTGCTCGAGGAGCCGCTGAGCTTCTGGGGCGGCTTCGACTCATCAACGGGTCAGGTGATCGATGTGCATCACCCCCAGCACGGGGTGAACCTCACCGGTGCGGTGGTCGTGATGGCGAGCGGTCGTGGTTCGAGCTCAGCCAGCTCGGTGATCGCTGAATCTGCTCGTGCGGGCACTTCGCCGGGTGCGCTCATCGTTCGGAACTCCGACGAGATCTTGTCGACCGGAGCGATCGTCGCAGACGAGCTCTACGGCCGCCCGCTTCCGATCGTCGAGGTCGACGAAGCGACCTTCGCTGCCTGTGTCCGAGCGATCCGCATCTCGATTTACGTTGACGGTCAGATCCGCATCGATCGGTGAGTTACTCGTCGTCAGGGATCCAGGATTCGGTTGCGATTCCGAGCCCATCGGCGATTCGGTTCGCATACGCGTAGTAGGCCGTGACCTCGACGATGTCGAGGATGTCTCGATCCGAGAAGCCTTGGTGACGAAGTCGCTCAGTGTCGTGGTGATCCATCGAGCCGGGGTTGTGGGTGAGCTTCACCGCGAAGATGAGCATCGCCGCTCGTGGTGCGGACAGTGCTGCCGCACGCCAGTCCGTCTCGACCTCGGCCAGCAGCGCATCGTCTTTGAGTAGGCGGCGCAGACCGCGCCGATGGTGGGTCACTCAATAGTGGCAGTGGTTCTCGAGGCTGACGACGAGAGCGATCAGCTCTCGTTCGACCTTGCGCAAGCTCGCCGTTCCTGCCATTGCCGACGAGTACAGGCCTTGGTGTGCGGCCAGCCCGCGCGGATTGAGCGAGTGGATCGACATGATGTTGTCGACCCGTCCATAGGTCGGATCGACGACCTGCCCATAGAGCTCGGCAAGCGCTGCGTCGTCTGACCAGTCCTCGTCGGGAACCGTTGCGATGTGGGCCATGTGACAGGCTCGCACAGTCTCTAGGGTGCGTGCGACCTTGGCCGCTCCGCTCGTGCGCTAGACGGGTTCGCCGTCCGTCATCCACGGCTCAACGAAGACACCAAGGCCCTCGGCCACTCGGGTCGCAAATCCCCAGTAGGCAATGACGTCGACGATCTCGAGGAGGTCGAGTTCGTCGAAGCCGACCGAGTTCAGCAGCTGGGCATCTTGCTCGTTCATCTGGCCCGGTACGAGCGTGAGCTTCACGGCAAAGGCGAGCATGGCGCGCTCGCGGACAGCGAGACCGGCCTTGGTCCAGTCCTGGGCGAGGGCATTGATCTCTTCGACGGTCGTCCAGCGCTCGAGCCGGCGGCGAAGGTGGACCTGCCAGTAGCCGGAGCGGTTCTCGATGGCGACGATGAGGCCGATGAGCGTGCGGTCGAACTCGCTGAAGCTGTCGGTGCCGGTCATGACCGCAGCCTCGAGCTCGCGGTGTGCAGCGAGGGTGCGTGGGTGGGCAGCTCGCACGGCGTCGAGGTTGCCACCGCCGAGCGAGGCGCTCTCGACGATGGGGAGGTGGTGGAGCTGGGCGGTGTCAACGCCAGTCTCGATGGGGTCGGCGCCGAAGTCGCCGAGGTCGATGACGTCTTCCATAGCGACCCGCTGGTCCTCGTCGAGTTCCGCGGCGAGGTCAGTGATGACGTCGGTCGCTGGTGCGACGGCCTGGGCTTCCGCTCGCTCATCGGCGGCCACGACGGCAGCTTCGAGTGGCGTCACGGCTGCGGCATCCACGGTTGCATCGTCGGCGGACGAAGCGTCGATGGCCGGGGAAGCGGCCGGTTCGCCGAGGGCGATCGGCACAGGCTCGGTAGCGACGGGCTCAGCGGCAATCGGCTCGGCCTCGAGCGCAATTGGCTGGGCTCTGGCTTCGATGGCCGCAGCGGGTCGGCTCGAGGCGGCAACGTTGGGCCAGAAGCCATCGTGAGTATCGGTCGCTGACATCCACTCATCGTGCCGGTGTCGGCACCGAACGCGAGACGGATTGAGCCGGACGCACTACGGCGCGACCCCCGGAGGCCGTTCGGCCCGGGAGTCGCGACATATGGGTTAGTGGCTGGTTGCTTCGCCCAGGTACGACTTGCGCAGATCAGGGTTCTGCAGCAGCGCGTCAGCCGTGTCATCGAGCACCACACGGCCAGTCTGCAAGACCCAGCCGCGGTCGGCGATCGAGAGCGCCATGTTGGCGTTCTGCTCCACCATGAAGATCGCAATGCCTTCTTCGTGGATCTGCTGGATGAGCTCGAAGTTGGTCTGCACCAATGCTGGCGCCAGACCCATCGAGGGCTCATCCATCAAGAGCACGCGAGGACTCGCCATCAAGGCACGCCCCATAGCGACCATCTGCTGCTCGCCACCCGAGAGGGTGCCGGCACGCTGGCTCAGCCGTTCTTTGACCCGAGGGAACATCGAGTAGATGCGCTCGAGGTCGTTCTCGATGCCGTCCTTGTCGTTGCGCAGGTACGCACCGAGCTGCAGGTTCTCGAGCACCGACAGGCGCTTGAAGAGGCGACGGTTCTCGGGGACCATCGTGACGCCGCGCTCAACCCGGTAGCTCGTTGGCTTGTCGTTGACGACTTCGCCGTCGAGCACGACCTCGCCCGAGGTGGGCGTGACCATGCCGAGCAGGGTCTTGAGCGTGGTCGATTTGCCGCTGGCGTTACCGCCGAGCAGGCACACCATCTCGCCGGGATAGATCGCGAGGTTGACGTCCTTGAGGATGTGGACCGCGCCGTAGTGGGTGTTGATGTTGCGGAACTCGAGCAGGGGAGTGTCGCTCATGACTGCTTCTCCAAGGGGCGGCCGAGATAGGCCTCGATGACGTCAGGGTTGCTCGAGACTTCGTCGAAGCTGCCCTGGGCGAGGGTCTCGCCGTGGTCAAGACACACGACTCGGTCGCTCACATCGCGGACAACGTTCATGTCGTGCTCGATGAGCACGATCGTGAAGCCCCATTCGCTGCGAAGCTTGCCGATGAGCTCGGTCAGCTCGGCCGACTCTTTGGGGTTCATGCCTGCCACCGGCTCGTCGAGCAGGATCAGGCGAGGCTTGGTCGCCATCGCTCGAGCAATCTCGAGACGGCGGCGGTTGGCGTAGGACAGCACCGAGGCGGTCTGCTGCAAGCGGTAACCGACAAGACGGCTTCCGAAGAACCCGAGCACCTTTTCGGCGTGCTCTCGGATCTCTTGCTCCTCTTTGCGGAACCCTGCCGTGTTGAGCAGCGAGCCCCACACGCCTTGCTTGGTCCGGCAGTGCTGGCTGACCATGACGTTCTCAAGGATCGTCATGTTGGCGAACAAGCGCACGTTCTGGAAGGTGCGGGCGATGCCTCGTTGGGTGACCTGGTTGGGGTCGAGCCCCAGGAGAGATTCGCCTTCGAACCGGATGTCGCCGCTGGTCGGGGTGACCATGCCGGAGATCATGTTGAAGAACGTGGTCTTGCCGGCGCCGTTCGGGCCGATGACGCCGACGATTTCGCCTTCGTCGACATGGAAGTTCAGATCGCGTAGCGCGTGGAGGCCACCGAAGGTGACGCTCAGGTCCTCGATCTCAAGCAGGTGGCTCATGCCAGCGCTCCTTCCACTGCGGGGCCGGGTTCGTCGCCGTCATCGTCGGTGTCGACCTCGCCCTTGAGCCATGCGTCCTGCAGGAACTCGTCCTGGTGGAGCTCACGGCTGCGGCGGGCGTTCGGCACGAGACCTTCGGGTCGTTGCAGCATCATCACGACGAGCAGTGCGCCGTAGATGAGCAGCTTGTACTCACTGAATTCGGCCAAGAGGCCGGGTTGCTTCGGGCCGCCGAGCACGCCGATGAGTACGGCCGCGCCGACGATGACGCCAAGGATGTTGCCCATACCGCCGACGATCACCACCACAAGAATGATGATCGAGACGAGTATCAAGAAGCTGGTCGGGAAGATCGAGCCGACCTTGGCGGCGAAGATTGCTCCCGAGAACGAGGCGAGCACGGCGCCGACGACGAAGGCCATCAGCTTCATGTTCACGGTGTTGATGCCCATGGCTTCGGCGACGGATTCGTCTTCGCGGATCGCCATCCATGCACGTCCGAGGCGGCTGCGTTCGAGGCGCCACGACACGTAGATCGAGATCACGGCGAACACGAGGACCAGGTAGAAGACCGATCGGGGATCGGTGCCCTTGACCTGGGCGAACCCGAAGTCTGCAGCGGGCACGTTTGTGATGCCCTGGGCGCCGTTGAAGTAACCGTTCAGCCAGTCCGACAGGAACAGGATGCGGATGATCTCACCGAAGCCGAGCGTCACGATGGCCAGGTAGTCACCGCGCATGCGGATCACCGGCGCACCGATGAACAACCCGACGAGGGCGGCGACCACGATGGTGACGAGCAGTGCGCCCCACCACGGCATGGTCGGGAACCACTCGGGCCAGTCCTCGCCTCGGTTCGGCGAAGTGAGGACCGCTGTCGTGTAGCCGCCGACGGCGAAGAACGCCACGTAGCCAAGGTCGAGGATGCCGGCCAGGCCGACCACGATGTTGAGGCCGAGCGCCAGCAGCAAGAAGATGCCGATGTTGGCGAGCAGCTCTTGGGTGATCTTGCCGGTGATCATCGGGGTGACGATCAGGGCAATCGCTGCGATGGCGATGAACGTGATCGTCTGGCTCTTCTTTGCCGCACCGGTTGCTTGTTGGTAGTTCGTGCGAACCTGACCAACGGCCCGGCCAGCGCCGGCGTACGAAGCAACGAACGCCAGCACGGCGATGATGACTGCAGCGACGACCTTGAGGCCGCCATCCTTGGAGTAGAGCAGGTCGTCGAGGAAGTCGACGACGTCGACGATGAATGTCTCGAAGATCGCGACGGACAGCACGGCGATGACCGCGCTGAGCACCGCTTTGCGCAGCCTGCGCGACAGCAGGTGCAAGCCAGCGCCAGCTGCGCCGAGCACACCACCGATGATTGGCCAGGCGATAATGCCGAAGCCCTGACCGCGGTCGAACTGCAGCAGCTCGATGAGCTGGGGTGACCAGTTCACGAGCGGATCACGCAGGTCGAATGCGTTGAGCAGGATGACCAGCAGCGAGAGCCCGAGGCCACCGACGAAGCCGATGACATCGCCGCGCATCACATCGCGCATGCCTCGTTTGGTGGCCGCCATGCCTTCGAGCACCGTTTCGTTGCCGCTGAGCCAGCCAAGCACGAAGGGGATCCACAGCAGGGCCAAGTAGCCGAGCGACAGGACCGGCTGGATCAACGGGCGATCGTCGAGGCCGACGGGCATACCCGACAGAGCGATGAAGCCGAGTACGAGAGCGACGATGCTGCCCTTGCGGATTGCCTCGGGCCAGTCGAAGTCGAAGGCGCCCTTGGTGACGGGGGCGAGTTCGGTTGCCGCAGCTGCGGCGCCAGGAGTTACCGCGGTCATGCCCGATCCTCCGATGAGAGACGCTCACCGAACAGGCCGGTGGGCTTGATGAGTAGAACCAGGATGAGCAGCGTGAACGCCACTGCGTCTCGGAGCTGCGAGACGCCTTCGACACCGAGGGGCTCGAGGAGCACCAGGGGAGCGAGCGACTCGGCCGAGCCGAGCGACACACCGCCGGCCATAGCGCCACCGAGGTTGCCGACACCGCCGACGACGGCGGCGGTGAACGCCTTGATGCCAGGCAGGAAGCCCGTCGTTGCGATCACGGAGCGGAACAGCAGGCCCCAGAGCATGCCGGCGATACCGGCCATGGCGCCGCCGACGGCGAACGTGGTCACGATGGTCTTGTCGACATCGATGCCCATGAGCGAGGCGATCTCTTTGTCTTCGGCGACGGCTCGCATGGCTTTGCCGGTCTTGGTGCGCTCGACGAACCACCAGAGGCCGGCCATCGAGATTGCGGCGACGATGATCACGATGATCTTCACGCCTTCGATGCCGAAGATCCACTTCGCTTGGAGCCAGTCGGGGTTCCGGGGGTAGGACTTCGCGCCGGGTCCGAACAGCAGGATGACCGCGTTCTGGATGAAGAACGAAACACCGATCGATGTGATCAGCGGTATCAATCGAGGGGAGCCCCGGAGCGGTCGATACGCAATCCGCTCCATGATGATGGCGGTCAGCATCGCCACGAGGGTGGCCACGATCACCGTGATCAGCACCATCGGGATAAAGGCCCCGCCCTCCCAAAGACCGGCTTCGTCGAACTTGTTCGACATGATGAAGCCGGTAAAGGCCCCGACCATGAAGACCTCGCCGTGGGCGAAGTTGATGAAGCCGAGCACGCCGTACACCATCGAGTAGCCGAGGGCGATAAGGCCGTACATGGCGCCCTGGCTAAGGCCTGAAACGATCAGGCCGCGAAACTGTGCCCAGGTCAAGCGGCGAGCTTCTTCGCCGTCGTGTGTCCACTTTGCGAACACATTGCCCGGATCGATCTGCTGCCAAATGAAGGCCAGCAGCCCGATGGTGATGAGGCCGATCAAGCCAACTCTGAGCACTGTCAGAAAGCGATCGACATTGGTGCGGCCGGCGCCCCTGGCGCGCATTGCCGTGGTCATGAACCCAATTCCTCCCAGGAATTCCCCTGTTGGTGGAGCGCAGCCGCTCCGAGTGAGAGCGGCCCGCTACCAGTTCGGTGAGAACCGGTAGCGGGCCGCCATAGATCAGGCCGCAATCACGCCGGGGCGTGGCGACGGCTCGCCGAATTAGCTCGGCGCGTATTCGTAGACGACGTTGGACTTGGAAGCGGCGAGGTCGCCGGAGTCAAGGTGCTCGATGACGGTGATCTTCTGCGAACCGCAGTCACCGAAGTCGTCGCAGTTGATGGTGCCGATGATGCCGGAGTAGCCGCGGAGGTTGTCCAGGTACTCACGCACGCCGGCACGGTCGATGACGAGTTCGTCGCCGTCGATGGTGCTGGCAGCCTCGATGGCATCGAGGAGCATTGCGGTGGCGTCGTAGGCGTGGCCCCAGAATGGAGCCTCGGGAGCCGAACCGTTGTTGGCCTCGTAGGTGTCGAGGAACTGCTGTGCGGTCACACCAGTCGACTCGTTCTTGTTCTCGCCGAAGCGGACGTCGGGGCCGGAGAAGAACATGCCTTCGGTGGCTTCGATTTCCATGAAGCCGTCGACCAACAGGCCGTCAGCAGCGAGAAGCGTCGTGTCGCCAAGACCGTCAACGCCAGGCGCCTGGTCAGCGATGAAATCGCCAGCAGGCTGGAAGATTGGGAAGAACAGAGCCTGTGGCGAACCAGCAGCGATCTCGGTCAGGACCGGGACCATGTCGGTGTCTTCCTTGGCAACAGCGGTGAAGCCGGTGACTTCGCCACCGAGTTCCTCGAATGCGTTCGTGAACGCCGAAGCGAGACCCTCGGTGTAGGGGTCGCCGTCGTGGATCGCAGCCGCAGTGGTGAGACCGAGCTCGTTGAACACGAACTCAGCCATGGCAGCGCCCTGGAAGAGGTCGTTGTGAGCGGTGCGGTAGTAGCCCTCGTTGTAGTTGGGGCCTGCGTTGCCCTGCTGGTCACTGGTGAGTGCCGGCGAGGTGTTCGAAGGGGAGATCATGACCATGCCGGCTTCGCTGATGAGCGGAGCGGCAGCGGTAGCGGCGCCGGAGCAGCTGGTGCCGATGACACCAATGACCTGCTCGTCAGCGACGATGGTCTGTGCGGCAGCCTGGCCACCGTCTGCGGAGCAGAGGTCGTCGAGACCAGCGCCCATGTCGACGTCGAAGCCACGGATCTGACCGAAGTCAGCGATTGCCTGTTCGACGCCACGCTGGTTCGGGAGGCCAAGGAAGGCCACGTCGCCGGTGATCGCGTTGAGCGAACGGATCTGGATTGCATCGCCAGCTTCGACACGGACTTCGCCGAGCGAGCCGTCGCCGAGCGAGCTTGCGGCGCCTTCGGCGACCGAGCCTGCGGGGGCGTAGCTGAAGACGACGTTGGACTTGGAAGCGGCGAGGTCGCCGGAGTCAAGGTGCTCGATGACGGTGATCTTCTGCGAACCGCAGTCACCGAAGTCGTCGCAGTTGATGGTGCCGATGATGCCGGAGTAGCCGCGGAGGTTGTCCAGGTACTCACGCACGCCGGCACGGTCGATGACGAGTTCGTCGCCGTCGATGGTGCTGGCAGCCTCGATGGCATCGAGGAGCATTGCGGTGGCGTCGTAGGCGTGGCCCCAGAATGGAGCCTCGGGAGCCGAACCGTTGTTGGCCTCGTAGGTGTCGAGGAACTGCTGTGCGGTCACACCAGTCGACTCGTTCTTGTTCTCGCCGAAGCGGACGTCGGGGCCGGAGAAGAACATGCCTTCGGTGGCTTCGATTTCCATGAAGCCGTCGACCAACAGGCCGTCAGCAGCGAGAAGCGTCGTGTCGCCAAGACCGTCAACGCCAGGCGCCTGGTCAGCGATGAAATCGCCAGCAGGCTGGAAGATTGGGAAGAACAGAGCCTGTGGCGAACCAGCAGCGATCTCGGTCAGGACCGGGACCATGTCGGTGTCTTCCTTGGCAACAGCGGTGAAGCCGGTGACTTCGCCACCGAGTTCCTCGAATGCGTTCGTGAACGCCGAAGCGAGACCCTCGGTGTAGGGGTCGCCGTCGTGGATCGCAGCCGCAGTGGTGAGACCGAGCTCGTTGAACACGAACTCAGCCATGGCAGCGCCCTGGAAGAGGTCGTTGTGAGCGGTGCGGTAGTAGCCCTCGTTGTAGTTGGGGCCTGCGTTGCCCTGCTGGTCACTGGTGAGTGCCGGCGAGGTGTTCGAAGGGGAGATCATGACCATGCCGGCTTCGCTGATGAGCGGAGCGGCAGCGGTAGCGGCGCCGGAGCAGCTGGTGCCGATGACACCAATGACCTGCTCGTCAGCGACGATGGTCTGTGCGGCAGCCTGGCCACCGTCTGCGGAGCAGAGGTCGTCGAGACCAGCGCCCATGTCGACGTCGAAGCCACGGATCTGACCGAAGTCAGCGATTGCCTGTTCGACGCCACGCTGGTTCGGGAGGCCAAGGAAGGCCACGTCGCCGGTGATTGCGTTGAGCGAACGGATCTGGACCGAGTCGCCCTCTTCGATGGTTACGACGCCGAGGCTGCCGTCACCCATGTGGTCGCCCATGGCATCGTCCATGGCGCCTTCGTCGTCGTCCATCGCTCCGTCATCGGAGCTGGAGCTCGAGTCGCTCGAGTCCGCTGCGCTATCGCCGTCATCACCATCAGAGCCACCGCAGGCAGCGGCAAGCATGGTGAAAGCAAGAAGCACAGCCAAAAGCTGCATAAGTCGCTTCACTATTTCCCCTCCAAGGGATTTGTTGTGACGGGTGACACACCCATCAGGTCGATTGGAATCTATCAGCGCAATAGGCGCCTCGCCGTCGCACAAGCCCAGTCACCAGCATGGGTGACTGCCGTCCGCCCGACTACTTGCTCGGGGCCGGGGCCCTAGGCCACCTGGCCGGAGGCGCACGCTGTTGCGATTGCCCCGGATCACTCGTCGCTAAGATCCTCTCCGATGCGAACTGCTCCGAAGCGAAATAG
>CAZEMU010000064.1:20029-23665 GCA_964513315.1 uncultured Acidimicrobiaceae bacterium | reverse complement strand
GCGACGTACTTGGCCTCGTCTTCGCTGACGTGGCAGCTGAGGAGGTAGTCGATGATCTGTTCTTGGGTCTTGCCTTCGCGGGCGAGGGTCGAGGCTTCGTTGATGGCGATGTTCGGATCGTCCTCGTCCCACGATTGGGCGATGCGGTAGCCGAACTCCGTGGTCTCTTGCCACTCGCTGTCCGGCGTCTGTTCATCTGGCCGAGGTGGCTTCGCGATGTCGACTTTCGACGCCATTGGTGCCTCGGCCTGCTCGGTCGAAGCCGACTTGGCCATGGCATCGGACAGCGAGGGTGCGTTGGCTGTCGGCAGGTGCGGCGATGCCGTTTCCTGGGTTGGAGCCGGCATTGCAGCAGCCGGGGCAGGTTCGGGTAGCGGCGGAACGGGCGCAGGCGCAGCGAGCGTGGGCTCGGGCGCCGTGATGGGCTGTGCGGGCATCGGCGGGGCCTGGTGCGACGGCATTGCCGGAGCAACCGGTGCCGGAGCAACCGGTGCTGGATCGACTGGCTGTGCCGCGACAGAGTGCTCGGCGGCAGGGTGTGCCGCGACATGGTGTTCGGCGCCTAGGTGTTCGGCGACAGGGTGCTGCGCGATTGGCTGGGCAGGGTCGATCGGAAGCGTCTCGACGGCGTGAGGGCTTGCGGCTGGAGGAAACACGACCTCGGGTAGGGGTGCCGGATCTGTTGCTACAGGCACGGCTTCGAGCGGCGGCGTTGCCGGAGCTGCCATTGGTGCGGTGGCGGGTGCCTGGGCCCCGGGGGCTGGCGCAGCTGGTGGAGCGACCGGCGCAATCGGCGCTGGAGCTGCGGGAGCGGCATGCGGAACCTGCTCCGGCGCAACAGGTGTTGCGAGTGCTTCGGGCGCTGCAGCTGGTTGCTGCTCAACGGGCTGGGCGAAGTCGATTGGGGCGGCAGCGATCTGCGGCGCCTCCGGCTGAGCGGCCACGGGCTGGGCAGGAACCGGCTGAGCAGGGACCGGCTCGGCAGCAGGCGGCATCGTGGCCGCAGCAGCGATCGGGGGAGAGGCGAGTTCGGCCGCCGCTACTGGTGGCACCGCTGGCTCGGCGCGGGCGGGTGTCGTGCCGGTTGCGAGCAAGGCTTCGATCGTCGGCGGAACGGGTCCACCGAGGGCCTCGTTGAGCGTCGATGGATGTCCGATGTCGGCGGTCCCGGTCGCATGGCGATGCGATGCTTCGCGCGCAATCTCGGCGGCGCTGCGCAGCGGCTGGTCGTCGGTCGTGCCGGGGGCAGGGACGTCGGCGGTCGAGGCGACGAGTTCCCAATGGGCGTCCAGCTGGCGGGCCACGCTCGGGTTGATGTCATGGGGGCGAGGCTGTCCCGCCAGTCCAAGCTCAAGATCGAAGCGGTCGGCCAAGTGCTCGGCTTGGCCCGCGTCGACTCCGCAGCGATGGAGGTAGTCGACAAGCTCGGCCCGATAGCCGCCCTGCTCGCGATAGCGGCGTGCCTCGTCGAGAATCGTGGGAGCGAAAGCAGGTGCGGAAGAGTGCTGCGTCATGCATCGTTAGGTCGGTCGAACCCCTCGAGAACTAAGCAGGGTTACCCCCAACTGGGGACATCGAACCGGGCCGCAAGCATCACGAAAGTCTTGGCACGTCGCGTGACCCAAGCGATCAGCCGCTCGAGTCAGCGAAGTCGGGGTGGCGGGCTTCGACGGTGCGCAGCAGGGCCATCCAGTCCCGGTACATGTACCCCACGCTTGCCCGGTACTGGGCTGCTGCGGTCTCGCACGCATCCACACTGGGAAGCACCGGTGCGGCCGTCATGGAGAGCGCTGCGACCTGGGCCTGGCACGAAACCTCGGCGTAGTAGAGGGCGCTGAGCGCTGAGGGCACATCGGGCCCGACGGTCAGTAGCCCGTGGTTGCGCAGGAGCAGCAGCTCCGCGTCGCCGAGATCGGCGGCCAGGCGTGGGCCCTCGGTGTCATCGAGTGCGATGCCCTCGTAGTCGTGGGTGCCGTGGCATCGCCAGAACCGGAGCGAATGCTGGGTGAGCGGAAGCACGCCGTCGGGGTGCGTCGACACGGCCATGCCAGCGACGGTGTGGGTATGCATGACCGAGCCGATGTCGGGGCGCGCCGCATGCAGCGCCGTGTGAATCGTGACGCCGGCCGGGTTCACCTCGATCTCGGTCTCGTCAGTCGAGCTGGTGCCCGGGTCGCGGATCGCGCCGTCGTCGCCGATCTTCACCAAGTTCGACGCCGTGACTTCGTGGAACATCAGCCCGGATCGCAGCATCAGGTAGGCGTCCTCGCCTGGCACGGCGGCACTCAGATGGGTGGCGCCCAGGTCAGTCCAACCCAGGTCGTGCACCATCCGGTACGCAGCGGCGAGTTCGACACGAGCGTCGCGTTCGGTCGTTGGCGCCGACCACATCGAGAGCTTCGTCATGTCACTCGGGTCGTTCGCCCGTGACGGCCAGGCGATACATCTCGCGACGGAAGCCGCCGTAGTCGCCGATCGCGTAGTGCGCGGTCGTGCGGTTGTCCCACACCAGGATCGAGTCGGGCTGCCAGCTCAGCCGAGCGGTCATCGCCGGGCTCGCGGACCAGTCGAACAGGAACTTGAGGATCCCGGCGCTCTCGTCTTCGGTGCAGCCTTCGATCTGCACGCTGTAGGCCTGGTTGACGAAGAGCGAATGCCCGCCGGTCTCCGGATGAGTGCGTTTGATCGGGTGGAAGTGCTCGATGCGCGACAGCTCTTGATCGAAGTTGACTGACGCGTAGTCGCCTTTGCGGGTGATCGGCGCCTTGGTTCCCAGGCCGGTTGCTGCGTGCAGGCAGCGTCGACCGTCGAGCATCTCACGATAGGCGGGCGAGAGTTGGTGCCAGGCAAGCTCGAGGTTCGTGAACAACGTGTCACCGCCATAGGGCGGAATGTCACGTCCCCACAAGATCGTGAGTCCGCCCGGCTGTTCGAGGTAGCTGCCGTCGCTGTGCCAGTCGCCGCCGAAGTTGTAGCCGGTCGTGTCGGCTTCTCGAATCAGCCCCATGACCTGCGGATGATCCGGCAACACCGGTTCGACGTACGGGTCGACAGCAAGCTCGCCGAATCGTGCGCCGAAGTCGACATAGTCGGCCCACGCCATCTCGGAGCGCTGCCCATGGAACATGACGGCCTTGAAGCGGTGGATGAGCCGTTGCACTTCGGCGAAACCAGCCGCGTTAAGCGATGCGAGATCGATGCCGTCGACGTAGGCACCCATCGCCCCCGCAGCGGGATGCACCTGCGCCGACCACTCTTCGTCGCCGGCCTGGGCCTGGGTTTGGATCGCCCAGATGTTCTGCATGGACACGATCGCACGCTAGCCCTGGCGCTGCGGCTCGGCTGCGGTTCGAGGCAGCTCGCACCTGACCAGATCTAGGGTGGACGCATGTGCCGGAACATCACCACGCTGCGCGGGCTCGAACCCGTCGCCACCACCGAAGAGATCGAAGCCGCCGCCCGCCAGTACGTCCGCAAGGTCACCGGCGTGCAAAAGACCTCGGCTGCAACCGAAGCGCCCTTCGAGCGAGCAGTCGCCATCATCGCCAAGGCCACCACCGAGGCCCTCGCCGAGTTGCCGCCTCGCAAGGTCCCACCCAAGACCGAACCTCCGCTGCGTCGCATCGCTCGCCGCTA
>CAZEMU010000064.1:17204-19929 GCA_964513315.1 uncultured Acidimicrobiaceae bacterium | reverse complement strand
GGGCTGGGCCGTCTCGGTCGCTAGACGATCTTGGAGTCGGTGTTGCCCCAGTAGCGGTCACGCAGCAGCCGCTTGTAGAGCTTGCCGGTCGGAAGCCGGGGCAGCTCGTTGAGGAAGTCGATCGACTTCGGGCACTTGTAGTGAGCGATGCCGTCGCGCACGAAGGTCATCAGCTCGGCCGCAAGCGCGTCGTCCGCTGTCACTCCCGCCGCCGGCTGGACGACCGCTTTGACCTCTTCGCCCATGTCGGGATTCGGCACGCCGAACACGGCGACGTCGGCCACCGCCGGGTGCGCGATCATCGCGTCTTCGATCTCTTGGGGATAGATGTTCACCCCGCCGCTGATGATCATGTGGGCCTTGCGGTCGGTCAGGAACAGGTAGCCGTCTTCGTCGAGGTAGCCGACGTCGCCGAGCGTGGTCTTGCCGCCGGGGAGCGCTGCCTCGGCCGTCTTCTCAGGGTTCTTGTGGTACGTGTACTGGCCGCCGCCGCTGAAGTAGACGCCGCCGATCTCTCCGGGCGCGAGGTCGTTGCCGTCCTCGTCGCAGATGTGTACTTGACCCCGTTGGGCTCGTCCGACTGATCCCGGTTTGGTGAGCCATTCGGTGCTGTCGATGATCGTGGCGCCGTTGCCCTCGCTGCCGGCGTAGTACTCCCAGATGATGGGGCCCCACCACTCGATCATCTGCTTCTTGGTCTCAACGGGGCATGGTGCGGCCGCGTGGATGACGCAGCGCAGCGTCGCCAAATCGGGGGCGAGACGGTCGGCATCGTCGAGCTTGAGCATGCGGATGAACATGGTCGGCACGAACTGGGCGTGGGTCACGGCGAAGCGCTCGATGTTCTGTAGGCACGAGGCCGCATCGAACTTCTCCATGATGACGAGCGTGCCGCCGACCCGATGCACGGCCAGCGAGAACGCCAGGGGAGCGGCGTGGTACATCGGCGCCGGCGACAAGTACGTCATGTCGGGGTCGTACTGATACATGGCCAGAAACCGAGCGTTGGCGGCCTGGTCAAGTGTGTCGATCGGCGTCTCGGGAAGCGGCCGCAAGATCCCCTTGGGTCGCCCGGTCGTGCCCGACGAATAGAGCATCTGGTAACCAGCTGACTCGTCGTCGATCTTGGTCGTGGGCATCGCTGCGACGGCGTCTTCGTAGGACTCCCACTCGATGCTGCCGGTCGTTGGGACCCCGTCGCATATCAGCCAGCGCTTGACCTGAGGGGTGGTGCTTGGATCGATGCCGGCAGCTGCGTCGGCCTTGGCTCGGCTGGTGATGACGAGCTGCGCATCGCAGTCGTCGATGATGTAGGCCGCTTCCTCGGCGGTCAGGAAGCTGTTGATCGCCGTGACATAGGTGCCGCTGCGCAGCGCGCCCCAAACGACCTCCATGTAGCGGATCTGATTCTCCATGAAGAGCGCGATCCGGTCGCCTCGACCGAGGCCGTGATGCCGGATCAACTGGGCGACCTGGTTCGATCGCTCGTCGAGTTCCCGGTAGGTCAGGGTGTTGCCGGATCCCGCCATGACGACAGCGGGATGGTCCGGACGGGTCTGCGCATGCACGCCGGGATAAGCCATGGGAAACCCTACGTCGTGCCGCTCGATCGAACCGGTGCCGGCGTCGATCCGCGGGCTAGCTTCGCCCCATGGCAATCGAACGCATCAAGACCGGTGAGCGCGCCAGCGCGATCGTCAAGCACGGCCCGGCGAGTGGCGGGGGAGTCGTGTACCTCTCCGGTCAGGTGGCCGAGGATCCCGACGCCGACATCCAGGAGCAGACCCGGTCGGTGCTCAGTCGCATCGATGCGTTGCTGGCCGAGGCCGGAACCGACAACGAGCATCTGCTGTCAGCGACGATCTACCTACGTGACATTGCGAACCACTTCGCCCTCATGAACGAGGTCTGGAACGCATGGGTGCCGACCGGCCACGCGCCCGCTCGGGCCTGCGTCGAAGCCCACATGGCTCGCGCTGCACTGCTCGTCGAGATCTCGATCGTGGCCGCACTCCCTGACTGAGCGCTTCCTGAGTACCTGGTGGCGGCCTCGGGCCACCGCTTAGCCCAGTGCAGCGACGTCGGTGAGCAGGCGACGTAGCTCGACCGTGGAGCGATCTGCCCGGGTGTGGGTTTCGACACCCGGATGCAGCGGGATGGCTTTGCGCGCCATGCGCTCAAGCATGTCCCGGTCCTCGCCTGCGACTCGGTACTGGAAGTCGATCTGCTCTTGAGCGGTCATCTCGCCGGTGGCGATGTTCTCGGCCAGGATCACGCAGTACATGCCAGTGGTCGTTGTGTCGATCGGCTGGTGGAAGAACAGCAGCAGCAAGTCTCCGTCGGGCCCGTAGTCGATGAGCAGCTTCAGGTGATGTGGCGCCCAGCATCGGAACGCCATGACTCGCTCGACGACCGTTGCGTTCGTGGCGCCGTCTTCGGCTGACTCGCTGAGCAGACGAGCGGTGTGGGCGTAGGTGGCATCGAAGTGCCACTCGCCGCGGTCGATATCGAATCCGTGGACCTCGATCTCATCGGGGTTGCCGATGGTGTCGAGGTGTGTGAACGGGAAGTGTGCGACGTCGAGGAAGTTGTCGGTCATCTGGGCTGCGCTTGCCGACCACTCCTGGCGAGGCATCGGCGCATGGCCGAAGCGAGCGTCGGTCCACTCGGGCACGTCGGGGATCGGGGCAACGGGTTCATCGAGGGCAACCCAGAGCAGGCCGTA
>CAZEMU010000064.1:2674-17104 GCA_964513315.1 uncultured Acidimicrobiaceae bacterium | reverse complement strand
TGAGGGAAGAGCGTTTCCTGGGAGCGGGCTCGGGCTGAGTCCGGAAGCGACATCGAGCGGCGCGCGGTCATGTTGAAGCACACGTCGACGCCTTCCATCGCCGCGATTGGTTCGCCGGTCGAGGTGTCGTAGCACCAGTTCACGTCGTGCACGACCTTGTCGGCGATCGCCACATTGGCGCCGAAGCTCTGGATCGGCGTGCCGACTGGAACCGGCTCGCCGCTGACCCAAAAGCGAGACTCCATCACCGCGAACGCGAACCGATCTCCGTTCGGCAGCTCGCGAATCCAGTCGCTCTCGCCATCGGGACGCTCGCCGCCCCAGATCAGATTGTTCACCAGCCACGTCGGCACCGCGTCGGCGCCCATCGAATCCTCGGTCGTGACGGTGCGTGGAAGCCGCACCGCCAGACCGTGCTCGCGAAGCTCTTCGAACGGGGGAGCGGCGGCTAAGCCGTCGGCGCTCAACCGAAGGCTGCGAGGATGCCCGTAGTCCGGCAGCTCGATGCCCGGCATCTCGATCTGTGGATGATCCACCTCGAACACGAACGTCGCCGCCAAGTCGTCGTCAGCCCGGTTCCGAAGCTCGTGGTAGAAGCACAGGCGCCCACCGGCAGCTGCGGCGCCATCGGCGATCACCGCGCTGCGGACTTCGAGCTCGTTGCCCTCCATCTGCTCGTGGTGGTGGCGGGTATACCGACTCCGCACGGCTGGGTCACCAAGGCCGAGTTCAGCGCAGAACGCCGTCGTCGCTGCGTGCGCGTTCATGCCGTAGTAGCGCACGTTCATATGACCGAGCTCGTCGATTTGATCGGGCGTCACCGTGCTGGTGTGGGTGACGGTCAGGTCTGGTTGGGCGGTATCCACGGCCATCCAGTCTGGCGGGTCCGAAAGAATCTGCCGCGGCCGGAATGGCCAAAGATTGCGTAGGGTTACTTGTCCATGGAACCTCGTCGCTTGCGCCCCGCCGCCATTGTTGCGTTCGCACTTGCGCTGTTCCTGGCCGCATGCGGCGGATCGTCGTCCGATCAGGCCACGGCTGTCGACGCTGTTGATGCTGAGCCGGTCGCTGCGCTCAGTGGCGATTTCCCGACCGTTTCGGGCGCCGGAATCGACCTCAACTCGCTCGAAGGCCAAGACGTCGTGCTCTGGTTCTGGGCACCGTGGTGACCGTTTTGACAAGCCGAAGCCCCCACGGTCGTGGAGGCCCAACAAACCTACGGAGACGACGTGCGCTTCATTGGCGTGCCGAGCCTCTCCGATGAAGAAGCGATCGCCAAGTTCGTCGCCGAACGCGGCGTGAGCGGCTTCGAACACATCCCCGACATCGAGGGCGAACTCTGGGACCGCTTCGATGTCAGCGAACACCGCACGTACATCCTCATCAACGATGACGGCAGCACCGAGAAGACCGGCTACGGCTCCCTCGACGAAGACGTCCGGGCACTCATCGCGCGCTGATCCCTCGTGGCGACCGCTGCAAAACGACGAAACCCTCGCCCATGGGCGAGGGTTTCATTCGTGGTACGCCCCCTGGGACTTGAACCCAGAACCTGCGGATTAAGAGTCCGATGCTCTGCCAATTGAGCTAGAGGCGCATGCCGCCGAAGCGGGCCTCCCGATGCTATCGGAAGGCAACCAAACCGCACCGTGACGACTGCCTCACTCACAAGGAGGTGGGCAGTCGACTCGGGTGGTTTCGATTGGGGTGACCGAGGGGATTTGAACCCCCGACATCCTGGACCACAACCAGGTGCTCTAACCGAACTGAGCTACGATCACCAAGGCCCGACATCCTAGAAGAACCCGGTGGCGAATCCACACGAATTCCGGGTCACAGTTGATGTCCGCCGCATACCATTACAGGCTCAGCCTCCGTAGCTCAGCCTGGATAGAGCAACGGCTTTCTAATCCGTAGGTCGCAGGTTCGAATCCTGCCGGGGGCGCCAATCGATCATCTTTCGAACCCGTGCGACCTCCGGCCATTTGGCCGGAGGTTTTGTTGTTTCCAGGGGCGGCTGCGTGGGTGCTGGGGTACTCGTGAACGATTTTCTCCCAGAGTCGGTCGATGTCTTCCAAGTCAAGATCTGGAAGCTCGCTCAAGCCGGCCGTGGCTGGTCGTTGTCTCTCTCGGCTCGCTACTCGCTGCTGCTTGGTGGTGCGGTCATGGTTGCCTGCGTCTCGAGCGAGTTCGGGTTGCAGCATCATTTCGAAGATCTCGGTGAACACGACGCCTGTGATGCCGTTCTCGCCGATTGCGACTCTCTTGAGGATGGACTGGTTCATCTGGCGCCGGGTTTGGTCAGATGCGGCTTGGTAGGCCTGTCCGATCTTCGCTGTGAATTCCAGTGCCGCTTCGAGGTTGGCGACCACTACCTCATGGTCGTGGTGAGAAGCTGCGAGCTGACGCTCCATGGCATCGAGTTCTGCGGTGATGCGCTTTTGTTCGCTCTTCATCAGGCTGAGCGGTATCGCATCGGCGTAGTGAGCCTGGAGGAGCTTCTCTCGCTGGTTGAGTAGGCGGGTGCGTCGAGATCCGTGGGCAGCGTGCTGATGCTGAGCCTCGTTGGTGACCGCATCGAGCTCGTCAGTGATGTAGCTACGAAGCGTCTGCAAGAGCGTGTCAGAGAGCCGGAACTCTTGGTACCACCGCTCGATCCAGTGCTCCACAAAGTCTTGGCCGATTGACTTGAGCTGGCAGTCACTGCGCTTCTGGTGTCGCCCAACGCACATGAAGTAGTTGTAGATCTTTCCGCTTCGCGATCGACTGTGCGATTCGACGAGTCGGGAGCCGCATTCACCGCAGAAGATCGTGCCCTTGAGGTAATGGCGATGCTTGCGTTGCTTCTCCCCAGCACGTCCCCGAGCATCGAGCACTTCTTGGACGCGGTTCCAGGTCTTCTCGTCGATCAGCGGCTCGTGTCGGCCTTCATAGACGACGCCCTTGTAGACAATTTTTCCCCGGTAGTAGGGGTGTCGCAGGAGCCTGGTGAAGTTCGAGATTCCAAGCTTCTTTGATGCGGTGTTCGGCCCGGGCCGGGATCGCAGGCCTCGCTCGGTGACTGAGAGGTGATCAACGAGAGGTCGTCCCGTGTTGGATTGAATTTGGCCGGCGCCGATGGGCTGGTCGTTGTGGAGGGACGCTCCTATGGCTGTCAGGGTGAGACCCGCCAAGCCCTCAGTTGCGTTCCGTAGCGCTATTGCCTTGGCGCGGCGCACTAGCGGTTCGAGACTGGGATCGAAAGTCATGAGTAGCTCATCAACTGAGCGAACGTCGAGCAGATCTACTGCCACTTCCGCACTGCCGGCAAGTACCCTCGCGGCATGAGCGTCGGGGGCTCCCGCGATCACGACCTTGAAGTGACCCAATCCGCTCGCTTCGGCAAGATGTTGAACGAGTCTTCTGGTCGACGAGTCGAGGAGAAGCCAGTCGTCGACGAAGAGCGCGACCGGGCGATCGGCCGTGAAACGACGGATTGCGCTGGTCACAAAGCCCCAAACAGCGGACTCGAAAACGTCCCGTTCTGGAGAACGAAGAGCCGCCTGTGCGATCTCGGCTAGTCCTGGAAACACCGCAAAGAGTGATCCAAAGGCGGTACGGCCACCCCCGACAGCGCCGTCGACATACAGGATGGCCCACCTTGGGCCTAGCTGCGCTGCAGCCTCGGCACACATTCTCGTCAGTCCTGACCCAGGTGCACCCCGGAGCAAGATGACTCTTGGTTGTTCAGCATTTAGGTGGTCAACCAGCTCCTCTCGGCGACCTCGCTTGTCCACAAAGTCGTCGATAAGCAAGCGCTTCAGACCTGCCGGAAGCTCGAACTCGGCTGGCGTGAGATCAGCGGTTCCGGCCAGCAGCTTGCTCTCGAATTCGATTGTGGCTGAGGTAAGAACAAGCCCCGATTCAGCGGTGCGGCGGCGAAGGTTCTGTATCTCCCGGACTGCATCGTGAGGTCGGCCACAGTTGGCGAGCAGCTGAGCTAGGTTGCGACTCAGCGGTTCGTCGAACGGCGCTGAGTCGATTTGCGACTCGTACGGCTGCAGAAACCGATCGTCGGCAAGGTCTGGACAGTGTTCTACGAGGCTAGCGAGAGCTGATCGTCGTGCTTCGAAGGCTCTGTCGATGGCGGCAGCAAGTCGCTCACTCGACTCAACTCCACCGAACGGTGCCGTCCAGGCGACACAGTGCAGTACCTTATCGAGGTCGAATGGCGAACCGAGCGAGCGGGCTGCGATGGCCTCTAGGTACCACAGGTCAACGTCTGCCGGGTCAAGTTCGATTCGATATCTACCGCCGGATGCTCGCGGGACTGCTTCTGGACCGAGCGCTTTTCGGACACGCGAGACGATGAGTCGCCGGTACTCTGCAGAGCACCTGGGCCCAACTGCGTAGCCAGCGAGTTCATCTCCGTCGATTCCTCCCCGTCCAGCAGCTACGAGCGCTGCGAGTGCATGAAGCGGGCTTCGGTCCAAGTCGTAACGGGCCGCTCCGACCTGCCCGAGGACACAAACCCGGAACCCCGCCACGACCACAGCATACGACCCTGCCGGGGCCGGTTGGGAAGAGCGCTTGGCCAGCTACGCACAACAGCCGTTGTGCGAACCCGGTCTCGACTCTGGCTGAGCGTGTCTCATGCTGTGGCTAAGGTTGTGAGGCGGTATGAATTGCTTATGAACGCCACACGAGGGGCTTTGCAACTATGTCTGATACGCCGACCATTGTTGAGGCTGCTGCTGCGGCGATTCTGCATACTGCGAGTCTCCCAGTTGAAGATCAAGCTGCTTACGATGAGCAACGGTTTTTTGTTCACCCTCATGTTTCGAAGGTTGAGCCGGATGACCCTGCACTTTGCTCATACTTGTCCGATATCTACGGATCGCGATCCCGAGTGCCCACTGAGACGGCTGTTCCGACATCGCAGGCCTTTGGAGCGCTGAAGCGTGTATCTGAGGTCGAGCTGGCGACGCGCTCACTGTCGCAAGCACTTGCGGCCTCGATGGGTTCTAAGAGCAGCGCAAAGCCAGGAATCGTCTTTGGGTTTCGACTGCTCATAGGCGAGAGCAAGCAGGCGATCGGCGTGGTCAAGGCCGACCTTGAGAGTTCTGAGCGGTTCTTTATGAATTTGGCGTCGGATGAAAGCTGGTCGATTGACAGTGTCAATGAACTCCTCCCTCCACCGGAGGAGAAGTTCGCCAAGTTCGCTATCTCCCCACGGCCTAAGCAGTCCGGATTAGCTGGAGTCCGAGATCTAAAGACGTCGGGGGCGACAGTTGCCGACTACTTTTTGGAGGCGATCGGGGTGACGATTCCTCGATCCGATGGCGGGAAGCTTGCGGTAGCCCAAGCAGCCAAACAGTCGGGCTACCAGACAACGGAGATCCGCCAAAAACTTGATGCAATCGACGGCTCCGTCGAACTGGAACCGTTCGTCGAGATGCACTTCCCAGACATCTCAGAGCGAAAACGTCGCTCTTTGACCGGGTCGCCGCAGAGGCCAAGGACATCTATCAACGGCGACGATGTGCTGCTTTCAACCTGGTCCACAGCCAATCCGCACTTCTCGCTAACGGTGGATGAAGCTGATGTGGACGTGCAAATCGCTGGTCGGATCATCACCGTAACTCTGCCAGTCGGCCATGACCGAATAGCCCCTAGCTTCGAGCGGAAGCTCTCTTGCTCGGATCCACGAGCCCGTGGCATCCGAGGTGTTGACGTACAATTCCGGTTTCGAGAACGGGGCATCCGACTGGGTGAAGAGCCCTCAGGTGTTCGTCGTCAATTCTCTACCAGCGTATATTGCGAACAAGATGGTGATTCCGTCTGCTCCATACGGCATCAGTTCCTACAGCACTCGCACATATCTGAAGTACTTGACCGACTATCCCGGGGGTAGCCCTAACGGTCGACTGATGTCAGCTGACTTTGCCTACCGCACTCCCGGAGTGGGTGGATCAGGCTTGGTCGAGGTGCGCGTCTACCAGCGAGAGGCTAGCTATTACGCCGGCACACCTCCGCATCCATGTGGGTCGACAACGTTTGTCTTGCCAGACGTGCGTCTGGACCTAATAAGGGTCCCGCCGACGACGCCCTATGTGCTTCGGACTCGCACCTTCTTCGGTGGCACTGACCCATGGACGGCGGCATCTACACCCCAGTTTGATACCCACACGGGGACATTCGGCACCGGTCACGAGCAGCATTTCTACGTTCGTATGTGGTACCGCGGTCCTGCAGGGCATGTCGAGGTCGACAACTTTGGTCTGACGGACAATGGAGCTGCGTGAGATGGCGAGAGTTGCTGGTTGGTTTTGTATGGCGATGTTGACCATTGGTCTCGTCGGGTGTGGTGGCTCGTCGGCTGAGGTTGATGTGGTTTCGGCGGCTGGTACCCAGGTTGTGGCGCCCACGCCGGACACTGGCGAGCGTCCGCGGGGTGATCCTGTGCCGACTGTTCCGGGCGAGGCTCCAGAAGGAACACGACCGCCGGTGACCCCTGCGCCCCGGCCAGAGGTGTTTGCCGGTGCTGTTCCAATCGCCCGAAAGGGTGACCTTTGGTGCATCGACCGGGATCAACCGGTTGCTGACGGTCAGCTCACTCTAGACCGCAGCATCATTGAGTTGTGGCGCGGCTGGGGTGAATGGGAAGTCATCAAAGTCGCGAATGCGCAGCCGCGCTGGGGTGACATCAGGGACCAAGCGGATTGGCAATTCGAACGCAACGGGGACCCGTTCGCGTTGAACGGGTTCGGTGGAGTCGGGAACTCAGGCCTTGAATCGGTCCTTGCCAACGGAACCCGCAACGGGATGTTGCAGTACTTCGCCCCAGGCGATGGGGATAGCTGGCAGCTGATCGTTGGTTGCGAGTCGGCATTTCACGATCAACTGGATGCGGCGATTCGTGCCGTAGGCCTAGACCCGACTGAGCCCGGGGTCTCGAATCGCGTGCTGTTGGGCTTGTTGACCGACCAGTTCCCGGAGGGCAGTGAGATGCTTGATGCGGGCACGGAGGGTCGCTTGCTTGAGCTTCTTGAACGTGATCGAGTTCACGCGTCGGATGGCGCCAAGACGACTGTTGCTCAGTGGGAGAATCGTGGACGATTGCAGCGCAGCTTCCTCGACGCCGATATTCCCGAGAGGCTCAGCGATCAGTTGGAAGAGATCCGGCTTGTGATTGATCCCGAATTCGCCGGTCTCGTGACCCAGGGGCACTTTCTCTGCCTGGGAACGGCGACTGCTCTGGACTATTGCCTGGATCCCCATGACGGCACCCTTGGGGTCGAGTCCTTGACGGTTCAACGGCTCGCTGGCGAAGAAGTCACACTGGACGAGGTTCGTATCGATGCAGGAACGACGAATCTCGTTCGGAGCCTGCTCACCGTGTCGGCCGCGGTGCGGCCAGGTGAACCCGTACGGATCATGCTCGACGACTCGGGTCAACCGGCGGTCGTCGACGGCTAGGCGCGCCTCTAACGGGTGCTAAAAAGCGACTTTGCTAGCCAATGTTGCCCGAACCAGTCAATCGAGAACGTTGCAAACATGCGGCTCTGGGAACCGCGGTCCGATTGGCGCGAGACGAGGGCGTCCATCATCACGGGTATTCAGCAATCTGGAGTTCTCGGGGTTCCTGAGACGCCAGATCACGCGGACCCTGGTTGGTAGTTGAACCGCAGTGATGTTCTGCGCCATCAACTTGTCTCGATCGGAACACCGCTGTCGAGCTGCAGTCGCGTGTTCGCATAGCGTCCCGCCAGGTGCGCCAGGTGGGACATGAACGAACCCCGCCATCTCGGTCGAAAGTCGCTATTGCGCTGTTGGGGCAGTCATGCGAAAATTGTTGAGCTGACAACTATTCAGTTCCGTTCGAGCGTCTAGCCATATGCTTCTGAGCAAGACGCGTGACGGTCGAGCGGTGAACGCCGAAGTCGGCTGCGATCTCTTTCACGGAATCACCCGCTTCGTATCGTGCCGCAAGCTTGGCGATCTCCTCGTTCGAAAGCAGGACGTTCTCTTGTTTCGTAGGTGGCGACGTTCGTGGTTTGCGCCTTCCGTTCGATCGTGCCAAGCGGTACATGCGCTTTCGCCATTCATCCGTTTGGTTCGAAAGGTGCGCGATTGTGGGCGCCGCTCACTGCGTTCGCTAACCGAGTTGCTCGCTGCGCTCGCAACATCGACGTCACAACTCGTTTGGTGCCTGGATCCGAGCACGCCCGGATCAGAGGCGCTGACGATGCCGGATCGACAACGACGCCTAGTCGGTTGCGTGCAGCTCCTGGAGCGCTGCGGATATCGACTCGACCGTCTGATCAGTTGCGGCGATACCGAATACAAGCTCGAACACGGCATCGTTGCTCGCACCGGCGACGCTGCTTCCGTTGAGTTCGAGAAAGACCGCCGTCGCGAGCCACCCAAGTCGCTTGTTCCCATCAACGAGCGGGTGGTTGTTGACGATGCTGTGCAGCAGCGCTGCGGCCTTGGTCCATAGGTCGGGGTATGCGTCGACGCCGAATGCAGTGGTCCGGGGTCGAGCTGCCGCCGAACCCAAGAGGCCGACATCGCGAATCGGCGCGGGAGAGCCAAGAAGAAGCTCGGCAAGCCCGATCAGGTCATCGACATCGAGATATTCGGTCGTCACTCGCCAAGGCGGCGAAGTGCGTCGGCGTGACGTTCCATGATGAGACCAGCCGCATCGGCAACTCGATCACGGTGCGCGGAGCGCTGCACGAACTCACGCACCGCCCGTCGTGCGGCTTCCTGCATCGAAATGCCTTCGATCTCGGCTCGCTCCCGGAGCGCGCTTGCCTCTTCGTCGCTCAGGCGTAGGGTCATGGCCACGTGACGGATGGTATCAAAGTGATACCGCTCCTATAGGTGCGTCTCGTAAGGTCAAGCGTCGCGAGCGCAACGCCGCCGTCACATCTCGATCGTGCTCAGCTACGGACGAGGCGTCCTGGCCGAGCGCCGGTGAACTCGTCGTGCTCTCGCGTGATCTCGCCAGCCACGATGGTGGCGACGTAACCCTCAGCTGCCTGAAGAAGTCTGGTGCCGCCAGCAGGAAGGT
This sequence comes from uncultured Acidimicrobiaceae bacterium, assembly GCA_964513315.1. GTDB lineage: Bacteria > Actinomycetota > Acidimicrobiia > Acidimicrobiales > UBA10347 > UBA10347. The sequence goes on along the minus strand of CAZEMU010000064.1, from coordinate 8,046 downwards.
CAGCGACGAGGCGAGGCTCACGAAGCCGCAGGTTCTCGTGGTCGATCACGTTGATATCGGCTCGCTTGCCGACCGCAAGCACACCCCGGTCGGTGAACCCGAACAGCGCGGCCGTATCGCTGGTCATCTTCTGAATGACTGTTTCGATCGGAAGCTTCGGACCACGCGAACGATCTCGCGCCCAGTGGGTCAACATCCATGTCGGGGTAGAAGCGTCGCAGATGAAGTTGGCATGTGCACCACCGTCGGCCAACCCCAGCACCGCTGCCGGATGCGTCAACATCTCGTACAGAGCGTCACCGTTGCCGTGGGCGTAGCCGAGGAACGGCAGCATCAGCAGCGCTTCGCCGTCGCGGTCTCGAAGCCGGTCGTAGAACTCCTCGATGGGTTCAACGCCGCGAGCCGCAGCCCGAGCCGCGATCGATGCGTCAGCAGTTGGTTCGTAGTCGACGGGGTCACCAAGGACGTATTGCCGATCCCATGCGTCGGCGACGAATGCCCTCAGCGGATCGACTTCCCGAAGCTGGTCGATCGCTGCGATGGACTCGGCGATGAGCTTTGCCTTGAGGCCAGGGTCTGTCATCGCAGCGGCTTGTTCGCTGAACGAGAGGTCGCGCAACGGGGCGAAGCTTGGGAGCTCACTGAATCGGTTCCGGGTGGACAGGCCGATCAAGATGCCAAATGGCCGGCCAGCAACCTGAGGAATGACCTGATGCCCGGCGTCTTGAGCCGCTTGTGAAAGCTCCATCAGCTCCTTCCAATCATCGGGCGCAAACGCGTTCTGGAGCATTAGCCACGTGACCGGACGCCCAATGTCAGCAGCGAGGCGGCACATCCAATCAACCTCGGGCTTCGGGGCGACGAGATCTTCGCCGGCGACCCCGGCAGGCGCAACCTCGAACACGCCCTTCCCCGCGCGGCCGAGCGCTCGCCCAATGGCAAACAGTTCGTCTTCGGCGGCAAACGTTCCGGGAACGGGTTCTTCATTCATCGCCTTGTGGGTGATGGTCCGGCTCGTCGAGAAGCCCATTGCACCGGCCTCGACTGCCTCGTGGACGATTGCGGCCATCGTCGCAATGTCGTCGGAACTCGCAGGTTCATTGTCGGCGCCGCGCTGGCCCATGACATAGGCGCGGAGTGGGCCGTGGGCGATCATCGCAGACACGTCGGCGGTGAACTGTCGCCGCTCAAGCGCATCGAGGTACTGGGGGAACGTCTCCCAGTCCCACGAGATGCCCTCGCTGAGGGCAGCGCCGGGAATGTCCTCGACGCCCTCCATCAGCTCGATCAAGAACGCATGGTCAGCGGGTCCCGGCTTGGCTGGCGCAAAACCGACGCCGCAATTTCCCATGACGACGGTGGTGACCCCATGAGGCGTCGATGGCTCGAGCTCCTCATCCCAGGTTGCCTGACCGTCGTAGTGCGTGTGGATGTCGACAAACCCCGGCGTGACGAGAAGCCCAGTCGCATCGATCTCACGTTTGCCCGGACCAACCTCGGTTCCTATCTCGGTGATAAGCCCCCCGTCGATCGCAATGCTGAGCCCTTCGACGGGAGCAGAACCAGTCCCATCAACGACAAGCCCATTTCGAACAACGACGTCATGCATGGCGCAATCCTCCCACCCGTAGTGTGGCGCAACAAGGCCAGAGGCCCGTCGGACTGCAGATGCTTCGATCGCCTACGGCTATCGCAGGATGCTGACCGGCGGCGCAGCGAGCGCCTCCCCGCAGTTCCTATCGAAGGTCGGGTTCGATCCTCGGCGGATTCCGTCCGTATCGGTGACGCTATGCCTTTTCAATATTGCCGACTTCTGCGAGCAACGCGCCGACGATCTCGTTGTAGAGCTCGAGGTTGTCGACTGGGTCGATTGAGTCGTCGAAGTTCTCTCGGGTCGGCCAGATCCGGAACGAGAGGTAGGTGCCCTCATGTTCGAGATACACGTGCACGTTGTTGTGCACCAGTGAGCCTTCGGGGCCGCCGACGAACGGCACGGCGTTCGTCGAGTTGCCTTCGTAACTCTCTTGTGAGTGGATGACCATCGAGATCAACGCGGCGCGGTGAGTCGTGTCCCAGTTGTCGCCGGACCATTGGCAGCCATCGCTGAATGAGTCGAACGATGCGTAGATGGTGTCCTCGATACCCATCCATTGTCCGATCAACGCTGGATCGATGCCGTCGCAGACTCCCATCTTCTCTGCCAGCGGGGAGCCTTCGAAACGCTCGGGAGCGGGCGCCGACTCAGAAACAGATGGCGCAGTCGATGCGTCGGCCGCTTCGTCTGCGGTGGTCACTGCAGCGGTCGAGCTGCATGCTGCCAAGAGGAGTATGCCGGCGCCGAAGAGGGCGATACGGCCGAGCAGGGTCGTGTTCTTTTCCATGCTTCGAACGTAAAGACACGTTGAGGCTCGGTCTGTGCTGAGTGTTACACAGCGACGGTCACTGTCGGCACATCGGCTCACGGCCGCGGAATTGCTCGCTTGGCTGATCGTGACGAGCGCGGGTGCTAGAGACTGAGGGCATGGGTAGCCCCGCACGCACCGACGACATGCGCACCGAAGGTCCGGTCACCGCAGTCGCCCCGTTCCCGACGACCGCCCCGCCAGGGTTCGTGCAACACGAGCACACCCATCGTTGGGAGATCGACCGCCCCCGTTCCGCTGTGTGGGCTTGGCTTTGTGACCCGGCGACCTTCGTCGACGGTCAGGTCTGGCCGTTCCGGGTCGAGTTCCTGAGCGACGCAACCGGACGAAGCGGCTTCAGCCAAGGCGTCTACAACGCCCACGTCGGGCCGTTCATCTCGTTCGCTGGTGTGCTCGGTGAGATCGAACCCGAGCGTTATCGCGACCTGCAGTACTTCTACGGGAGCTATGCCATCAGCCATGGCTTGTTCCGCCCGACCCGACTGCAGTTCTGGTTGGACGACGGAGCGACACCTGGCACCACGGTGCTGCATCTGAAGATCGACAGCTTCGCACGCAAACGCTTCGACAGCGCATGGTCGCGTCTCATGGGCGTGTTCTGGGCTCGATTCGGCCGCTGGTGCGAAAAGGCCGTTCCGGCTACTGCGGCTCGCCAATGACCAGCCTCCAAGGGCGTTCCGTCCTGATCGCAGGAGCGACGGGCGGGCTCGGCTCGGCCATCGCTACAAATCTTTCGGATCGTGGGGCAACCCTCACGCTCGTCGCGCGTGACTCTGCGCGGCTGGCTGCGCTCACAGTGCCTGGGGCCCGGCATGCGCTTGACCTGCGCGACCCGGGTGCGTGCCAGGCCGCAGTTGCTGCCGCTGTCGATCACGGCGGGAGGCTCGACATCGTGGTCAACGCCGTCGGCGTCGTGGCATTCGGCACCGTCGACGATCTCACGACTGACGCGATGGAAGAGTTGTTTCTGACCAACACCTTCGTTCCAATCATGTTGACCAAGGCGGCGCTCGCTCAGATCAGCGACGACGGCGTCATCGTCAACATCTCGGGCGTGATCGCCGAGCGGAACGTGCCCGGCATGGCTGCGTACGGGGCCTCGAAGGCGGCGGTGCGTTCGTTCGACGAGGCCGTAGCTCGCGAGGCACGCCGGCGTGGCGTTCGGGTCATCGACGCCCGTCCTCCGCACACCGAAACCGGGCTTGCGACACGGCCGATTGCTGGCACCGCACCGACGATGCCCCAAGGGCTCGGCCCAGCGGCCGTTGCAGCCACGATCTGCGATGCAATCGAGGGTGACTCCACGGACCTGCCGAGCGAAGCGTTCAAGTAGAGCGCCCGAACAGGACGGGTCAGTGGCCTCGCAGCGCGAGATGGGGGTTGCCGACGAAGTGTGGCCGCTCATTCACCGAGGCGATGCTGCGCTGAAACTTCGACGACACCATCACCCGCGAAACCGACGAGTAGTCGACGTCGAACCGCATGTAGTCATCCTCGGGGAAGTCGAGGCAGTGGCCGAGGTACGCGTTGATCACACCGCCGTGGCACACGACGGCAACTCGCTCGCCGCGATGGTCAGCGACGATGCCGTCGATCGCGCCCACGACTTCGGCCCGGAACTGCGCGGCATCGAAGTCTTCGTGCACGAACCCCTTGGCGACAGTCTTGCGGTAGCCCTCGGGGTCTCGCTCCTTGAGGACCTCGCTCGGCACGTACGACGACCCGCCGTGGTCGAACTCACGCAAGTGATCCCGGATCTCGATCGTGAGCCCTGACAACGATGCGAACGGTTCGGCCGTCTGCACCGCACGACGCATCGGACTGCTGTAGAGCGCATCGATCTCGGCCGTCATCAGCCATTCGCCGACGCGCTGCGCCTGCTCGTGGCCGACCTCGGTCAGCGGCGGATCAGCGGCACCGTCGACACCTTCGAGGTGAGCAGGCCGGCCATGGCGAACGAAGACGAGTTCCATCGCCCCTCACGCTAAGCGACGGGCTCGAGAACGGAGCTACTTCTTCTGGATCAGCTGAATGAGGTTGCCGCAGGTGTCGTCGAATACGGCGATCACGGCCTCGCCGATATCCATCGGCTCCATCGTGAACTGCACGCCAAGTTCGCTGAGGCGGGTGTGCTCCGCAGCGACATCGTCGACTGCGAACTGCGCGAGCGGAATGCCGTCGGCCCGCAGCGCGTCTCGATAGGGGGCAACTGCGGGATGCGCCGCCGGTTCGAGCAAGAGCTCGATGTCAGGGTTAGTTGGCGAGGTCACCGTGAGCCATGCGAACTCACCCATATCGACATCGTGTTTCACGACGAAGCCCAAGACGTCGGTATAGAACGCCAGGGCGGCTCGTTGATCGTCGACAAACACACTGGTCAGCTCGATGCGCATGCCGGGATGGTACGGCAAGTTGCTCGCTTCCGAATCCTGTGGCGCCGGCCGGGCAGATCGGCGAAGCTGCCGCATGCCCAAGCTGCCGAACCCCGAGCTTCCCGGAACGGAACGCATCGAGCTGCGCGTGCCCGACGAGCGTGACATCGAACTCATCGTCGACGCTGGCCGGGACCCGCTTATCCCGGTTATCACGACGGTCGAATCGAACGGGACGGCCGACGACGCGGCGGGGTTCATCGCTCGACAGCAAGGGCGCGTCGATGAGGGGAGAGGCTGGTCGATGACGATCGTCGACCGGCCAACCGATACGCCGGTCGGCAACTTGTTCATCTCTGCGTTCTGCCATCAGCTCGGCTGTGTCGAGGTCGGCTACTGGACCGGCCCGTCACACCGAGGGAGCGGTCACGCCGCCGAGGCACTCGCACTCGTTCGTGATTGGGCACCCGATGCGCTCGGCGTTGATCGGCTCACGCTCTACATCGACCCGGAGAATGCACCGTCGCTGCGCACCGCACAACGGACGGGCTTCCGGCGCGAAGCCCAGCACGATCGA
>CAZEMU010000064.1:0-2574 GCA_964513315.1 uncultured Acidimicrobiaceae bacterium | reverse complement strand
CGATCGAGGTCGACGTGCCGTTCACCGACCTCACGCTCGACCAGATCGGCACAGACACGTGGATGCTCACCTACCTGGCTGTCCAGCCCCATCGCACATGTCGACGCATGTCGCTCTGGCAGCAGACCGCAGATGGTTGGCGCATGCGATTCCACCAAGGCACGCCAATCGACTGAGAACCAACGCCTGGGGGAACTACCGTCGCGGCATGCGCCTTCGCCTGCTCACGCTGCTCGCCGCCCTCGCCCTGTTCGCAACCGCCTGCGGCGGAAGCGACGCAGCCGATGTTGCCGACGACACCTCCGAGGCGACCCCTGCTGCAACCGCCACCCCAGCCCCGGCGGTCGAAACCGATCCCGAACCAACGGCCGAGCCTGAGCCGACAGCAGCACCTGACCCCGAGCCGACAGCAGAACCCGAGCCAGAGCCCACGGAAGCACCCGAACCCGAGCGAACCGAAGAGCCCGAACCGGCGGCCGACGACGCCGCAACCACCGTGGCGTCGGGATGCGGGAACAGCATCGCCCCCGGAGCATCGCCGCAGACCTTCGAGTCCGAAGGGCGCGAGCGGGCCTTCCAGCTGCTCGTCCCCACGAACTACGACCCCATGACGCCGACCCCGCTCGTGCTCAACTGGCACGGCCTGGGCTCCGATGGCCCGCAGCAACTCGGATTCAGCGACTACACGCCGGTCGCAAACCGAGAGACCTTCCTGGTCGTCGCCCCGACGGGCATTCCCGGCCCCGGTGATGACCGCAACTCGTGGGAGCTCGACGACTCGGATCCGACCCGAGACGACCTCGTGCTGTTCGACGACCTGATGACCACGCTCACCACGGCGCTCTGCATCGACGAGTCCCGGGTGTATACGACCGGCATGTCCAACGGTGGCTACTTCAGCTCGGTGCTCGTCTGCGAGGCCGCCGATCGGATCGCCGCGGCCGCATCGGTCGCAGCGCTGCACCACGCCGACGACTGCGAACCGTCACGCCCGGTTCCCTACATCGGCTTCCACGGCACCGACGACGCGACCGTGCCGTACTTCGGCGGAGGAGGCTCAAGCCTGCTTCCCGAAGGTGTCACGATCGAACTCTTCGAACCCGCGATCCCTGACGAGTTCGCCGAGTTCGCCGCCGACTTCGGCTGCGACGCCGAACCAGAAGAGTCGACGATCGGCGAAGACGTCACGAAGTACGACTACCAAAACTGTGCCGTCGAGATGACCTTCTACGGCATTGAGAACGCTGGCCACACCTGGCCCGGATCAGCCATCTCGCTTGCCATCAGCGAGGGCTTCGGCCTCGGCGTGACCACCGACGACATCAGCGCAACCGAGGTCAGCTGGGAGTTCTTCTCCCGCCACTCCTTGTCCGACTAGACGGTGGCGAGGCTGGTGGTCGTGCCTTGCACGGCCACTCGCTTGAACCGCAGATCCTGATGCCAGCTGATCTGCCACACAAGGCGGATGCCGAGCACCGCCGATGTCGCCGCCAATAGGCATAGCCCCGATGCGATGATCAGGATCATCTGGACGGTGGCGAAGTCGGCGCTGTTGAACGCCCACCACTGCAAGATCTGCACGCCGCTTGTCGCCGTCAACCAGGCGATCCACCAGCCCCACGCGGCGACGGGATTGATCTCGCCTTCACGATCAGGGCGAGGGCTGCTCTCACACAGCTCCTGCATGATGTGGCTCGGGCGGCGCAGGTTCATGAACGGGACGAACCAGGCAACGATCGCCCAGAACACTTCGTAACGGGTGCGCGTCCACTTGCTGAGGTTGAGATAGGCGACGAAGAACCACGGCACGAACAAGATGCCCGCGAGTAGCGACAGGCCGGCGACGCCGACGAACGCGATGAGCTGGAGCACCACGACGTCGACGATCTGCTGATCTGGTTCGGCGGTGAAGACCGATTCGAGCGTCTGCCCCTCGTACTGGTCCATGACCATGAGGATGCGGACGAGCACGAAGCTCTGGAACAGATAGGCGAGTGCCGGTCCGACCAGGCCGATCATGGCGAGCACGCCCCAGGGCTTCAGCCGCTGTTGCCCGTAGGCCGGGCCATGAATGACTTTCTCGGCCCCGATGGCGATGTTCGGGTCTCGTTGCGGGAAACCCACCCAGTCTTGTCCGTTCCACAACCGAACCGTGCCGGGAGGATCTCCCTCGGCGTGGTACCACCCGCGTGCTGCTGCCATGCGAACTCGTATCGGACGAAAGCTCTCGTTCTTTAGGTAGATCTACCCAGCGTGGTATCGGCTGCTCATCGCTCCGATTTCGGGCGCTCTGAATCAGCTGTCGCTGCCGATGGGGGAGCGCATCGCAAGATTGGCTGCTGCTAGATGCTCTTCGATCACCGCCTGGGCGGTTGCGGCGTCGCCCGATGCAATGGCGTCGGCGATCGCCCGATGGTCACCGGCTGCGGCCTGGACCTCGGGCGCGATGTCGGCCAGGCGCGACATGAGCAGCAGGGTTTGACCAGCGAGCCGTTCCCACGCATCGCGGAGCCGCCGGTGTCCGGCCCGTTCCATGATCAAGCGATGGAAGCGCATGTCGGCTTCGGCGCTCGC
>CAZEMU010000063.1:8528-23803 GCA_964513315.1 uncultured Acidimicrobiaceae bacterium | reverse complement strand
GCGGGGGCAGGATTTGAACCTGCGACCTTCGGGTTATGAGCCCGACGAGCTACCTTGCTGCTCCACCCCGCAGCACGAACCTACCGACGCGTTGGACAGGTGACAACCCGGCTGCCTGTTGTCACACCACTTCTCGGAGCCTGCTGGGTTTCGAATGGCGGCGATGGCCTGCCAGCCCGAGAGGCAAGCATTGAATATCTAATATTCGATGTTATGTTTTCAATGTCATGGTCGCGCCACTTCCCCGCCGCAATGCAACAAGGCAACTGACCGAAGCCCTGGCCTCGGCACCCGTTGTGCTGCTCACCGGACCACGGCAAGCCGGCAAGTCGACGCTCGCCCGGACCGTCGTCCAACCGGACCCGGCTCATCACTTCGATCTCGAAGACCCACGCGATCTCGCCCGACTCGCCGAACCAGGCCTGACGCTGCGCTCCCTCACTGGCACCGTCGTCATCGACGAGGCGCAACTCGCACCCGACCTCTTTCCGCTCCTGCGGGTCTTGGTCGACGAAGATCGCCGACCAGGACGATTCCTGATTCTCGGCAGCGCGTCGCCCGACCTGGTGGGGCTCAGCGCCGAGTCCCTCGCCGGCCGCGTGACCTTCGTCGAGCTCAGCGGATTCGACCTCAACGATCTTGGCGTCGACCGGCTTAACGATCTCTGGCTCCGCGGTGGACTTCCACCCTCGGTGCTTGCAGACGATGACCAGGCCTCGAACCGCTGGCGCGACGATTACATCTCGACGTTCCTGCAGCGCGACCTGGCTGCGCTCGGCTTCGGGATGCCGGCGCAGACCATGCGCCGCTTCTGGTCGATGCTCGCCCACTTCCACGGCCAGACCTGGAACGGCGCCGAGCTGGCCCGCTCGATCGACGTGTCCCAACCGACCGTGCGTCGCTACGTCGACGCGCTCACCGACGCGCTCATGGTGCGCCAGCTCCAGCCCTGGTTCGAGAACCTGTCGAAGCGGCAAGTGAAGTCACCACGGGTCTACATCCGTGACAGTGGACTCCTGCATCGCCTGCTCGGTATCGATGACCGACTCGCGCTCGATCGCCACCCCAAGCTCGGCGCCAGCTGGGAAGGCATCATCGTCGAGCACCTCTGCACCCGACCCGATGCCGGCACGCCAACGTTCTGGTCGACGCACTCCGGCGCCGAGATCGACCTGCGCATCGAACTCGGCGGCAAGGTCTTCGGCTTCGAGATCAAGCGAACCGACGCGCCGACCGTCACTCGATCGATGCACAGCGCTCGCGAGTCGCTGCGCCTCGATCACCTGTGGGTCGTGCACGCCGGACCCCACCGCTTCGCCATGGGAGAAGACATGACGGCACTTCCGGCCGAAGACGTGCTGCTGGCCCCGACCGTCGCCGACGCGATCGGCTCGTAGCCCGGCCGCCAGTTACCGGCGTGCCTCGCCTCGCCAGCTCGCCACTGCGGCGACCACACCGATCACCGGCATGACCACGCTGATCCAGAGTGCAGGCCGGTAGCTGTCGGTGAACGACTCGACGAGCGCGAACAGCGCTGGACCCACGGCGCTGCCGATGACCATCGCGCTCATCTGGAAGCCAGCGATCGCGCCCAGGTGGCGGCGGCCGAACAGCTTCGGCATAGCCGCCGAGGTCAGGGGCGCATAGCAACCGTTGGCGATGCCCCAGGCCACGATGCCGATCACCGCAAGCGCTGACTGGTCGAGTGCCGAGACGCACAGGAACATCACGATCTGAGCGGTCGACATGATCCCGGCGACGACGATCGGCGGAACCCGATCCACGAGCCAGCCTCCGACCAAGGTGACCGGCACCGAGACGAAGGCGATCGGCACGAAGATGCGCACGATCTGTTCCTCGGTGATGCCGAGCTCGCGGCCGTAGTCGACGATGTGGAAGGTCAGCGCCGTGCTGGTCGACGCCATGGCGACGACCGGGATGGCGCACGTCCAGAAGCGCAGGTCACGGATCGCTTCGGCCCGAGTGGCGTCGTCGTCGGTGCCGATGACAACCGGGCCATCGGCGTCGAGGTCGGCGAGGCCACCATCGATCTGGAGACCCGAGCCTTCGGGGCTGTCCCGGTAGAAGAGCGTGATCACGGCGCCCATGACGACCAACAGGAACACCGCCATGAGACGCCAGGCGGTGCGGAAGCCATCGATCTCGATCAGCACCAGCAGCAGCGCGGGAGCGGCGGCGAACGCGAAGCTGAGCGCCGCGTTCGACGCCGAGGTCACGATGCCGCGTCGCCGCTCGAACCACTGCGAGATCATCGTGCGAGACGTCAGCGTCAGCAGACCCTGACCGGTGAACCGCAGCCCACCGAAGGCCAGACTCATCACCACAAACCCGACCGGCGTGCTCATCTGCCCGATGAAGCTGAGTGCGATCAACGTCGTCGCCAGTCCAGCAACGGCGAAGCCAGCGACACGACGGGTGCCGAACCGGTCGATCGCTCCCCCGCTTCGAGGCAGCAAGAAGCCGCTCGTTCCCGTGCCGACGAGATACGCGATCGCGAGCTGCAGGCGAGTCAGGCCGGTCGCATCGGTGATGTGATCGGTGAAGACGCTGACGCCTGCCGTCTGGCCCGGCATCGACGCAAGCGCGCCCAGGCTGCCTACAACCAGCACGACCCAGCCGTAGTAGAAGCGAAAGCGGGACGGGTCGAACGGCCAGCGATCAGCTGACGCCGCGACCGTGGACGGTGCTGGCTCTTCCGACTCTGCGGTCCGCAGCGTTCCCGTCACCACAAGACACTACCGCCCGCGATGCAACGTTTGAGCTGCGAGCCCGGCGTTGCACCGGTGGCTGGAATCGTTGGCGAAGCGTCATGGCGAGCGGACTCGCCTGATGTGACAATGGGGCATGGGAGAGGCACCCCAACCCGAACCGCTCGACACCCCCGAGGAGTACGGGCTCACCGATCTCGGCGAGAACCACTGGTCGCTCGACGACGTCTACCGGCGCATCCACGAGGCCCGTTCCTGGTGGGTCGTTTCGGTTCGCCCTGACAGCCGTCCGCACGCGGCGCCCGTGTGGGGCCTTGCGCTTAAGCAGCGGGCGATCTTCTCCAGCGGACCCGAGGCGACGAAGAGCCGCAACCTCGACGCCAATCCGGGCATCGTCCTCCACCTCGAAAGCGGCGACGAGGTCGTCATCGTCGAAGGCACCGTCACGCGCATCACCCACGACCAGCTCCCGGACGGATACGCCGACCGCTACAACGCCAAGTACGACGTCGAACTCGACTTCGCCGATCCCGCGTTCCGCTTCTTCGAAGTGCAGCCGACCAAGATCATGGCGTGGGACGAGGGCGACTTCGCGGCCACCGCAGCTCGCTGGAGGTATAACCGCGATGCGTCCTAGCCCGAGCCACAACAGGAGGGCTGCTCATGCTTGAGCTTCGGCCGAATTGCGAATACTGCGACGTCGACCTGCCGCCGGCATCACCCGACGCTCGCATCTGTTCCTACGAGTGCACGTTCTGTGCGAGCTGCGTCGAGGACAAGCTGCACAACGTCTGCCCAAACTGTGGCGGCGGGTTCGTACCCCGGCCGATTCGTCCAACCGTGGACCGACGGCCGAACACGAGCCTGGTGCATCAGCCGGCCTCGACCGATCGCCGCTCGCTCAAGTGGACCCACGAGAACATCGCCGAGTTCTGCACCGAGCACCGGGATATCCCACCCGCAGACCGCTAGACCGCGCTATCTGGCAGTTCAGAACGTCGGAAGTGACGTCTTCAGCTGCCAGATGTACCACCGATTTCCATCTGGCAGTTCAGAACGTCGGAAGTGACGTCTTCAACTGCCAGATACGGGCCAAACGGCCAGAAGTCAGGCGGAGCCGACGCGGGCAATGGCGTAGAAAATCGTGAGCGACCCAGCGACGACAGCCGGAAGCCACTGCGGGATCGAGTCGCCCGCACGCTGGTGATAGAACACGGCGCCGATCGACATGCCGACCAGGCCAGCCGCAGCGAGCACGCCAATCACAGGCAAGTCTTGATGCAGGCCGATGATCAAACCAGCCGCGCCGAGCACTTCGAGGATGCCGATGACGCGCCAGAGCGCTGTCGGGATCGACAGGTGCTCGCGGGCCTCGACCATTTGTTGCTGGTTGGTGATCTTGGCCACGCCCGCGCCTCCGAAGATGAGCGCGACAACGATGGCCAGAACGATCGTCAGGATGAACATGGGGTGGGGATTCCAGACCTGCTGGTGATCGACCTAGAGGTAGCCAGAGTCAGGGCCGCTCGGGCCGTCAGACTTCGGCGGCTGCGGGGCGCCCTGCGGCTGACCACCAAGGGCACGCTGCTGGGCCTGAGCCTGCATCATCATCATTTGCTGTTGGGCGATCTGTGCCTGCGCCGTTGCCGTCGCTTGCATGCCGCGCAGCAGACCCTGGATCCAGCCGACGAGCTGGGCGTGGGCGACGCGAAGTTCGCCCTCACTCGGGGTGTCGGTCGAGCAGCAGTCGTTGAACTCCATGAGCTCGTCGCGAAGATCCTCGCTGAGGATGCCCGACAGCTCTTCGACCGTCTCGGTGTGGATCTGGGCCAGGCGTTCGCGGCCACCTTCGTCGGTGGCGCCTTGCGAGGCCTGGAGCTCGGCGAGCACCGTCTGGAGCATCGTGCCGAGGCGGATCAGCTTGGCGGGATCCGTCACATCGGGCTGGGGGCCAGCATCGACGACTTCGGTGGGGACGGCCTCGGGGGCGTGTGCGTCACTCATGATGACAACGGTAACCCGGTGACCAAGCCGTCTGCTTCCCCTGGGCCCGCGATCTCCGACGGTGCGTCCCGATGGCCTAGCGGTGTTGCTTGAGGAACTCGACGATCGGTTCCGGCTCGTCGAACGCTGTCAGCAGCTCGCCATAGGCCTTGTCGGCGGCCAGCGTGCGCAACACCGGGTAGATCGGTTTCGTCTCGGTCCAGTACTGCTCGTCGAGAAACACCATCGGGCTGGCTTTGCCGAACGACTCGTAGTGGTTCTGGGCCGCGTCTTGGAAGACCTCTTGGATCGTGCCGGCGCTGCCGGGAGCGAACACGACGCCCGCCAACGCAATCGCGAGCAGGCCGTCTTCGCGGATGCTGTTGGCGAAGTACTTGGCGATCTCGCCGGCGAACACGTTTGGTGGCTCGTGGCCGTAGTGCCACGTCGGCACGCCGAGGCTGCTGGGCGAATCGTCGGGTGCCGGGAACGCGGCCCGAACTGCGAACGCAGCGTCGAGCCACTCGCCGACCGGCTCGAACGTCGCCGCTTCGGCCAGCATCGCCATGGCCTGGTCGAGCGCCTCGTCGGGGTGAGGTGCGAGCCATGCGCCCAGGTTCGCGGCTTCCATTGCGCCAGGGCCGCCGCCGGTGGCGACGTAGAAGCCCGCCCGGGTCAGGCCTCGGCCGAGCTCGACGACCTGGCGATACGTGTCGTCGGAACGGATCAGGCTGTGGCCGCCCATGATGGCCACGACGTTCGACTCACCGACCTGGGCGAGCAGCGCTCGCATCGCGTCATCGATCGCATGATCGTGGATGCGCTCAGCCAACGTGCGCACCACGTCGAAGTCCGCCACGGTCGCCTTGTGCCAGTAGTAGGCCTGCGCGTCAGGCGTCTGCTCGTAGCTCTCATGATCGCCCGGCTCATAGCCGTCGTACAGCTCGCTGGCCGTGTACAGCGTCGGGCGGAACGCACGAAACGGCAGGCCGTCGATGCGGGGGAACACGCATGCTCCCTGCCCGAGCACGTACTCGAGCGCTGACGGCTCGATCTCGCATCCGAGGAAGAACGCGCCGCGCACATCGGCCTGCATGAGTCGCCAACTGCGTTCGAAGAGGTCGAGCCCCTGACACGCAACATCGACAAGCGAATTGTGGGCCTCAAGATGGGCGTCGAACGCCTCGAGGGTCTCCAGTTCGAGCACGACAGAAGCCTATGAGTCCGGCGTGACAGAGCGACAGCCCTAGCCCGGTCCGCAGAGGCCCGGCACCGATGACCAAAACGACACATGACCTGGGCGAGAACCCAGGTCATCGCGTCATCGTGCCGACCCGCAGGCCGGCACTCGTTCTGAAGAGCTTGAGGACTACTAGTTGACCGGCTGTTCGTCGGCCATGAGGCGGAACGACTTGAGCTGGGTCTTCCACCAGTCGGTGGATACGGCGTTGCGCCCGGGGACATTCCGGAGTGACTCGTCGATCACGGCGACGAGGCGTACGTCGTCGGAAGCGGAACGGAGGTCGAGCAGTGCGTCAATAACTCGCGAGTGGCTCGTGAGTTCGCCGTCGAGGCTGTCGAGCACCCGATCGATTTCTGCCTGGACCAGTGAGTCCGTCATTGGGTTGTCCCTGTCTTTCTTGTCAAGAGAGATCGATGTCATCTGGTGTAAGGAACCGTCCTGACGGCGCCTGCATTCCCATTGGTGACACTCTTCACCACGACGTGCTGTAGGTCCGTGCGGAACGGGCATATTTTTTGTAGCGCCCGCCACATCCTGTCGGCTGGACGACGGCCCAATTGAGTGAAGTGAGGACGCGGCCTTAGCCGTCGCCGTCTTCTTCCGCATCGGCGTCTGCTTCTTCGTCAGCCGGCTCCGCGGCGTCGCCGTTCGCTTCGTTGTCCGCAGCTTCGGTGAGGACGCCCAGAGCTGTCTCGACCAGCTCTTGGTACAGACCAAGGTCGCCGTTGACGAGCGCTTGTTCAGCCTGGCGAAGCAGCGACAGCGCTTCGTCGGCAGCGGGGCCGTCACCAACAACAACCGGGGCGCCACCCGCGGCACTCTGGGTCGGCGGTCGGCTTGCGGTATTCACATCGCCGATGCAGGTCGGATCGTCGGTTACCTGCGTGCCGCGAACGGTCACACCGAACAGGGCTCGCACCGAGTCGGACACGCTGTGACACATCACGACGCTGTCCGCATAGGACACGATGACCCACTCGAGGTTCGGCTGCTCAGTACCGGTTGCGATCACGTACAGCGGCCGCACGTAGACGAACGAGTTCTCGACCGGCACGACAATCAAATCGCCGAACTCGACCGATGAGCCCTCGTCCTTCGCGTTGAGGAGCGAGATTCGCTCAGAGATGTTCTCTTGCGAGGTGATCTGCGACGCGACGAGCGACGGAGCCTGGGCCTCGACGTCACCGGTCTGGTTGTCGATCTCGTAACTGACGAGACGCCCGTAGTTCTCACTGCCGAGCTCGCTGACGCCGACCATGAAGGCCTGCATCTCCTTGACCTCATCGTTCTGGGAGAACGGCACGAACGTGCGCATCGCGACGAACTCTTGCTGGTTCTCTTCGGGCAGCCTGAGCAGGCTGTAGTACGGCTGCACGCGCTCTTCGGTCAGCGACGCTTCGCCCTGCGAGTTGAACGTGGTCGTCTCGCGAGCGCCCTGGACGCCACCGGGGTCCTGGGCGATTGCCCACTCATCGGAGCCTTCGAGCAGGTCGGCCGTCTCGTCAGATTCGATGTGGTAGACGGACCACATATTCGTCTGAACGACGAACATGTCTTCGGCGTAACGGAAGTTGTCGGCCAGCGACGGCGAGATCTCATCGAAGCTGGTGAGCACACCGGGGAACGCCTTGTCCCAGGCCTGAATGATCGGGTCGGTCTCGTCGACCACGTACAGGGTGACGTTGCCGTCATAGGCGTCGACGACGGCCTTGACCGAGTTGCGGACGTAGTTGAAGCTCGACGTCAGCTCGCTCGCCAGGCTCAAGCCGATCGGATCACGAGGCTGGCTGTACGGATAGTTCGACGTCGTCGTGTAGGCGTCGACGATCCACACGATGCGACCGTCAACGACGGCTGGATACGGGTTGTGGTCGAATTCGAGGAAGGGGGCGACCTTTTCGACGCGGTCGCGAATGTTGCGGTTCCACACGAACCGGCTGTCGTCTCGCACGAAGTCCGAGATCAAGATGTCGATGCTCTGGAAGCGAAGCGAGAACATTGCTCGACGCCAGAACCCGCTGGATTCGACGCCGCCTTCGCCGGTGTAGTTATACGGCACGCGGGCGCCGTCTTCGATCGAGTCGATCTCGTCACGGTCGGTATCGACGATCGCGTAGTCGCCCATGTTCTCGCCGTAGTAGATCCGGGGCTGCTCGATCGGAATCTCTTCTGGGATCTGGTTGTCGACGGGCACGTCGCCGACCAGGAAGATCGGCAAGTTGTCGCGCACATCGTTGGCGGGCGCGATGGCGACACCGTTGCCGTGCGTGAAGCTCAGAACTTCGGATTCCCAGCCGCTTTCGGGCAGACCTGCGCTGTTCAGTTCGCGAGCGCCGATGAGCACCTGGGTTTCTTGGCCATCGATGACGTAACGATCGACGTCGACCTTGCGAGAGTCGAACTGGAAGAACGAACGCTCGACCTGTTCGAGCTCAAAGGTCTGCGACGAGATTGAGGGGTCGAGCAACGGCACCGACGCCAGGTTGTCCGCATTGCCCTGCAGGTCTGCGCCGACAAGCTGCTCGTCGTAGTTGAAGGTGCGCAGTGCGGTGCCGTCGAGGTTGTAAGCGGCCTTGGTGGCGATGATGTTGCGCTCGATGTAGGGAGCCTCGCGAGTCGTCTCGACTGGGTCGACCCGCAGACGCTGCACAGCGAGCGGGTAGATGCCGCCCATCACGATCGACACCAGCGCCCAAAGCCCAACGGCGACGGCAGGAAGACCCCAGCCACGGCGGCGGATGTTGGCGACGAACAGCACAACCGACAGGAGTGCGATCAGGATCAGCAGGCTGAGCACCGGGAGCCGAGCTTCGACGTCGGTGTAACTCAACCCGGCGAAGCGCCCGTCGGTCGAGTACGCAAGCGCAAAGCGGTCGAAGTAGTACGACCCGGCCCGCACCAGCGCCATAGCGGCGAGCAGGAACGAGATGTGGGCCTTGACCTGCGGCGTCACCCGGTTGTCCAGGCTCTGTATGCGGATGCCGCCTGACAGGTAGTGCATGGCGACCGACAGCACGAGCACCACCATCAGGGCGGTGAACATCCAGCCGAGCAGCCACGACAGGAACGGCAGCCGGAACACGAAGAACCCGAGATCGCGGCCGAACTGGGGGTCTTCAATGCCGAAGTCGACGCTGTTCGTAAACAGCAGCCAGTTCTTCCACTGCGCAGCGGCGCTCGCTCCGATCGACATGGCGAAGAGCGCAGTGACGGCGATACGGACGAGGCCCCAGCGGGCGCCGACGACTTCGCGGAAGCGAGCGACCGCTTCTTCTTCGGGACTCGGTTCGCGGTACTGCGGGGCCAACTTGTCGGCCAACCAGAGGTTCACCCAACAGACCACGGCGAACAACAGCACGAAGATCACGGCCAGCACGATCTGGCTGAAGAGCACGGTGCGCCAGACGCGACCGAAATCGATCGCCTGGAACCACAGGTAGTCGGTGACGAAGTTTGCGATACCTCGGACCGACAGCAGCAGGGCGAAGAGGCCCATGACGACGATCACCAGGAATGCCCGGGTCCGTCCACTCATAGCTTCTCGGTTTCGCCCGGGTCGAGGCAGGGAGGATTCAGGCCGCATGCCTCGGCGAGCTTATCCCCGACCGCTGGACCTGCTCCCGTCGCCAGCGGCCCTTTCTTTGAGATCCGCCCGAGACACGATCAGTGTGCGCCGACCAACCAAGGCAACGGCGTGTCCGAATCGAGGCCATCACAGGCACCTGCGGTGACCAGGAGTGCCGCCAGGCTGGATGCAGCTTCGCCGAGGTACTCGGTCTTGCGCTGGCGATAGAACGCCCGGATCGCATCGATGTGGGCGCCACTGTCCGAGCTCATCGCGTCGAGTTCAAGGAGGCGGAGGCGAAGCGGAAGCACGACGGCAGATCCGACGACTTCTTCGACCGCACCAGCGGGCATTTCGCCCTCGTTTGGCTGGGTCTCGACGAGCGCAGCACCTGCGGCATAGGCCTGGCCGGCGACTTTGGTGATTGCACCGACGTAGCGCTGGACGTGATCGTCGGTCTCGCCGACGAGCTCGATCAGCTCAACCGGCTTCTTGCCGGCGGCACGGATGCCGGCGAGCACATCGTTCTGTTCATCCGCGAGGGCCCGCTTGAGACGCTTCTCGATGTCGCCGGTGACCTGTTCGATGATGGCGTCACGTTGGCGAGCGAGTTCCGCTGCGTGCTCAGCGGCAGCGTCGGCTGCGGCAGCTTCTTGCTCGGCCTTGGCCTGGGCTTGCGCCTTTGCTTCCGCTTTGGCCTTGGCCTTGGCTGCCTTTTCGGCGGCTGCCTGTTGCTTCGCGGCCTGTTCTTCGGCCTTGCGCTGCTCGGCTGCGTCGGCGTCGGCTCGCAGTGCTTCTTCTTCGGCGGGAGCGTCGCCCGACTGGGCGCGCAGTGCAGCGAAGAGACCAGACGAGGCGACCGGCGCCTCTTCGGCCTTTGTAACTTCGACCTCGGCTACTTCTTCGTCTGGCGCAGCTTCTTCGTCTGGCGCAGCTTCGGCCTTGATTGGTTCCTCGGTGGCGACGGGCTCGAGATCCTCGGGCGCCGTTGGCGCCCACGTGATCATCTCGCGATCGTCGAGCTCCATCTTCTCGGGCACGAGGGCCACGACTTCTTCGATGTCGTCGGCGACTTCGATGACCGAAAGCTCGGCCTCGGGAAGGTCGCTGAAATCTTCGTTGGCGTCGGGACGATCAGCATCGGTCTCGGCATCAACATCGGCTTCGGCATCAGCCTCGGGAGCGGTCCGTGCGGCGAGCGTTGGGACGGGCAGCGTGGCGGTTTGAGCGGCGGTCGGCTCGGCCGTCTTGGCCTCAGCTGTCGAAGGTGCGTCCGCCGCAGCCGCTTCGGCAGTGGCCTCTTCAACGACTGGCGCTTCAACAACTGGCGCTTCAACAACTGGAGCCTTGATCGTCGGGGCCGTCCGCGGTGGCTTCGGCACCGTTGTGTCGGCAACGACCGGTCGGCGAGGGCTCGGAGCGACGTCGCCTTGGAGGCCTGCGGGGCCCAAGTCGACGTGCGGGACCTGCACGTCGCGACCGCCGGCGTTGCCGCCTTGCTTGGCTTCGGCAGGTCGAGCCGTTGCGGCCTTCTTGTTCGAAGCGCCGCCCTTGGCGGCTGGCTTCGAGGCGGCTGGTCGACGGTCTGCCGGAGCGCGTCCGATCAGGCGAGCGTCGGCCATTTCGGCTTCGAGCTGGTGCGGCGTCGCCAGCGATTCGCCGGCGATGAGGCGAGCGGCCGTGTCGCCCATGACCTTGGCTTCACTGAGCGACGACTTCAGTTCACCGGTCGACTCGTCGAGCGTGCGGCGCACGACCTCGTAGGAACGCAGCAGGCGGTCACGGCCAACGCGCAGGCGCTCGACCTGCGCTCGGGCCTGACGGCGGCGGCGGTCCATGTCTTGGAGAATCTGGACGCGAGCTTCTTCGGCTTCGCGAATCAGCGCATCGCCCTCGTTGCGGGCACGCTCGACATCGGTGGCTGCGTCTTCGCGCAGCAATGCGGCGTCTTTACGGGCGGTCTCGACAATCTCGGCTGCTTCAGCCCGGCACGTCGCCAGGATCTCTTCGGCGGCGGCATCAGCCTCGGCCCGCCGGTCGTCCATGATCGTTTCGGCGGCCTTGCGGATGCTGGTCGCTTCGGTCTTGGCGTTGGTCATCAGCTGTTCGGCTGACTTCTCTGCTGCGGCAACCTTTTGCTCGCCGGCGACGCGGGCTGCGTCGAGCACGGCGGCGACTTCTTCGCCCAGCTGTTGGGTCAGCTTCGACGGGTCGTCGGGCGTCTCGGTGCGGGCGGCAGTCTCGGCGCGCTCGGCGCGACGAACGGCCTTGCCGAGGCGCGAGCGCATCTCGGCTTCGCGATCCTGCGCATCGCGGAGCGATTCGGAGATAGCGATCAGATAGGCGCGAACCTGCGACTGATCGAATCCACGACGCTCAAGGTCGAACTTCTGGCGTGCAACTTGCGACGGTTTCACCGCCGAGTCGACAACATCCTTCGGTAATGCATCGGCCACGAGGATCGATCGTATGCCCTCCGCATGGCCCACATCGCGCATTCCACAAGAGAATCATCTTTTTACTGAAACAACATCAACAACATAGGCAACCAAATATTCCACGCGTAGCGCGAACTATCTCACGCATTGTGAGATTGTCGACAATGGATTTAGGCGTCGACGGCAGCGAGGAAGTCGTCGACGTCGCCGCCGAGCTCACCAATAGCTTCGAGCGCCTCATCAAGGGTTGCGACCCCGATCACCGTCATCTCGTCGGCGTGCAGCAGTGCTTCTTCGTAGTTGCTCGGGGTATCGACGTCTTCGCCAGTGCTGCGGTCCACGAACTGTTCACAACAGAGCGGCACGATAAACACGTCAGCGCCCGAGGCTTCGGCCGCAATCGTCTTCTGGTGCACGCCACCGACAGGACCAACATTGCCATCACGGTCGATCGTTCCCGTCGCAACGATCGACAGGCCGTTGGTCAGCTCGCCCTCGCTAAGGACATCGATGATCGCCAGCGTGAACGCAAGCCCAGCAGAAGGGCCTCCGACACGACCGGTGTCGATGTCGACGTCGAATGGCAATTCCTCGTTCTGCATCTGGGCCGTGCCGATACCGATGAACGGACGAGGCTCTTCGGCCCGCACATCGTCGGGCAAACACGAGTCGTCAGCAGAGCCGAGCGTGACGCCAACGATCTCGGTCGCACTGGACTGGGTCGGGTTGTTCGGATCGATCCGCTCGACCGTCAGCTCGAGGTCGTCGCCGATGCCGAATGCACTGAGCGCATCGAGCAGGTCCTGGGTCGTGAGGACTTCGTCACCATCGACGCCGATAATCACATCGCCGGTGCCCAGCACGCCATCGGCGGCGGTGCAGTCGAAGATCGACGCGACCTCGACGCCCAACGGCGTGACGATCAGTTCGTAGCCAAGACGTTCCAAGGCCACGACGACGGCTGAGTTCTTCGAGACCTGCATGCGGCGCTGATCTTGTTCGCGCTTCTCTTCGGTGGTCTGGTCACCGTTGATCTCGTCTTCGTGGCGGATCAGCGAGTTCTCATCGATCTTGGCGTCGAGCCACTGCCAGACCGAGATGTCGGCCGTCTGGCTCACGGTCACGAAGCCAATCTCGCCTTCGGGGATGACGACCTGTTCCGCAGGAGCGTCCACGCGCTCAATCGTGTCGTAGACGGAGCCGGGGGCAATTCGGTAGTACGGCAGGCGAACGAGCGAGGCCGCAACGGCGGCAATCACGAAGATGGTCAGGAAGCCGATGCCGACCTTGTTCCATCGGCTCAGGCGCGGGTCTCGACCAAGAGAATCGTCGAGCGGAGCGAGCGAATCGATCGACGTGTCAGGCCCCGGTACAGTTGACCGGGTCGTGTCGTCTCTGTTCGTGCTCTCCGTCACCGTTGTCCTTCTGCTCGCCAGTCGGTCTGTGCATCCTGTGGCAGCATTCGCGCTAGCTGCAACGGTACGCCAGGATCGCTGGCAAGCGGCATCAGGACGCCCCGAGGTTTTCAACCTGTTCACCAAGGCGACCAGAATTGGGCCAGACGGGCCACCGGACTCGGTGCGTGCCGCCCGACGGGCCGGTTACCGCGACCCGCTTGCGCCGCACCGCGCCATCGTCGGACCCGATGCCCACACGCCGTGGTACATCCGCTTCCGAGCTGTCGTGCTGCTGATCCTGATCGTGGCTGCCATCGGAGCAGGCATTGCTGGCGTGACGCTTCTGCTCATCGCGTCGGGCCGCTTCTTTCTCGAACTCCTCGCTGGCTGAACGTGCACGAGCTTCCGCCGCCGCCCGACCCTGCGGTGGTCGAGCGGGTCCGAGCCACCATCGTTGCCGGGCATCGCGGTGACCGTGATGCCATCGAAGCCGCCCTCGCTGACGCAAGCCCGACGGTTCGAGAAGCTGCGCTCGCAGCACTCGTCCGGGTCGATGGTGCTGCAGGGATGATCGCGGTGCAGGCCGCGCTTGGAGACGACGCGGCCCGTGTTCGGGCTCGGGCCAGCGAGCTTGCGCCGCACGTGGGCGTTGACCCCCAGGCGCTACTCGCCGACAACGATGACCGGGTCGTCGAAGTCACCTGCTTCGCCTGCGGCGAGATCGACTGGGACGAACTCCAGGTCGAACCGCCGATCAGCGAGCTCAGCCGCATTGCGACGAGCCACGACGATGCGCTGTGCCGCGAATCAGCCGCGGCAGCGCTTGGTGCGATTGGTGATGAGCGAGGCCTCGACGCGGTGCTGCATGCGTGCGGCGACCGGGTCACGGTGCGCCGGCGAGCGACGCTCGCCCTCGCGGCCTTCGACGACCCGCGTGCCGATGCAGCGCTCGAACACGCGCTCGAGGACAAGGACTGGCAAGTCCGCCAGGCCGCCGAAGACCTCCTCGAAGTCGGCCGCGTCCTCGACGGCGAACCCGACCCCGACGCCTACGCCGACTCCTAACCTCCCACCCTCACCGACGAAATTTGTGCAGTTCGCACGCTCACAGCGGGTGAAGTGCACACAGATCATGGGTCACGGAGGAAATCGGTGACGATGCGCACCAGACGGTCCGGCTCATCGCGGTAGAGCTTCCATCCGAGTTCGAGCAGTCGCCATCCTGCCGCACGCACCTCGGCTCGACGATCGATGTCTCGCTCACGATCCTGACGACTGAAGTGAAAGGCCAACCCGTCGAGTTCGACGATGCGCATCTGTCCAGGCCACGCAAGATCCGCAAGTAGTAGGTAGCGCCCATCGGTGCCATACACGGCGCACTCAACCTGCGGCCGGCTCACGCCAGAGCGCTCGAGTAGCTGCACCACGCCTCGGCTGAAGTCCGAGCGGGGCACGACTGGATCTCCGCTTCGAGATGCCAAGAGTCGACGAAAGGGCGCAGTCCCGTCACGACCTTGGGCGCCGTGCTGCTCAAGCAAGTTGCTGAGCGCTTGCCACGAGGTCAGCTGCTGTCGGATTGTCGATTCGGCGAGACGTTCCAACACGTCACCCGAGACCACCGCTGCGCAATCGAACAGCGTGCGCTCAATCGGCGTGGTTCGAATCCCATGGCGCAATGGGCATTGATCTAGTCGCGGGAGGTCCGAGCGGTGAACAATCACGCCGGGAGTCGAGGGCGATCGACGTGACCGCGAGATCGTAAGTTCGGGCTGCGGCCGCCGGACAACTTCCAATCCCCACAGCGCCGCCGCGCATCGATGCGACGCGACGCCATTTGATCGGGCGACCGCAGCGGCAACTCGGCCGCGCCACGAAAGTGGAACAGCCGAGTTGCGGAAGACGCCTCGATCAACGGGCACC
>CAZEMU010000063.1:0-8428 GCA_964513315.1 uncultured Acidimicrobiaceae bacterium | reverse complement strand
AAGCCGAGATTGCGAAGGAATCCGCAGAGCGGCCCGAGCGAAGCGAAGCTGCGATTGCGAGGAAGTTAGCGGCGGCCGGTGTTCATGAACATGGCCTTGACCGCCTCGTAGCTCTCGATACAGCGGCCGGCGCCGAGCACGACGCATTCGAGCGGAGCGTCGACGAACCGGACGGGCACTTCGGCCTCGCGGATCAGACGCTCACGGAAACCACGCAGCAGCGAGCCACCGCCCACGAGGTGGATGCCGGTGACAAGCAAGTCCTGCGAGAGCTCGGGCGGGGCCTGCGCCAAGCAGGACAGCACCGAGTCGATGATCGCGGAGACCGGCTCTTCGACTGCGGAGCGAACATCGGCTGGGCTCAGCACGATCGTCTCGGGCAGGCCGGTCATGAGCTGACGGCCACGCACCTGGGCCTGGACTTCGCCGTCGGTATAGGCGGCCGAGCCGGTGACGATCTTGATTTCTTCGGCGGTGCGCTCACCGATCGCGATGCCGTGTTCGCGTCGCACGTATTGCTGGATCGCCGCATCGAGGTCGAACGAGCCAACACGCACCGCTTCGAGCGCGACCACGCCGCCCATGGACAGCAGCGCAGACTCGCTGGTGCCGCCGCCGATATCGACGACCATCGAACCCACTGGTTCGTTGATCGGAAGATCAGCGCCGATCGCAGCAGCGAGTGGCTGCTCGATCAGTTGCGCTTCAGCCGCGCCAGCGCGACGGGCGGCCTCGATCACGGCGCGACGCTCGACGGGAGTAATGGCCGACGGCACGCAGATCACGACCCGCGGCCGGTTGAAGCGGTTCACGCCGACACGCTCGAGGAGCAGTCGGATCATGCGCTGGGTGACGTCGAAGTCGGTGATCGCGCCCTTGCGGAGCGGACGCACGGCGACGATGTATTGCGGCGTGCGGCCGATCATTTCCCAGGCTTGGTGGCCCATGGCCAACACTTCGCCGGTGTTCTGATTGAGCGCGATGACGGACGGCTCGTTTAGAACGATGCCTTTTCCCTTGGCGTAGACGAGCGTGTTCGCCGTGCCGAGGTCGATCGCGAGGTCGCGTGCCAGAACTAGCTCCGGACACTCCGGTCATCGACGCCCGACTGCCAACCCGTTTGACGCTGATCGCGCAACATGGGGGCGACAGTTCGGAGGTCGTCCGGTGCCCGTTGGAGTCCGAAGTCGGATCCCTGGCGCCACCGGCTGCCAAGCCACAGCGCCGTTGAACCAATCACGAAGATGGCCAAGGGGATGGCGAGAAAGACGAGGGGTGACATGTGTGAGGGAGCCTCAGTTGTCCGCGGACGGGGCGTCAGGGACTGTAACGGAACCATCGGGGCCCACCGACACATCTGCAAGATCCTCGACTTCGAGGATGTGTTGCGCCTCGAGGCCCCAGCTCTCGCCTTGCTCCCACCGTTCGCGCTTCCAGATCGGAATTGTGGCCTTGAGTGCGTCGATGCAGAAGCGGGCTGCGGCGAAGGCTTCGGGCCGATGCGGCGACGAAGCGACGACAACAACGGCGCTATCGCCAACGACAAGTTCGCCGACCCGGTGGATCATGACGAGACGCCCGACGGCCGGCCAGCGACGGCGAGCTTCGGCCGCGAGCGCGGCGAGGCGAGGCGCGACCTGGGCTTCGTAGGCCTCGTATTCGAGCCGATCGACGGCCTCGCGGTCACCGCTGTGATCACGGGCGACTCCGGAGAACAGCACGACGGCGCCACAGTCCGGACGATGCGCCCACTCGAGCGCGGCCTCGACCGGAAGCGGCATATCGGAGATGCCGACCCAGTCGTCTCCTGTTGCGGGTGCTTGCACAACCCGCATGGTATTCGGTCGAACGACTGGGCCTCGTGCCCGCCCCTGATCAGGCCGCGATCAAGAATGCAAGGACCACCAGTAGTGTCTCTGGCCGTGACCGGGTTTGACGATGATGAGGACGGGCCGGAGGAGTTCCGTCCTGCGCCGCATCCCGACGATCGTTTGTGGCGCCATCCTTCGGAGATCGCTGCGGAAATGGCCGCACGCGCCGCGGCCGAGTCAGCGGCAGCTCCTGTAGAACCCGCACTCGCGCCCGCAACGCTCGAAGTTCCCTCGGTCGGCCCCCTCGTGGCCGCCGAACGCTCCCGGCAGCGACTGCACCGGGGCCTCTTCGTCACTGCGATCGCTGTTGCCGTCGGCGCGTCGGCTCTCGCCGCCGGTGTCCTCACTGCCCGCTCGGGCGACGAAGGCGCCTCGCAGTTCGATCTACTCGGGTCCGACCAGACCATCGCCGTCTCCGTCTCGACCGAGGACAACGGCGCCGACGGCTCGGCTGCCGACAGCGCAAGCGGCGATCGCAGCACCCGTGGTGCAGTAAGCACCGTCGCCGCAATCACCGAAGGCCGCGACAACAACGAACTCGCCGATCGGCTGCACGCCACGCTCGCACCGTCACTCCCCCGGGTCCAGGCCGCAACCGCGCAAGGGATGCGCGAGGGAAGCGGGCTCTTCGTCTCGGACAGCGGACTGATTGTCACGAGCGCCGGCCTCGTGGCCGACTCGGACTACTTGCTCGCGTGGACCAACGATGGTCGTCGTTGGCACGCTGACCTCGTGGCCGTCGACTGGTTCAGTGACGTCGCCATCCTTCAAGTTGAAGCAACCTCGACGCCTGCGAACTTTGCCGACGCAGCCGAGCTTTGGTCCGGCCAGTTCGCACTCGCGATCGACCACGAAGGTCGCTCGATGCAGCTTGGCGAGGTCGCCTCTGTTTCGGCCAGCGCTCCGTGGACCGAGCCAGGCGACCAATCGAGCCGAGTCAGCATCGGCGCTCCCGCCCTCCCTGGCTCCGCAGTTGTCGACGATGCCGGCCGAGTCATTGGCATGGTCAACCAGTCGCCGAATGGCGCAACCGGTCTGCATGCAACACCCGCATGGATGGTCGAGCGGGTCGTCGCTGAGCTGCTCGCTGACGGTGTTGCCGATCACCCGTGGCTCGGCATCCAGGCCCAACTCGACGCCAGCGGCACCCAAGCTCGGGTCGTGGCCGTGGTCGACGGTTCACCCGCCGATCTGGCTGGGCTTCGTGCCGGGGACCTCGTCGACTCGATCGATGGCGAACGTATCGGGGCGTCCATGTCGCTCTGGACGCTCGTGCAGATGCATCAGCCCGGCGACCAGATTGCACTCGCGGTCACCCGCAATGGCGAACGTCGTCTCGTGTGGGCGACGCTGAAGCCGCTCGACGGCTAGCGATGTGTGCGGGGCCCGCTTGAGGTCGACGGTGCCGCATAATCACGCCTGGCCGTGTTCACGGGTTCGCAACGCTTAGCGCAGCGTTCTGTGCCTTCGCTTCGTCGCCCAGCGTGTCCACAAACGGTGGTTTCACCTGACCTTGGCGACGAGTTCCCCCTCCGCATCCTCTTGGTCGAGGACAGCCTGGTGAACCAGAAGGTCGCGAGCCACATGCTGGCCAAGCTCGGCTATGTCTGCGACCTCGCCGCAGATGGGCTCGAAGCACTCGTCGAAGCCATCGAACGACTTCGTGACGCGTCGCCTGTTGGGGCGCAGCGCTGAGGTGACCGGACCGATCGGCTAGCGCCAGCGGCGGCTGAGCATGCGCACGCCGAGACCGATCGCACCCAGTCCCACGGACGCCCCGCCGAGGGCGAGTTGTTGACGCTGCTTGGCGTTGATCATCGCCCAGGGTCGAGCGTCGTACCCCTCGACATAGGCCTCGACGTTTGAGTACGACGGTTCCCATCCGAGGTCGCGCAACCGATCGTTGGATACGACCCAGTGGTCGGTTGCGTACGGCATGATCCCCGGCGGGATCGCAACGATGCCCTTGTCCCAGCTGAAGCGGACGATCTCGTCGGCGAGCGCGACGGGGATGCGAAGTCGCGGCGCTCGGCCCGAAAGGGTGCGGACTTCGTCGGCGCGAACCCATCCGTCAGGCGCAACGTTGAACACGCCATCTGCAGACTTCTGGACGGTGAGGACGACTGCGGCGGCGAGGTCGTCGAGGTGCAAGAACTGCAGGTCGGGGTCGCTGTCGCTGCTCAGCGCTGCGGCCAGTTGCAAGCTGCGGGCGACCCAGCTGCTTCCGCCCTTGGCGACGGCGGTCGATGGCCGCAGCACGACGAGCCTGCCGCCCGTCGCCGTTTGCCAATCGCGACCGAGTCGCTCGATCGTGACCTTGCTTTCGGCGAAGGCAAGCGATCCCGGTTGCACGGGCGCGTGCTCGGTCAACGGGATCGGATTCTCCGAGCGGGCGCCGTAGACCATCGCACTCGACAGCAAGACGCACTGGTCGACCTCGGCACGGGCGGCCGCTTCGAAGACCAGACGGGCGGCTCGTGTGTCGTGGCTCGACGCGTCGACAAACTCGTTTCGCCCATACGCCGACGCGAGGTGCACGAGCGCATCGGCACCATCGAAAATCGCGTCGAGGTCGAGTGAGCGAACATCGCCGAGGTGATGCCCAGCGAAGCCCTCGACCGGCTTCCCGACGCGATCGATGCCGACGACCTGGCATGACTCGTCGTCTATCAGGCGTTGCGCGACCCGAGATCCCACGGACCCTGCGACTCCAGTCACGACTACACGCATCGAGGCTCCTCGACCTAGGACAACCCGGACCGCCGAACGATCGCGGGGACGCAAGCGTACGATGCGTTTGATGAGTGACGACAGCGGCAACGGCGGCAATCCGTTCGGCGGCTTCCCGTTCGGCAATCTCGGCGACCTCTCTGGCCTGTTCGGTGGCGCCGGCGGTGACCCGTGGGCAAGTGCCCGCCAGATCGCGGCTTCGGTCGCTTCCGGCGGCGAAACCGAAGCGAACGTCGACCCGGCCGAGCGCATCGCGTTCGAGCAGTTGGCGCGCGTCGCCGAGCTGCAGGTCGCCGCGGCAACCGGGCTTCCTGTGGCCGAAGGCACGCCTCCGCTGATCCGTCCTGCAACCCGCCACGAATGGGCCCAAGCCACGCTTGATGCTTGGCGGCCGTTGCTCGAGACGATGGGCGAATCGCTGACTCAGGGCATGTCGGCCGACACCGACGCACTCGCCGAGCAGGGCATGGACGCTGCCGCCCTCGGACTCGGCGCCGACTTCATGGCCCAGATCATGAAGATGATGGGCCCGATGATGCTGTCGATGACGGCCGGTTCGATGGTCGGCCATCTCGCTCGCACCAACCTCGGCTCCTACGACCTGCCGCTCCCCCGTCCTGAGACCCGTGAGCTGCTCGTCGTCCACGCCAACATCGAGGCCTTCACCGACGAATGGTCCGTGCCGACCGACGACATGCGGCTCTGGATCTGCCTGCACGAGTACCTGCACCACACGGTGCTGCGCCTGCCGCACGTCCGCGATCGCATCGACGAGCTGACGCGCAACTACGTCGCGGCGTTCGAATCGAATCCATCTGCGCTGACCGATCAGCTCGGCGGCGGCTTCGACTTGAACAACCCCGAATCGATGGGTTCGCTCGAAAACCTGATGGGCGACCCCGAGGCGTTGATGGGCGTCGTCCAGAGCGACCGTCAACGGGCAATGCTGCCCGAGATCTCCGCCGTGATGGCTGCGATCGTCGGCTGGGTCGATCACATGATGGACCGCATCGGTGGCCAGCTCATCGGCAGCTACCAGATGCTCTCCGAAGCCCTACGTCGCCGCCGAGTGACCGCCGATCCAACCGACCGCTTCCTGGAACGCATGATCGGTCTTGAACTCGACCAGGCGTGTTACGACCGAGGCCGCGAGTTCGTTGACGGCGTCGTGGCCCGTGCCGGCGAAGACGCGCTGGTCAACCTGTGGTCGACCGGCGAGAACCTGCCGACGCCGAACGACATCGTTGCGCCCGGCCTGTGGCTCGCCCGCATCGGCGTCGAGGCCACCGAGCTCGACCTCGGCGACCTGGGCGACTTCGACCTCGGATCGCTGGACAGCACCGAAGAGGAATAGCCCTCACCCGTGCGACGCCCCGTGACGTATCAGACCTGGGGCGTGCCGAACGGCGGTGTTGGCTCGCCGTCGGGATACGGATCGGCTGAGGAATCAGCCGAGTGGCCGTCGAGCCACTGCGGCGGCAGCATCGGGTCGTGCGCCGGCTCATCGTCAAACGCTGCCGACGCCCAGTCCGGCGGCTCGACCGGCCGGTCAGAGAATGCTTGGGCGTACGGGTCCGCGGACGCAGGCTCGGCCTGGCCGGGCGCTGCTTGGTGCGGTGCAACCGGAGCTTGACCGGCGGTCGGAGGTGGCGGTGTCGCTGGAGCCGCCGGAGCGGCTGGGGGCGGTGTCGAAGGAGCAGCTGGCGCTGCCTGCGGAGCTGCTGGTGGCGGGCCCGATGGGGCGACGGGGACGGCTTGCACCTCGGTCGTTGGCGGTGCCCGGTAGACGTCGCGTTCGGGGACCACTTGGCCAGCCGCTCCATCAGCGTCGGGGTCGCCACCCAGGCGGCGTTCGAACAGTCGTGACCATGGCGATGGTTGCCCGGTACGCATCGCCCGTGAGCCAACCAGGTACAGGCC
Organism: uncultured Acidimicrobiaceae bacterium; assembly: GCA_964513315.1. Lineage (GTDB taxonomy): Bacteria > Actinomycetota > Acidimicrobiia > Acidimicrobiales > UBA10347 > UBA10347. Next base: position 1,907 of record CAZEMU010000063.1, on the reverse strand, counting down.
ACCGGCGACGAGTGCCGCCAAGGCCACGATGACGCTTCCGGCCCGCACCGGGATGACCACCGTCGGCGCCACCGCGATGACCGAACCGATGACCGACGCGATCTGAAAGCGCGTTTCGAAGCGACCGAACGCAGCACCGTGATTCGCGCCGGGCGCGTCTCGTTGCACAAGCGAGTCGAAGGCGAGCTTGGCGCTCGCCGGCGCGGCGCCGACGATCAAGGCGAGCAGGACGGCCCCGCTCAAGCCACCGGCCCAGGTCGCGGCGATGGCCGAGAACAGGATCGTTCCGATGGCGCCGATGATCATGTACTCCTCGGAGATGCGCTCACGCAGTCGAGGCGCGAGCACATTGCCCAAGAAGATCCCCAGGCCGATCGAGGCCAGCACGAAACCGAGCTTCCATGCGGGTTGGCTGTCGTCTCCTTCGATCGAGAAGCCGAGTGCCGCTCGCACGGCCAAACCAGCGGCCTTGCCGATGCCGTCGGTGTCGATGTCGTTGTTGCCGTAGGCAAACACCATCAGCCAGAACACGAAGCCGGTGACGCCACGCAGCACCGACATGGCCGACGCCGCCAGACGCACACCGGCCGACTTGAGGTCGGTTTCGTCTTCGGAGACGTCGGGGTCATCGACGACGACGCGAGGAAGTCGGGTCGCGGCGGCGACACCGAGCGAGTAGATCAAGAAGCCGTAGACAACCGTTGGAGCCGAGCCCCAGATGGCTTGTAGGCCAAGAGCGGGCGCGGCGCCGACGCCACCGGCGACGGTGCCGAGCACCGCAAGGCGGGCGTTCTTGTCGACCAGCTCATCCTCGCTGTTCACGGTCGTTGGCACAGTCGCCGCTTTGGCAACCGAATAGGTCTTGCCCATGACGAGCTGGGTGAACGCGAGCGGGAACAGCCAGAACGTCTCGATGTTGCGGACCAGCAGGATCATGATCACCGCCCGAGCCGCGAGCGTGAGGATGATCATGAGGCGGCGTCCGCCCTGCATGCGGTCGAGCGCCGGTCCAATGAATGGCCCGACGAGCGCGAACGGCGCGAGGGTCAGCAGCAGGTAGAGCAAGATGCGGCCGCGGGCGGCATCGGTGTCGAGGGCGAAGATCGAACCCACGAGGGCGACGGCGTAGGTCGCATCGCCAGCGGCGTGGAATGCGTGAGTTCGAGCGAGCCGAACGAACGACGTGACGACCGGCGAACCGTCGAGATTGAGGCGACTGTTCAGCTTGCCCGGACCGTCAGCGCTGCTGACTGCTTCCGGAGGAAGGTTCCCTGGTGGAGCGGCAGGCGGGTTGTTCGAGGAGCGGTTGCCGAAGCCGCGACGTCGCGGCGGCTTGGAGAGGGGCTGCCAACCCGACGCTTGGCCACTCTCCGGGCCTCCGTGCTCACTCACGCCCAGAATCTACCCCTCCCAGCCCACCCGCTCGAACCGCCCAGACGCAGTTCAACCCGCGTCAGTGAACTTGTAGCCGAGGCCGCGGATGGTGACGATGCTGGTTGGCTTCGATGGGTCGGTCTCGACCTTGTTCCGCAGCCGCTTGATGTGGACGTCGAGGGTCTTCGTATCGCCGACGTAGTCCTCGCCCCAGACCTGGTCGATGAGCTGGTCCCGGGTGAGCACGCGCCCGGCGTTCGAGGCGAGCGCGACGAGCAGGTCGAACTCTTTCAACGGCATGTCGATCTTGTTGGAACGGATCGTGACCTCGTGGCGATCGAGATCGATGTGGACATCGCCCACCTGAATCGGCTGATCGGTCTCGCCCGACGAGTCCGTCTCGGCCGGCTGTTGGCCGCTGAGCATCTCGGCCCGACGCAGCACCGACCGCATGCGGGCAACGAGTTCTCGGAATCGGTACGGCTTGGTGACGTAGTCGTCGGCGCCGACCTCGAGCCCGACGACCGCATCGA
>CAZEMU010000062.1:14649-24578 GCA_964513315.1 uncultured Acidimicrobiaceae bacterium | reverse complement strand
GTGCCGGGCATCCCGCAGCTCGGAGTGCCGCCGCTCAAGATGACCGACGGGCCCAACGGCGCTCGCGGCGGCAAGTTCGTCTCGGGTGTGCGTTCGGTAGCCGTGCCATGCGGCTCGGCGCTCGCAGCGACGTTCGACCCCGACCTTGTACATCGCATCGGCAAGCTCCTCGGACGCGAGGCCCGCCAGAAGCGCTGCCGGGTCCTGCTCGCCCCGACAATCAACCTGGTTCGTTCGCCGCTCTATGGCCGCAGCTTCGAGTGCTACGGCGAAGACCCCCATCTCAGCGGACGCCTCGCCGCCGCCTTCGTGAGCGGCGTGCAATCCGAAGGCGTCGCCACCACGGCCAAACACCTGGTCGGCAACGAGGCCGAATATCAGCGGTACACCATCGACTCGGTGATGGATGAGCGCACGCTGCGCGAGGTCTACCTCACCCCGTTCGAATGGGCGATCCGCCACGGCGGTTCGCTCGGAATCATGACCGCCTACAACCGGCTCAACGGCACCTACTGCACCGAAGACGGTGAGCTGCTCAACGGCATCTTGCGCGACGAATGGGGCTTCGAAGGCTTCATCGTGAGCGATTGGTTCGGCGCCGGTGACACGGTCGACTCGCTCGAAGCCGGCCTCGATGTCCAGATGCCCGGCCCCGATCGCTTCTTCGGTGGCCCGGTCGCGAAGGCCGTCGCGAATGGCGACACCGAACAAGCACACCTCGACGCGATCATCGATCGCCGGGTGCACCTGCACACGGTCCTCGACGCGTGGGACGACGACACCTCTGAGCCCGAGGTCGGCGTCGAGCACGACGAAGATCGAGCCCTCGCCCACGAAGCGGCCGCTGCGGCCATGACGTTGCTCGCCAACGACGGCCTGTTGCCCCTCGATCCCGCCGTTGGTTCGGTCGCCCTCATCGGTCCGAACGCATCGAAGGCCCACATTATGGGCGGCGGGTCCGCCCAGCTCGCCGCGCATCGTCGGACATCGCTCGCCAACGTGCTCGAAGAACGACTCGGTGATCGGCTCCAGGTCGAAACCGGCTGCGTGATCGACAAAGACGCGCCGATGATTCGCCCGAACGCACGCTTCGAGGTCGACTTCTTCGCCAGCCCCGATTGGACTGGAGACGTCGTCGGCTCGACGACACGAGGCGATGGCCGGGCCATCTGGTCCGGCGAGCCGCTCGAAGCGATCGGCACCTCGGCCTTCTCCGCTCGCATGACGGGCCAGCTCACCATCACCGAATCAGGCCGCCACACCTTCACGCTGGTGCAGACCGACCCCAGCCGCGTGCTCATCGACGGCGAAGTCGTGCTCGATGGCGTGACCTCGCCGCTCGAACGCGGTAGCGCACTGTTCGGGATGGGCAGCGTCGAAATCTCAGCGGACCTCGAACTCGAGGCTGGCCAAACGATCGAGGTCGTGGTCGAGCTTTCCGGCGGCGAAGGCACCGGCATCCGTGGCGCCCAGGTCGGCCATCGCGAACCGGTGCCAGCGGATCTCATCGACCGTGCCGTTGCGGTCGCACACGCGGCTGACGTCGCCGTTGTCGTTGTCGGAACCAGCAGCGAATGGGAGACCGAAGGCGTTGACCGCGAGACGATCGACCTTCCCGGTGATCAAGACGCCCTCGTCGAAGCCGTCTGCGCAGCGAACGACCGCACCGTGGTCATCGTGAACACGGGCGCGCCCGTCACGATGCCATGGGCCGACCAGCCCGCAGCCGTGCTCGCCTCGTGGCTCGGCGGTCAAGAAATGAGCCCGGCACTCGCCGACGTCCTGTTCGGCGTGCTTGAGCCGGGTGGGCGCCTCGCCGTCACATTCCCCGAGCGGATCGAGCACACGCCGGCCTACGGCAACTTCCCGGGCGAGTCCAACCGGACCCCGTACACCGAAGGCCTGCTGATCGGCTATCGCTGGTACGAGACCCGCAAGATCGGCGTGCGTTACCCGTTCGGGCACGGCGGGTCGTACACGACCTTTGCGTGGAGCGAGCCTCGCCTCGACGTCACCGGCGCGGCGAGCGCCACTATCGAAGTCGATGTCACCAACACGGGTAGCCGAGCGGGCAGCGACGTCGTGCAGCTCTATGTACTTGCGCCGAGCGACGCACCAATGTTCCGCCCCGAGCTTGCGCTCGTCGGCTCAGCGAAGGTGCACCTCGACGCAGGTGCTACCGGCACCGCTCGCATCGAACTGCGGCCGCGATCGTTCGCCTATTGGAACCCGGCCAACCATGAACACCTCGAAATCGAGGCAACCAAGGACGGCGCCGCTGCGATGTCTCGGGGTGGGGGAGAACCCACGGTCGAGCAGGCCGGCTGGTATGTCGATGCAGGCAGCTACCGGCTTGCGGTGGCGCGTTCCAGCGCCGACCACGTTGCCGAAGTCACGATGGATATCTCGTCGCCGCTCGGCCCGCTGACCGGCGACGACACGCTTCCCTAAGCGGAAGACGACGAAGACGCTTATCTAGTCGAGAAACTCGGGCTCGCGGGCGACGAGTTCGTCCCAGAACGGCTGGAACTGGAACCAGCCCGACAGCTCTTTGCCCTGGACTTCCCAGCCCTGCTGGGCGATCTCATCGGAGACCTCGATCGGGTCGCCTGCAGCCTCGGCCACGAGCTGGGACTGCATGCAACGCTCAAGCGCCACGAACCACCACACGGCCGCATCGACGGACTGGCCCGTCGTGATGTGGCCGTGGTTCTGGTGAATCATGACCTTCTTGTCGCCGAGGGATGCGGCCATTTGGGCCGAGATCTCGGTGTCGACGACCGGGGTGCCACTGCCGACGTCGCAGTAGGCCACGTCGTTGTAGAACATCGTGTGATCCTGCGTGATCATCTTGAGGGGCTTGCCGAGCGATGAGAACGTGCGTCCGTACATCGAGTGGCTGTGGGCTGCGGCGATCACGTCGGGGCGGGCCTTGTGCAGCTCGCTGTGGATCGCGAATGCGGCGGTGTTGACCGGACGGTCGCCGATCACGACGTCGCCGTGGTGATCCACGCAGATGAGGTCGCTGACCGTCATCAGCTTGAAGTTGTGGCCGAACGGGTTCACCCAGAATCGGTCGGGGAACTCGGGGTCGCGCACGGTCACGTGACCAGCGACGCCTTCGGCAAGATGCAGGCGGCCCATCGTGCGCAAGCCGGCGGCGAGACGCTGCTTGCGATGCAATCGCTCTGTCTCGAAGTCGCCGTGCTCAATTGTCGAAGCTTCGACAATCCTCTGTGTCGTCTCATCGAGCGACTTCACCATGTCACACCCCCAGGGCTCTGCGTGGGGTTCATCGTACTGCGCCCATGCGGCGCGACCTGAACCGGCCCCGGGGTGCGCGTGGCGAGCTGGCGCCAGGCCCTACTCTCGAACCGTGAGTCGCCAGACAGACACCGTTGATCTCGAACAACTGCCCGCGGAGCTGCGCGAGCGGTTCCCCGAGGTCGTTGATGACCTCCGCAACGGCGTCATCGAAGAAGTTCCCGAGGCCGTCCTGGACCAGCTGCCCGCCTCGGTCGTCGACCGGATCCCCGAAGGCTTGCTGGCGAGCAACATAAATATGACGTTCGTGGTCGTCCTGGCGGCCATTGCGGGGCTCTGCTTGATGGGCTTCATGTACGGCGTCACCAAGGCTGCGGCCAAGGCGGCGTTCTTTTTCTTGGTGCTCGGCGCGATCGCCGCAATCGTGCTCTATACCCAGCTCTAGGGTCCCTCTGGGTAGATCTACACAGAGGGCGCCGGGCCAGCTGCTGTCGAACACAAAGAACGTTGCATTGACGCGGGTTTGGGGCGTATTCCCACGACGTGCACACTTCTGTTGTGGCTGACGTCACGTAGACAACACCTCTGTAATTCGTTAGCGTTTTCATCAAGTCCAGAGCGTCCAGATCCAATGTTCCCCACTCGGATTTCGACGCGAGTAACGCCCCGCCCTTTCCCCCTCGGCGGGGCGTTCGGACGTTTTGGGACAGGTTCTGACCACAAGACGCAACACCCAGCACGGGTAGGGAGCAATCCCTAGTGCAGGTGCCGATTACGTCGCCCCGCAGAGCGCTACCGTACGGACCGTGCTGACCTTCTTCTCGAGGGTGATTCGGTTGTTCCTCGTCGTCACCCTCCTAGGTACGACGGTCGTGGCAGCCGGTGCTGCCGTCGCCCCCCGCATCTTTGATCTCACGAACGCCGTCGATGGCGAAGCCGCGTTCGAAGTCACCCTGTCTGCCCTGGACACCCGTAGCGAGCTCTACGACAAAGACGGCAACCTGATTCACCGGTTCAGCACCGATGGCTCGAATCGTGAGCTCCTCACGCTTGACCAGATGCCGGAGCAACTGATCACCTCGGTCGTCACCGTCGAAGATGCCGAGTTCTGGAACCATCCCGGCGTGAACCTGCGGGCCACCTTCCGTGCCCTCGTCGAGAACGTCGGCGCTGGCGGCATCTCCCAGGGTGGTTCGACGATCAGCCAGCAGCTGGTTAAGCAGCAGGTGCTCGAAGACGACGATCCGTCGATTCCTCGAAAGATCCGCGAGGCCGTGGTCTCGTGGCGCATGGAAGAACAGCTGTCCAAGGAAGAAATCCTCGAGGCGTACCTCAACAGCGTGTACTTCGGCGAAGGCGCCTACGGCGTGCAAGCCGCCGCCGAGGTGTACTTCGGCAAAGACGCCAAAGACCTCGACTGGCCCGACACAGCGATGCTTGCCTCGCTGATCTCAAGCCCGGCGACCTACAACCCGTTCTTGAACCCTGACGAGGCTCGCCGCCAACGCTCCATCGTGTTCAACCGCCTCGTCGAAGTTGGCGCGATCGATCAAGAAGAGGCCCGGTTCTACAACCGAGTTCCCTTGCCCGAAAAGAGCAACACGATCGAAGACGTCCCGCCCGAGGACTACTACGTGGCTGAAGTTCGGCGTCGGTTCCTCGACGGCGACTTGATCGCCAACCAGAGCCCGGACCTCATCGACGCAATCGGTGAGACTCGCGAAGAGCGCATCACCGCGATGTTCCGAGGCGGGCTGCGGATCCACACCACCTATGACCGCGACGCCCAGCGCGAAGCGGAACGGGCCCGCGACCAGGTCGTTCCCGAACTCGACCCGTCTGATGATCGTGAGTTCACGATGGCGATCGCAGCCATCGAGCCTGAATCGGGGGCCGTCCGTGCACTCGTCGGCGGTCCTCGCTTCCAAGACCGCAAGTTCAACCTCGCCACCCAGGGCGATCGCCAGCCTGGCTCGTCGTTCAAGACGTTTGTGCTGGTGACCGCACTAGAGAACGGCTACATCCCGAACGACACGATTTCGGGCGTCGGCCCTTGCCAGTTCGACAATCCTGGCTCGGTTGACCCGATCTACGAGGTCACCAACTTCGGCAACTCCGGCGGCAGCGTCGACACCTTGACCAACCAGGTCACCCGATCGTCGAACTGCGCGTTCGTTCGCCTCGGCAAGGTCGTCGGCATCCCGAGCGTGATCGAGACCGCCATCCGCCTCGGCGTGAACCTGGACCCGGTCCGAGACAACAACTTGTCGCTACCACTTGGCGCAACCGAAGTACGCCCACTCGAGGTCGCCAGTGCGTATGCGACGATCGCCAACGGCGGTGTCCGCCACGAGCCGTACTACATCGAACGCATCGAAGACTCCAAGGGCAACGTGCTCTATGAGCGTGTGCCTGAGGGCAACCGGGTGCTTGCCGACGATGTTGCATGCATGGCAACCGAGGTGCTCGAACAGAACGTGGTCCGAGGTACCGGCACCCGAGCCCAGGTCGTTGACCAGCCAGCCGGCGGCAAGACGGGTACGACCGAGAACTTCAGTGACGCCTGGTTCGTGGGCTTCACACCCCAGCTTGCGACTGCAGTATGGATGGGTAACCCCGAAGCTCGTGTCGAGATGGAGAACGTCGGCGGTCGTAACGTGACCGGTGGCTCGTTCCCGGCCGAAGCCTGGGGGCAGTTCATGAACGCGTATCACGAGGAGCTCGAACCCGTCCCGTTCCCCGATTGTGGCGAACCGACACGTCCGGGTCGCTTCATTCGCGACGACGGCGAGTTGAGCTCCCAGAATCCGTGCTCGGCGTATCCGGGCTACGCTCCGACCGACACCACTGGTGACGGCACCGTCGATCAGTGCATCGTCAACCCCGGTGCCTATGGCTATGTGCGCTGCGGCGCCTTTGAGACCGACAACGGCGTGCTGCTCGAACAGTTCTGTAACCCTGCTTCTGCCGGAGCACGTGGCGGCGCTGGTGCGGCGGGGCAACGAGGCGTGCAATGCAATCCTGGCGCACGCCCGGTCGACATCAATGGTGATGGCCTCGCTGACACATGTGCGCCGGATCCGGTGCAGCAGCAGCAAGCCCAGCAGCAGCAAGCCCAGCGGCAGCAAGCCCAGCAGCAAGCCCAGCAGAATTCCACGCTCTGCGACCCCGGCTACACGCCTCAGGACACCAATGGCGATGGCCGAGCCGACGTATGCCAGTACACGGGCGGTCAGCAACAGCAGCAGCAGCAAAACAACCCGTGTCCGGCTGGGTTCCCGTACGGCCGAGACACCAACGGCGACGGCGCAATCGATACCTGCTACTCGGCTCCCTGATCGCTCCCGATACGCCGTCATACGGTGTCGGAACAATGACTCGCCCCGAGATGCTGCACGAAGCCTCGAGAACGGCCACACTGAGGGCATGACGCTTGCCCAGCTGTTGGTCGTCCAAGCACACGATTCTGCGATTGATCGGCTTCGCCACCAGCGGACCACGCTTCCCGAGTTTCAAGCCATCGCGGACTGTGACGAGGAACGGACCCACCTCAAGACCCAGCGGGCCGAAGTCGCCGAGCGCCGCCATGCTCTCGCTCGCGAACAGAAGCGCCACGAAGACGACGTCGCGATCATCGTTGAGCGGCGAGACAAAGAGAACGAGCGGCTGTATTCGGGTGCGGTCACGGCGCACAAAGATCTCCAGGCCATCCAGGCCGAGCTCGCCGTGCTCGCTGAACGCCAAGAGGGCATCGAAGACCAGGTCCTGGAGCTGATGGAATCCATCGAGCCGGTCGATGCTGAGCTGGCCGACTTCGACGACAAGCTCTCCGATGTCGCCGATCGCAAGGCCAAGGTCGAGCAATCGCTCGCCGACTCCCAAGCCGCAATCGATGCCGAGATCGAGACCGAAACGGCCGCCCGTGGCGAAGCCATCGACGGCGTCGACGAAGCGCTGGTGACCGAGTACGAGCGCTGCCGTGCCGACCTCGGTGGCGTCGGCATCGCCCGGCTGAATCACAAGACCTGCGAAGGCTGTCACCTGCAGCTGGCCGCAGTTGACTACGACCGGGTCCGGAAGGAATCGGCCGACGTCGTTCTGCACTGTCCAGAGTGCGAGCGCATCCTCGTTCGGGACTGAGTCCACTCACATGGTTCTTTGGTTTCTCGGACTGTCGTTCGCGCTCGTGCTGATGGTCTTTGACACGCCGCTGCTCGACTACCGGCTGGTGATGCTCGGGTCAGTGCTGCCATGGCTTGACCGCCTCTGGGCGCCGCCGTGGGTGCTCCACAGCGTCTTGTTTCCTGTCCTGGTGATGAGCGCCGTCATGGTCGTGTTCCGAGGTCAGCGGCTGCGACAGCGGCGCTGGCTCGGTCTGGCAATCGGCATGTTCATGCACTTGCTGCTGGCCGGCACCTTTACGAGCGGCGAACTGTTCTGGTGGCCGGCGCTTGGCTTCGATGTTGACGGCCTCGCGCCACGAGTACCCGGGCTCGGTCTGGCGATCGTGCTTGAAGCCATTGGGCTGTTCGTGCTGGTGTGGCTGGCGCGTCGGCTGGGCCTGGCCCAAGCAGAGCGACGAGACTTGTTCATGCGAACCGGCCATATCGATCGGGCCGTGCTGCGGTGAACGCACTTCGTCTACGCCACGCCCGTACCGACCGCCACGAGGGGAGACGCTCGAATGCTGATCATGTTGCGCCACGGCCGCACCGAAGCGAATGCTCGGGGGCTGCTCCAAGGGCGCATTGACCCTCCGCTCGACGATCTGGGCGTACAACAAGCAGCGGCTGCGGCCGCATGGCTCGGCCCTGTTGACCGAGTGATCGCGAGCCCGCTGCAGCGCGCCCAACAGACCGCAGGCGCGTTCGGCGTTGCCGTCGAGACCGACGAGCGCTTCATCGAACTCAACTACGGCGACTGGGAAGGCCGACCCGTCGGTGACGTGCCCGCGGAGACGTGGCAGACCTGGCGTGCCGACCTGGACTTCCGTCCGCCGTCAGGCGAGACACTCAACGAACTCGGCACCCGCGTACGTACCGCTCTCGATGAGCTCGTCGCCCAGGCCGAGCGCAGCAACATCGTGGTCGTCAGCCACGTCTCGCCAATCAAGGCCGCCGTTGCGTGGGCGCTCGACGTGACCGACCAGGCCACCTGGCGGACCCGGCTCGGTCAGGCCGCGATCTGCCAGATCGGCATCAATGCGGGTGTGCCTCAGCTCATTGAGTTCAACACGACGGCGCATCTCAAGGCGCTCGGCTAGCCGAGGATCAATGCCGCTCTCTCAGCGGGTTTGGCAGCTGGTTTGGGATCAGCCGGTCTGGCGGCGGACCTCGTCGAGCTCGCGCTCCAGGCGGGTGATCCGAGTGGTCAGTTCTGCCTCGCGGCGAGCAGACTCGCGGGAGCGTTCTTCGGCCGACGCGGTTGCTTCGCGGACACGTTCTTCGGCGTGCTGGCGGTGTTTAGCGACGAGCGATTCGAGCTCGGCTAGCTGAGCGGAACGATCCTCGATCGCACGATCGACTGCCTGATGGGCCTCGGCGGTGCGGCGAACGACGTCGTCTCGCAGCGCAGCGTTGCGTTCTTTCTCCGCGCTCAATGACTTCTTGGCGACGGCCAGTTCGTCTCGGAGGCCCTGCGCAAGCTCGTTCTGCTTCTGCTGGTTGTAGCGAGTCTGCTTGCGGACGTTGGTGAGCTCGGCCCGGTACTGACGCTCGGCCTGTCGTAGGTCGTCGAGCTCGGTCGTGACGCGCTTTTCGGTCGCTCGAAGATCCGAGATGGTCTGCTTGGTGAGACCGAGCTGGCGCTCGGTCTCGTGCTCGGCTTGTTTCCGGGTCTTGGCGATCTCTTCGCGGTGGCGTTCGGCGAGGCGAGCGAGGTCGGCCTTGTGGCGCTCTCGTTCGCGGGTGAGTGCCTCGTCGTACTCCTGATGCTGACGATCAAGCGCGGCTTGGTGATCAGCGCGACTCGACGCCAAAAGGACATCGAGTTCGGAACGGCTCTCGGACATCGAGCGACGGTTGATCGACTCGATCGATTCGACCTGCTCGCGGAAGTCTCGGCGAGCATTATCGAGCGCTCGGTCGGCGGCATCGCGCTCGTTGGTGAGCTCGCGGAGGTGGCTGATGCGTTCAGATTCGATCTGGCCCCGCAACGTGCCGATCTCGGCTTCGAGGGCTTCTGCTTGAGCTTCGAGGTCTCCGATGCGGTGCTGGTCGTCGCCGGACAGTCGCTTGACTTGGGCGGCGGAGATCCGGGCTTCTTTGCGGGCTTCGGCGAGTTCTCGTTTGAGGTCGCCGAGCTGACGTTCGAAGTCGGCCTCGACATTGCCGAGGGTCTCGGTGTGTTCGAGCACGAGGTCGTTGATGCGGGCCTCGTAGCGAGTTTGCTGGTTTTCGAGGTTTCGCTCGGTGTCAAGACTGGATCGGACGTCATCGTGAGGGTCGGACACATCGGCCTTTGCTGGTTCTGGATCCAGACTTGGTTGCGGGTCGGAGGCTTCTCGGTTGGAGGGGAGCGGTTCGGCATCGAAGAGATCGTCGAAGTCGACGTCGCTCGGCAGGCTCTCATCGACCACGGGAGCCGCATGGCGGACGACCCGAGGTTCATCAGGCGGAAGCACCGCTACAGGTTGCGCTGCTGGCGCTGACTGGACTGGCGCTGAC
>CAZEMU010000062.1:12291-14549 GCA_964513315.1 uncultured Acidimicrobiaceae bacterium | reverse complement strand
GGACTGGCGCTGACTGGACTGGCGCTGACCGGACTGGCGCTGACTGGACGGCCGGGGCTCGGTTGATCGGGGCCGGCGGAGCAGGAGCCGGAGGTGGCGGGGGAGCGTGGGCGCTCGGAGCGTCAGGCTCGTCGCCAGAACGCCAGGCTGAGCCTGTCGTTGAGGGGCGGGCCACCATCGAGCTGGCCGCGGACGAGAATGCATTCGAAGGCCGCCGGGTAGCGTCGACGTCGCCCGTCGGCGCGGTGCCGAGGATCCGGACGTCGTCGCCGACCTGCACGCTTTGGGGCCGTGGGGCGGGCAATGGTCGGTCGAGTGCTCCGGCAGGGATGACGGTGGCCTCGCCATCACGCAGATCGACCATCGGCCCACGATTTGGGTTCATGCCTGGAGCGGGCGTGCGGGGATCGTCATCGAGATACGCCTCGGGGGCGTCGTGATGTTCGGCCAGTGTGCTGAGACCAGCCGAAGGCGCAACTGCTGGGCGGATCGGCGTAGGCCGTTCGGTGTCTTCGGGCCGGGTGCGAGTCGGCAAGGCGCTTCGCAGCGTCCGAAGCGAACTCACAGCGAAGCCCAGGACGGCGCCGAGCAAGGATCCGATGAGAACATGCGCCATGCGGCTTGGAGCGACTGGCGCCGGATTCGGTTCGGCAACATCGGCGATGCGGATCGCCGTAGTGGTCTGGGACTGCTCGTAGAACTGGGCGACCCGGTTGGCGGCATCGGCGGCATCATCGGGATCCGCAGCGCGAGAGGTGATGCTCAGCAGGTCCGCGATCTCGTTCGGTTCGACTTCGATCTCGGGAAGGAAGCCGAGTGAAGCGGCCGCAGGCGAGAGCACCCGGTCGGACAAGATAAGCGCCGCTTCGTCGCCCATCGTGCCCGGCGGATTGTTCACGCTGACAATTGCGCGAGACTCATAGACGGGCTCGCGGACGCTGAAGATGACCAGGCCGATGACCAGCCCGACGAGCGCGAAACCAGCGACAATCCAGCGCGAGGCGAAGGCCTCGAGCGACGCCGCAGAACCCCTGTCACTCACTGTCTGAGACACTAGTTGCTGGAATTCAGCCGTTTGGGGAGGCTCCGAGTCGGTGTCGTAGCTCGGCGATCGTTGCCTCGAGCGTCGCCTCGCGGCGTGCCGTCGTGTCCTCGAGCGAGCGCAACCGCTCGTTCAGCTGATCGATCTCTTTGGCCTGTTCGGCGCCAACCTCGTCACGGAACTCGATGTCGCTGCGCCGGGCCCAATCGGCATCGGAAGCGGTGGTTGCTGATTCGCGGAGCAGATTGCGGACGACCTCGTTCGTGCGTCGCCTCTCGTGGGCGAGCCGCTCTTCTGTGCGCGCGAGCAGCTCGGTGAGATCGTCGTTGCGCCGCTCCATCTGGCGATGTTCCTCGCGCAACCGTCGTTCGGTCTGGCTGTGCAGCAGCTTCGCCTGTTCGACCCGGCGATCGGAGCTTGCGATCTCGGCTTCGAGCTGCGCGGTCTGCTGCTGTGCCGTGTGGGTATCGAGGAGGGCGACGTCGAGGCGCTGTTGCAGTTCGTCGAGCTTGGCCGAGTGCTCTGCTTTGAGGTCTGCGACCGCTCGTTCTTCGAGGCTTGCCAGCTGATCGGCGTGATGGGTGCGGGCGTCGGCGAGGCGTTGCTCGTAGTCCTTGTGCGCATCGTCAAGCGCTCGCTGATGGTCGGATTCGAGCTCGGCCATGATGGCCTCGGCCTCGTTGCGCTGAGCGCTCAGTAGGTTGCGGTTCGTCTGCGCCAGCTGGTTCAGCGTGACCCGGTGCTCGCGTTGAATGAGGTCGAGCGCGTCCTCATTCTCAAGCCGAGCGCTGGCGATGGCAGTGCTGTGCGTAACCCGTTCTTCGTCGAGGCTTCGTTGGTACCGCTCGATCTCAATGCGGAGAAACTCGATCTCGGCCACAAGATCTTCGTTGGCGGCGGTCCGACGGTTCTCGACCGCCGCAGAGGTCCGTTGCGCACGCTCGAGTTCATCAGCCGATGCCGCAAGAGCGGTGTCGAGTTCGACGTCGCTCTGGAGACCTTCGAGTTCGGCCTCGTGGTCGTCGATGGCCTCGTCGTCGCCCGCAAACCGATCGATCATCGGGTCCGGGTTTGGGCTCGTGCCATTGACCAGATCACGGAAGCCTCGACTCGGCGTCACGGGCGGATCGGGGATGTCGGGGACCGGCGGTCCGTCGACCACATCGTGAGAAGCTGCGTCGACGGAGCTCGGTCCGGTGAGTTCGTCGTCGCCGGA
>CAZEMU010000062.1:10014-12191 GCA_964513315.1 uncultured Acidimicrobiaceae bacterium | reverse complement strand
CGGAGCTCGGTCCGGTGAGTTCGTCGTCGCCGGATGTGTCGTCATGCATAAGAATCTCGGCTTCTGGCTGTTCTGTGGCGAGGGCGTCGGCGGCCCAGATCGGTTCCGGTTCGGCAGTCTCGAGCGTCTCTTCGGGGATGTCTTCGAGCGTGGTCCAGGTCGGCACAAAGGTGACCGACTCGTCGACCATTGGTGGACGCAGTGCGGCCTGCAGGATCAGGCCGGCTACTGCGCCGATGCTGGTGCCGATCACAAGATTGAACATGCGACGAGGCCAAGCCGGGTCTGACGGTGCGCTCGCAGCTGTCGCCAGGCGAACACCGTCTTCGTCGACGCCAGCCACGAACGCGGTTGCTGCGGCGTTCGCCGTGCGCGCTGCGACCTCGGCATTGTCGCTGCTGCCGATGAACCGAATGGCGCCAACCTGGTCGACGACCTCGAGGCTCTGGCCATCAGAGCCCGTGAAGCTCGTTTGATTCGCAGCGCCGAGCAACTGGTTTGCATCGAGACGCTCGGGGAGCGCGACCGTGGCCGATGCGTCGTAGCGGACGGTCATTGCCGCAGTGACCACCGCTGCGACGATCGCCCCGAGGCCCATGAGAACAATGACGAAACTGGCGCGCTGAAGTAACCGCCGGGGTCGGCGTGCAGCCTCGGGCGCGTCATCAAGCCCGTTCGTCTGGTCCCTCGTCAGAGCCACGGTGATCCGACGCTACTACTGGTCGTCGTCAGCAGCTGTGACGGTGGTTGCAGACGGCCGGACGGCGATCGGTAAGGTCGGTTTATGACACGAACGATCGACACCGGAACCGAGCACCTCCTGGCCCGAGTCGAGGACCGAGTCGGAGTGATCACCATCAATCGTCCCGAGCGCCGCAATGCGCTGTCGCCCGAGATGTACTCCGGTATCGACACGGCGCTCACGGACATGCGTGGCGACGACGAGGTCCGGTGCGTCATGGTGACCGGCGCCCAGGGCGCGTTCTGCGCCGGCGGCGACGTCAAAGCCATGAACGAATCACATCAGACCGGCACGGGATTCCGGGCCGAGATGACGCGTGAGGAACGGCTCGCCGATCTCCAACAACGCCAGCGCGAGGTCTCGCTCGCGATGCACGAATTTCCCAAGCCAGTGATCGCAGCGATTCCGGGTGCGGCCGCTGGTGCTGGCTTGTCCATCGCTCTTGCGGCTGATCTGCGAATCGCTGCGCCCGAGGCGCTGCTCGTGACCGCGTTCGCCAACATTGGCGCGTCGGGCGACTTCGGCGGTTCGTGGTTCCTGACTCGCCTGGTGGGCGAATCTAAAGCCAAGGAGCTGTACTTCCGCTCGCCGCGACTGAGCGCGGACGAAGCCGCGGACCTCGGGATCGTCAACGAGGTGTTGCGGGGCGAAGCCTCGTTCGAACAGCAGGCAATGGAGTGGTGCATGGACATCGCCACCCGTGCGCCATTGGCACTCAGCGCCATCAAGGAAAACATGAACCGCGCATCGCTGGTCGACCTGGGCACCGCCCTCGATGCCGAAGCCGAGAACATGACCGCCACCATGCGCACCAAGGACCACAAAGAGGCCGTGGCTGCGTTCGTCGAGAAGCGCACTGCAGTGTTCACCGGCGAGTAGCTCGACGCCAGGCGCTCGCGACGCGAGCGCAACGCTTGGGTAGCCGCAACGTCAACTGAGCGGCCGTCGTCTGCGAGGACGACGCCGTAGTCGGCTGCTGCCGCATCGATCGATACGACGCCGTCACGGACGTCGCTGGCGACTGCGTCGGGTCCCGTTCGAACGGATCGCCCCAACCGCCGCCCTCGTGACGCAGATATCGGACGGAGAACTGCTGCTCGTGGAACTCAAGGTTCGGGATGTCGAGCCCACCCAGGCTGATCAGGTGACCCATCTGGACGAAGCCGTCTCGCTCGGCAGAACTCTTCAGTCGTGCCCAGCTGTCGATCCCCGGCGGAGCTTCGCGTGCGACCGTGCTGACCGACCCGCATCCGGTGTACGTCGCCGAGGGACACGGTGCATGGATTACCGATGTAGAAGGACGCCGCCTCCTCGACGCGAACAACAACTACACGTCGATCATCTTGGGCCACGGCGACTCGACGATCGATGCCGCCGTGCGGGCCCAGTTGGAGCGAGGCACCGCCTATTCGATGGCGACGACAGTCGAGATCGA
>CAZEMU010000062.1:6765-9914 GCA_964513315.1 uncultured Acidimicrobiaceae bacterium | reverse complement strand
GCAACTCGGGCACCGAGGCCGTGATGGGAGCGATCAAGGCGGCTCGTGCGTTCACGGGTCGTCCGATGATCGTCAAGGTCGAGGGCAGCTACCACGGGACCTACGACCACGCCGAGGACGCGATCGTCAACACCGCTCGCGAGGTCGGAGCACTCGTGATCCTCGACGAGGTCATCAGCTTCCGGTTGGGTCCGGGTGGAGCCCAGGCACTGCTCGGCCTTGAACCCGACCTGACGTGCGTGGCCAAGATCATTGGCGGCGGGTTTCCTGTCGGCGGCGTCGGCGGCCGCAGCGACGTCATGGCGGTCTTCGCCAAGCAGGGCGGCCAGCGTGCCGCAGTCCCTTCGGGCGGCACATTCACCGCCAATCCCGTCACGATGACGGCCGGGCTGGCGTGCATGCAGGCGTTGGACAGCGCGGCATTCGCTCGCCTCGACGAACTCGGCGAGCGGTCACGCAGCGGATTGCGTCAAGCTTTCGACGCTGCCGGCCTCGAATGGCAGGTCCACGGCCGAGGCTCGCTCTTCTGCATCCACCCGAACCAGCGGACCATCCGCTCGTTCCGAGACGCTCGCCACACCAGCGACGAAGCCGTCACGATGATGCGGCTGCACCAGGGCCTACTCGACCGCCAGGTGCTCCTGAGTAACTACGGCATGGGCTGCTGGAACCTGGCCACCAGCGATGACGACATCGACCTGTTCGTCGACGCGGTCGTAACGACCGCAGCCGAGAACTCGTAACCGACTAGAGCGTTCGGTACCAGGCGGCCAGCGTCTCGAACGCGAGCTTGCGTTCGCCTTCTTCGCTGACCAAGCCCTTGCGGTTGTAGCCATCTTGGATGCCGGGCAGCACCCGTACCGGGGTACGGAAGTCCTTAAGGATCCACGGGCTCAGACCCGCGCAGTCGGGCTGGTTGGCGATCATCGCGATCTGGGCGTCGTACACCGCGGCCTGGAATTCTTCGGTCCAGATCTGGGTCGGCGAGCCATGATTGCCCGCCTTGGCGCCGGCGCCGAGCTCGCTGAAGATGATCGGCTTGTTGAAGTCTGAGCTCCACGTGAGATGCGGGATGTCCTCGCGGTCGCCGTAGTACCAGCCGTAGTACTGGTTGACGCCGATCACGTCGATGAACGGCCCGAGTGGGTCGTCGATATGTGTCTCGATTCCTTGGCCCGGCAGCGTGAACAGTGCGGCCGTGATGAGCCGGGTGTCATCGAGTTCTCGGACCCGGTCGATGAGCGCGCGTAGGAAGTTCGTGCGGTCCTCGCCGGGCAAGGTTTCGTTCGCCACAGACCAGAGAGCGACCGACGGGTGGCAACGGTCGCGCACGACGAGCTCGTCGGCCTGCTCGAGCGCGTTCTCCAAGGTGTCGGGATTCGTCCAGTCGATGCCCCAGTACACGGGGAGCTCGGCCCACACGAGCAGTCCGCGCCGATCTGCTTCGGCGACCATGGCCTCGTCGTGTTGATAGTGGCCGAGGCGGACAAAGTTGGCGCCGAGGTCCTGGGCCCACTGCAGGAGCGTGGCTGCGTCGTCAGGACCGCTGGCTCGGCGGCCGCCGCTCGGTCCTTCGGCGTGCAGCGAGATGCCTTTGAGAAAGACGGGTTCGCCGTTGACGACGATGTCGGTGCCGTGGACTTCGAGGGTGCGGAAGCCAACTGGCTCGGTGACCTGGTCGCCGGGGATCGAGAAGGTGACGTCGTAGAGCGTCGGGCGGCCGGGGTGCCAGCGTTCGATGTCGCCCAGCGCCTCTTCGGCGATGGTGAAGCGTTGCCCGGTTGGTACCGAGAGCTGAACCCCGAGCTCGGCGATGGTGATCGTTGCTTCGACGGCTTCGGCATTGGGCCCGTCGCATTCGATCTGGCCGACGACTTGGCCGTCTCGGTCCATGGTGAGCCAGGCGCTGGTGATGAACGTGTCTGGCACTCGGACGAGCGAGACGGAGCGGTGTACGCCGCCGAAATTGAACCAGTCGGTCCGCATCGCAGGAACCCGATCGGGCGCCCGCATGGCGTCGACCATCAAGATCAGCGAGTGCTCGCCAGGGGAGAGGCGACCCGTCAGCTCGACGGCGAAGGGTCCGAAGCCGCCTTGGTGAAACGCAAGCTCATCTCCATCGAGGTAAACGCGGCAGGTGTGGTTGACCGCTCCGAAGTGCACGAATGTGCGGCCCGCTTCGGGGTCGTTGACCGTGAACTTCTTGCGGTACCAGAGGGTGCCTTCGTAGTAGTGCAACTCGGGGTGTTGGGTGTTCCAGTCACTGGGGACCTGCAGGACCATCGACCGGTCGAAGTCGTACTCGATTCGGTCGCTCTCGGTGCGCGGCTTGAAATCGCGGAACCAGCCCCGTGGCGTTGGTTCACCCGTGAGCCCGATGTAACCGGTCTGGTAGGGATCGATGATTGCCCGCCACGGCCCATCCAACGAGGCAACGGATCCCGCAGCGGTTCGGCTGCGCACGTGAGTGACGAGTGACGTTCCCTGATTCGGCATTGGGGCGAAACTAGCTGACCCACCGGCGACAGGGGAATGCGCAGAGGCCGGTGCACTAGCGTCGACTCACCAACGATCGGAGGGGACCATGAAGACTCGGGCAGCAGTACTGCACGGCATTGGGGAGCAGTGGAGCGTCGAGGAGATCGAGCTCGATCCACCAGGTCCTGGCGAGGTCCTGGTCAAGACCGCCTATGCCGGTCTGTGCCATTCCGATGAGCACCTGGTCACGGGAGACATGGTGCCGCCCGAGGAGCTACTGGCGCAGCTGCCGACCGGAACGATCTTCCCCCTGATCGGTGGTCACGAAGGAACATGAACGCAGGCATCAACATCCGCGGCATCATCGAATTCAACTAGCGAGCTGCAAGCAACTCGCGAACGGTTTGACGGTGGGGCATATCGATCTCTGCATCGATGGGGTACCAACGGCCACCGAGCATGCGGTAGCCGACTGGGGGTTCCCCGTCGTGAGCGATCCCTTGATCATCGAGCCACGTCATCGTGGTTTCCTCTCGTAGGGCTGGTGTGGTCCCTCTTCCATCGGCCGTCATTCCTGGTCGTGAGCGACACAGGCAGAATTCGGTCTCGCGAGGGGGTCGTTGGACCCGAAGGCACGAATGTGTAGCGCCTAAGACAGTTTGAGACGCTGC
>CAZEMU010000062.1:0-6665 GCA_964513315.1 uncultured Acidimicrobiaceae bacterium | reverse complement strand
CGTCGAGCACCGCTCGATCTGCTCGCGGGCGCGAGCGTCATGGTCGAAGTACAGCTCGGTGCGTTCGACGACATCGGGGAGCTGCAGGATCTCGTCGATCGTGTAGTCCTTGCAGTATGCGATCAGGTCCATCATCAGGTTGTAGTTCGAGATGCGGAAGTCGCGGAACCGGCCGAGGCCGTCGAAGTCGCTTCGGGTGACGAGGCGGTAGGTGGACACGAATCCTCGCCCGTCCTGCGCGACCGCCTAGCGTTGGCCAATGCCCGGTGACCGCCCTCCTGCACGCCTGCTTGCGAAGCAGTTGGGGCTGATCCACAACATCGCCTACTACTCGCGCGAGACGCGGGACTTTGCCTCGCTCGGCCTGGCTCAGTTCTGGCGGGCTTACGTCGCCTGGCGATGTGCGCCGCTGGGCCAGGTCGGTCCAGCGACGGCGACGGCGGTGCTCTACAACTTCGCTCCTGCGATGGTCGGCGACGCACTGCCGTCTGCCTGGGAGACGACGACTCCTGCTCAGGTGCTCGAGCTGCGTGACGACTGCATGGAGCGGGCGATGGGTCGTGGGCTCGTTGCGTTTCCGGATCGAACGTTGATCGCCGAAGCCATCGAGCTTGGGCGCCGGGGGATCGAGTCTGCCGATCCGGCAGGACGAGCGCTGTTCGCCGCCCACCTCGATCAGCCATGGCCGGAGTCAGCCGAGCTTCAGCTGTGGCATGTCTGCACGCTGTGGCGAGAGCACCGAGGCGATAGCCACAACATCGCCCTTGCCGCAGCCGAGATCGACGGACTCGAGGCGCATGTGCTGCTGGCCGCTCGTGGCGTCGGAACGCCGAAGACGATCGAGCAGATTCGAGGGTGGACCGCGGATGCATGGGACGCGGCAGTCGAACGTCTCGCAAGCCGCGGCCTCGTAACCGCCGAGGGCGAGTCGACCGACGAGGGGTTGGCGCTGCGCCGTGAGATCGAAGCGCACACCGATCGGCTGTGCGCTGGTCCTCGCAATGCGCTGGGCGAAGACGATGTGCGTCGTGTCATCGAGGTCACCGAGCCGATCGCTGCGCATTTGGTCGAGGTTGGGTCTGTGGCGGGCCGTTGGCCTCCGCCCAAGCCGATCAGCCGGGGCGAACGCTGACGTCCGACCCCGACGCGACAACGCCAGTACCTGCCCGAGCATGGGCGGTCCTTGCAGTGTGTTCTGCGACGGCGGTATTGACGCTGCTCGACAGCGGGATGCTGTTCGTCGCGTTCCCGTTCCTCGAAGAGCAGTTTGTCGACGATGCGTCGCGCACGACGCTCTCGTGGGCGGTGACTATCTTCTTCGTCGTCATGGTGTCGACACTGCTCGTCGCCGGGCGAGTTGCAGACCGGTACGGACGCAAGCGGGTGTTCTTGTCCGGGCTCCTTCTCTTCGGGGCCGCCGCGCTCGTCGCAGCAACGACGACGAACGTCGGTGTGCTCGTGGTCGCCCGTGCTGTGCAAGGCCTGGGCGTCGCGCTCCTCGCGCCGAGCGCGCTTGCCTTGGCGCTGCCCGAGTTTCCGAACGAGCGGCGGGCATTCGCGTTGGGCGTGTGGGGCACGATCGGCGGCACGGCTGGGTTGGCCGCAAGCCCGCTTGGTGCCGGCGTCGTTGAGCTGTTCGGGTGGCGGGGAGTGTTTGCTTTCAACGGGATCGTGGCACTCGTCATGGCTGGGATCGGCGTGGTCGTTCTCGAGGAGCGCCGCAACGACAAGGACGGCACCGGTGGGCCGATTGATGTGATCGGAGCGATGCTTGCGATGCTCGCGGTCGGAGCTCTGGCGATCGTGCTGGTCCAAGGCAGCGACTGGGGTTGGGGGAGCAGCCGCACGATTGTCGTTGCGGGATTGTGCGCGGTGGCCACGACATGGTTCGTGCGGCGCAACGCGCAGATGGCAGAGCCGCTCGTCGACGCGGCGATCTTTCGGAACCGACGTTTTGCGGTTGCGTCGGTCGCCTCGGTGATGTCGCAGCTCGGCTTCTTCTCGGCGTACTTCGGGATTCCGCTCTACATGGCCGAAGTCTGGGAGTGGAGCCCCGCCCAGGTCGGCATCGGGCTACTTCCCCTCAACGCGGTGTCGGTGCTCGCAGCGGTGCCGGCGGGCCGCCTGGTCGACCGGTACGGGCCTCGGGGGATGATCCTGTTCGGCGGGACCTTGGCGGCGGCCTGCTACCTGGCGATGGGGCTCTGGTTGACCGAGGCCGGCTACATCTGGCTCGCGTTCGGCATGGGCTTCGCCGGGCTCGGAGCCGTCGCTATCGGGAACCACACGACGGTCGCGGCGCTTCGTGATGTCGACGACGCCGACTTGGGTTCGGCGAATGCTGGCTACTTCATGACCCGGCGGCTCGGTTCGGCGCTCGGTGCGGTCGCTGTGCCGGCGATCGTCGGGAACCGGACTGGAGCTGCGTTCGCTGATGCGTACCTCGGCGTGTGGGTGTTCGGGTCCGCTGTCTATCTGTTTGGCGGCCTCGTGGTGTGGTTTCTCTACCCGCCGTGGGCCAAGGCGTCAGACGCCCCATCGAGCCAGCCGGCATAGCTGATCGTCGAGGCGCGGCCTGGGCGACATCGCCGATACCCCATTCCAGACCGAGGTAGGCCAGAGGGCTCATCTTGTGCGAAACCCGACACTTCTCCTGCCTAGCTCTGCACACGCAGTGCATACGGCCGATGGGCTCCTGTGCTCTCGGATACCGAAGCCATCGCATTGCCGCCTGGATTCATCCGTGACATTTCGCGCGCACAGAACCGTGTCGCCGTGCTCCAGGCGGCCGCCGAATGGTTGCCGCGGATTCTCGGCGGTGAACGATCGAGCGTTGCCCTCCCCCACGACGACGAGCATTTGGCGATCCACGCAATCGGCGGGACCCTTGTCATGTCGAGAGGCAAGCCGCTGCCGATCGAAACATCGTTGGTCGGCCAAGCGTTCCGCCGCAAAGAAGTGGTCGTCATCGACGATCTCGAGTTGACCGACTACGGCGAGGCCACATCGCTTGTCGCCGGTGGTCTCCGGTCTGCGATCGTCGCTCCGATGGTGAGCGGTGGCCGGAGCCTCGGCACCCTGAATCTTGGAAACGCCGAGCGGGGTTGGTTCTCCGAAGGCGACGAGCAACGGATCTCGGCCATCGCGACGCTCATTGCGTCATTCATGAACGTGCACGATCTCGTCGAACGCGAACGAGTGCGGGCCGCGACTGACGATCTCACCGGCTTGATGGCTCGCCGCTCGATTCTTGGAGAAGTTGCTGCCGCCGTACTCGGCGACGAGGAACGACCGTGCTTGTTGTTCATGGACATGGATGGTTTCAAGGCGGTCAACGACACCCACGGGCATCAGGCTGGCGACGAGGTGCTTCGCGTCGTAACCCGTCGTGTCGAACGACTCCTTGGACCGGACGACCGTGTCGGTCGTCTCGGTGGCGACGAGTTTCTCGTGATGGTCCGAGACGATCCAACCGGGTTGCGTGGCCGAGCGTTGGCCGATGCGATTCAAGCCAGCTGCTCGACGCCGATTGCGCTCGAATCCGTGCGCATCATGCCCCGGCTCAGCATCGGCATTGCGGCCGCCGAGACGCCGGAAACGAGTGCGGACCAACTGCTACTAGACGCCGACCAAGCCCTCTATACCGCGAAGCGAACGCCCGGCGGAATCGCTCAAGCCGACGATGAGATCCGGAAGCAGGCCCTGCTGATCGCAATCATCGACCGCGATATCGATGTCGCTCTCGACTGCGGCTCGCTTGATTATCACTATCAGCCGATTCGTTGCCTCGAGACGGGCCGGGTACTGGGCGCCGAAGCGCTACTGCGGTGGCGTCATCCGGTGTGCGGCCCAGTACCGCCGCCGCTGCTGGTTGAGCGGGTCGAAGCAACGGGTCGCGTCTCTGCGTTCACCGAATGGAGCCTGTCTCGCGTCGCAAGCGACCTGGCCTATATCCGCTCGCTACTTCCGCAGACGGGTGAGTTGACCTTCTCTGTGAACCTCTCACGGAACCAGCTCGCATGGGACGGATGTGCAGCTTCATTCCTCGACGCGTGTCGCGCCCACGGTCTACAGACGACGGATCTGGTCGCCGAGGTTGTGGAGTCGTCCGAGATCCAGACCGGCGATGCGGCCGAGGCAACGTTGCGCCAGCTCGCCGAACTTGGCGCGGCGATTGCACTGGATGATTTCGGTACCGGACACAACGCGCTCGGCTATTTCACCCGCTTCCCGATCCATGCGATCAAGTTCGACCGGTCTCTGGTCCGTGCCATGGCGACCGATCACAAGGCCCGGCAGATTCTGCGTTCGCTGGCGTCTATGTCACGGGAACTCGGAATCGTGACGTTGGCCGAGGGTGTCGAGACCGACGAAGAGTACGGGCTTGCGGTCGCGGCTGGGATTTCGCACGGGCAGGGCTGGCACTTTGGCCGCCCGATGCCGCTCGCTGAGCTGATCTCGTTGGCCGAGTCGGAACTCGCCGTCGACGTTGCTCCGGCTGCGGTCACCTGCTGCGACTGACGCGAGGCTGCACGTCAGCAGGGCGGGCGGCTCAGCCCGAGTTGTTGCTCGCCGTCGTGTTCAGAGCAGATCGCCGCCGCAGGCAGCTGCGGTGGTGCCGTCGCGTTCAAACGCCTTGATCACGTTGCGACCGGTACGCCACTTGTGCACCTCGTCAGGTCCGTCGACCAGTCGCTGGCTTCGAATCGACGTGTACCAGTCGGCGAGGGGAGTGTCGCGGCTGTAGCCGAGGGCGCCGTGGAGCTGGAGCGCTGTGTCGACGACCTTGTGGACCATGTTGGCCAGGAAGACCTTGGCGATGCCGTTCTCTTGGCGGATGTCCATGCCCTTCTCGGCCTTGTAGGCGATGTGCAACAGCACGAGCCGGGCCATGTAGAGCTCGCTGGCGCATTCGGCCAGCATCCATTGGACGCCTTGGCGGTCGGCGACGCGCACGCCGAAGCTCGTGCGGTTCAGCACATGCTCGGTCGCCAGGTCGAGTGCTCGCTGGGCGCGGGCAACGTTGTGCATGCCGTGGCGCAGGCGGCCGTAGGCCAGACGGTGCTGACCCATGTCGAAGCCGCCGCCTCGTCCGCCCAGGATGTTCTCTTGCGGTACGACGAGGTTGTTGATCTTGACCTCGGCGTGCGTGGCACCGAGCGAGTCGCTGATCTCGTCGTGGTAACCCATCACGTCGATGTTGCGGACGATCTCGTAGCCGGGGTTCGGCAGCTCGACGATGAACGCGCTGAACTGGCGGTGGCGTTCGGCGTCAGGGTCGGTCTTGGCGATGACGACGGCCAGATCGGCGACCGAGGCCGACGAGCTGAACCACTTCTCGCCGTTGAGGACGTAGTGATCGCCGTCGAGTTCGGCGGTGGTCTGGAGGCCGGTGGCGTCGGCGCCGCCGGGGTCCTTCTCTGTCATCGAGTAGCAGATACGCATCTCACCGTTGAGCAGCGGCGTGAGATACTTCTCTTTCTGGTAGTCGGTGCCGAGCTGGAGCAGCGACAACATGGTGGCGTCGTCAGGGCCCTGTGTGTTGAGAGCGAGCGCACCCAGGCGGCTCTCGCCGAGTTCCATCTGGACGAGTGCGTTCGCAAGTGGGCCGAGGCCCATACCGCCGTGCCCGGTCGGAATGAAGGGACACCACAGGCCCTGCGCCCGCGCCTTGGTCCGCAGCTCACCGAGAATCTCATCGAGCGCGCGGTTGCCGAGATCCGCTTCGGCAGGGATGCACTCCTCGTGGACGAACGTGCGCACCTTGGCACGAACGGCCTTGGCGTCTTCGGGAATCTCGAAATCGATCATGGGCCTTGATAACCCGAGGGAGCGGCTTGCTCGAAATCGGTGCTCGAACCGCGACCAGTCGAAGTGAGACCTTCGCCCCAAGGGTCTTGTGTCGTCGTTGTCCTTCGACCCGGCTGCGCCCAACGCCCAGCTCTTTGGCGCTGAGCTGCCTGGGTCGATCTGTTGCTTGGCCGGTCGGCGTGTGGCACCGGCCGGCCGCGCACCTACGGCAGGTAGGCGAGGATGAACTGGTCGTTGTCGTCGCCCCAGGTGCCGGTGAGGGTTCCCGACGTCGACTCTGGTTCGGGCGTGTCGAGGCGATGGCGCACGACGACCTGGACGGAGCCGGCATCGATGAGGGTGTCGGCCTCGAACGACTCGGCGTGCACGCCGGTGACGGGCCGCACAGGCGTGTCGGGCTTGCCGCTTCCGACGACGGTCGCTGACGGGGCGCGGAACTCTCGACCGGCTTCGGTCTCGAAGTACTGCTCGACCTGGGTGCCGCCGGTCTGGATCGCCCGGATGAGTTCGCCGGCGTAAACGGGATCGGCGCAGCCGTTGTAGACCCAGCGCTTGCCGAGCACCGAGTGATCGACGGTTCCGACGGCCCACTCGTCGGCGCCGGGGAGCGGGTCGTTGCGGTAGGTGAGTGGCAGGTGCCAGACCGCTCCGGACGGGTCTCGGACGATGTGGGTCTCGACGCCGACCTCGCCGTCGGGATCATCGAAGCGATAGGCGCCGAGCTGCGTGAGCGAGCTCTGACGGAGGTACGCCGTGAGCAGGTCGAGCTTCGATGGTTGCAGCGTCGCCTTGTGTAGAAGAGCCATGGCCCGACCCTACGCGTCGGGTGTGACGATCGGGGTCGGTTCGCTAGC
>CAZEMU010000061.1:19118-25071 GCA_964513315.1 uncultured Acidimicrobiaceae bacterium | reverse complement strand
TTCGATGACGGCGCTGATGTTACTGACGTCGTGCCGATCAGCACGAGCGGATCGGCGTTCTCGGCCGCAGCTGCGTCCGCGGGGCCGGCCGATCCTGCCGCTTCATCGTTCCTGCGGACCCTCGAACAGGCCGGCCAGACGCCGGCCGTGTTCGGCGGGCTTGCGAGCCAGGCCCAGCCAGACGCAGAAGTCGTCAGCCTGGACCCGACCCGTGCCGAAGTTCCTTCGAGCGACACTGCGCACGGCGGCATCTTTAGCGAGGCAGCTCAGTACGACGGCGAACGTTCCGTCGACTGGATCACGGTCGCCTATTTCGCTGTCGCTGCGATCTGCTTCGCATTCGTCATCTATCTCGCACTATCGAACTAGTCCCGGCGCAGCCCGGCCACTATTGCGCTCCGACGCAGATCGTCGTCTGACCCTTGGCTTCCATCACCCGCGCCACTCGCTCATCGAGCAGACCAGCGAGGCCAGGGTCGAGGGCGGCGCGAGCCACGAGATGATCGAGCGCTGGGGCGACGTCGGCGAGGGAGCCGAGGATCGCGATGTCTGCGCCAGCAAGGAACGCCCGCTCGAGTGCATCGAGAGCGCCGAAGCTGTCAACGATCGCGCCCATGTTCATGGCGTCGGTGAACACGATGCCGCCGAAGCCGATCTCATTGCGCAGCAGTCCGTTGATCGTGTCGGCCGACAGGCTGGTTGGTAGATCGCCGGTGAAGCCGGGTACCGAGAGGTGGCCGATCATCACGCCGACCTCGTCGCGCTTGTGGTCGCCGACGATGTCGGCGTACGGCAACAAGTCGACCGCCCACAACTCATCGAGCGTCGGGACGACGGGCAGGCCGAGGTGCGAGTCGCCCGAGGCACGTCCGTGGCCAGGGAAGTGCTTGAGCACTGGGGTGATCCCGGCTTCGAGCAGTCCTTCGGTGACGGCACGCCCGTAGGCGGTGACGACGACCGGTTCGGTGCCGAACGAGCGGCTGCCGATACCTGGGGCGCCGCCGACATCAACGACCGGGCCGAACACGACGTCGATGCCGAGCTCCTTCACCCGGGCGCCGTATTCGAGCCACAGCGCTTGCACGTCTTGGGGCGTGCGGGTTGTCGCGGACGACGCTGCCGACGGCAACGGGCCAAGTAGGTCGGCGAGACGCTGCACGCTGCCGCCCTCTTCGTCGCTGGCGACGAGGACCGGCACAAAGCTGGCGTTCTGAATCTCCCGCAGTTGGTCAGCGAGGGAGCTGCCAGGCGAGCCGAGTAGCCCCAAGCCGCCGAGGTCGCCGATCGCCGCCATATCGCGGGCCTGGCCGAGTTCGCCCGGCGTCGCCAGCGGCAACAGCAGCTGGGCATAGCGGGTGCGTTGGGGGACACAGGCCAACGTCGGCGGTCGAGGCGTCGGCGTCACGGCTGGCGCGATCTCGACCGGCGCAGCCTCGGTCGGAGCTTCAGCAACCTCGGTGGTGCGGGGCGTCGGAGGCAGCAGCGTTGTCGACTCGACCTCGGGCGTCGGGACCGCCGTCGCGGAATCACCGTCGCCGGCGCAGCCCGAGGCGATAAGGCCCAACACGAGCAGGCACCGCACGACGAGCAGTGCTCGGGCGCGGAGGCGGGTCGCGTGCGAACGCGGAGGCCGGAGGAACATCGGGCTTGAGGCTAGACACCTTTGCCC
Source organism: uncultured Acidimicrobiaceae bacterium (assembly GCA_964513315.1). Taxonomy (GTDB): domain Bacteria; phylum Actinomycetota; class Acidimicrobiia; order Acidimicrobiales; family UBA10347; genus UBA10347. The sequence continues at coordinate 23,402 of CAZEMU010000061.1, read as the reverse complement.
TCCACTGTCCGTGCACTCCCCCAACCTTTCGACCGCGGTAGGGACTGTTCCCTGGGTGACCCAGAACCGGAAACGAGATGACGTACCTTTTCGGGGTGACCTCGCCTCTGCCTGTTTCGCCGGTCCCACCACTTCGTTCCGCGCTGCGATGGCGGTTCGCCGCTGTCGCAATCGCCCTCGCCGCACTGATCGGAGCATGTGGTGGCGGCAGCGACGACGACACCTCGGCCGCCACGACCGATACCGAAGCAACCGCCGCCGACAGCTCGCCGATCGACGTGACACCTATCCCCGAAGCGACCGTCGCCGTCGTGATTCCCACCAGCACGCCGTTGCCAACCGCGACGCCGCTTCCCACGTCGACGCCCGTACCGCTGACCGCACCGACGCCGTCTGCGATTCTGCTCGGATCGGCGTTCACGAACGACTCCAAGGTCACGACCGTCGGCATCGACGAGGTGTTCTTCGGCATGAGTGCCGACGAAGCCGCCGAGGCCGCATCCACCGAGTGGCTCGGCGAAGCGTCATCAACCTCGACGTGTTACAAGGTCGCTCCGAGCTCGGGTCCGAACGGTGTCGAACTCTGGATCGTCGACGGTTTCGTCGAACGCATCGACATCGCCCACCCCGACATCCGCACACCGTCGAAGTTGGGCGTTGGCAACACCCTTGGCGAGCTCCAGAGCCAGCTTGGTGAACGTCTCACCGACGAGACGTCGGAGGACGGCACGGTCGTGGCGACCTTCACGCCGAGCGATCCAGGTGACCGCGACTTCCGCCTGATCTTCGAGCTGACCGACGACTCGGTTGTCCGCTACCGCTCCGGCCGAATCGGCATCGTCGACCGCGCGGCAGACTCGTGCCATTCGAGTATCAACTCGACCGAGTAGCGACCATCGACAACCGTCTCGACAACCCGGCTGCCAGGAACCGGCGGCGCTCGCAGCGCGCCCAGATCGACCGGCGAGTCATGTTCAACAAGGTGGAAGACGACCACTTCGGTGGGTCGCCCGAGCACGTCGACGGCGGGCGCGCCGAGCAGTCGCACGACGCTCTCGCGCCACGCTCGGGCCTCGGGCCGATCGATCTCGGGCGGGACATCGGGCAGCAGGCGCCACGACTTCTGCGGCTTACCTCCCCCAACCCGCAAGCCCGACGCCCGCAGGCTGCGCACGATCACTCGCGAGTCCACAAGTTCGGCAATCTCACACGCATCTGGCCACAACACATCGGGCACGTCGTAGTGATCGCGACCGAACGACAGCCACCGCAACCCGAGGCCGCGGGCAGCCTCGTGGAGCTCATCCAGGCTGACATCGCTGATCAGGTGAGCCCAGAGATGGCCACGCCATTCCCACCGCGGTGTGTCGATCAGAAGCGCCACGTGACACTCCCGGTCGACCGTGCGCCTATTTCGCTCACCGACATGCCATTCTGAAAGCCGATGGATGCCTCCGTCATACGACTCCAGTTGCCCGCGGGCGCGGCGTTTCTCGCGGCATTCGACGATGCCGCCTTCAAGTACGCCGGCCGCCGCGGCTTCGCCGACGGCGGCGTGTTGTTCACCACGATCACATCCGCAGCCGTCCGAGCTGTCGCCAGTGCGTCGCCCGCAACGATCGAGCTCGTCGCTCGCGAGCACACCGCAAAGATCGTCACCGTGGTGCGAGGCCAACAACCCGCTTCGGCCATAACGGCGTCGGCGACCGATGCGTTCACGACGGCAGCGTCTGGACTTGCGCCAGCGCCGACGGTCAATGCTGCGTCAGCTGTCATTGAGTTCTCGCTGCCCCTCACCTGACTCTGACCGGCAGGCGTTCAGGCGACGCCGGTCGAACCAAAGCCGCCCTGGCCTCGCTCCGAATCAGGGAGCTCGGTGACTTCGACAAACTCGACCGTCTCGTACGCCTGGATCACCAGCTGCGCGATGCGCTCGCCCTTGGTCACCTCGAAGTCGGTGGAGGGGTCGGTGTTGATCAACAACACCTTGAGCTCGCCTCGGTAGCCAGAATCGATCAGGCCCGGCGTGTTCAGCACCGTGACACCGTGCTTGAGCGCCAGCCCCGATCGGGGCTGGATGAAACCAGCGAAGCCATCGGGGATGGCGATCGAGATGCCGGTCGGCACGAGTTCACGTCCACCGCCCGCGGCGATCGTGACGTCGGTCGATGCTCGCAGGTCAACACCGGCGTCGCCCGCGGTGGCGTGGGCTGGCCATTCCAGGTCTGCTTCGGCCCGCATGGCCGGAATCCTCAACATGTCGGCACCGTACTTGTCTGCATCGCCTGTCTGGGTCTTCGGTGCCTGATCGGTGGCCGGCTTACTCGTGCGCCGCGCCCACCGATACGGTTATCCGGTGCTTGCGTGGATGGACCTCGAAATGACCGGCCTAGATCCGAGTCGTCATGTCATCGTCGAGATCGCGACCATCATCACCGATGATGAGCTGAACCTGGTGGCCGAAGGTCCAGATCTCGTGGTCAGCGCCACCGACGCCGAGCTTGCTGAGATGGACGACTTCGTCCGCAATATGCACACCAAGAGCGGTCTCCTCGACCAGATCGCTGCGTCGACGATCAGCCTCGAAGAAGCAGGGCGCCAGACCATGGCCTTCTTGCAGGAACACATCCCCGAGGCTGGCACCGTGCCGCTCTGCGGCAACTCGATCGGCACCGACCGCCGCTTCCTTGCTGCGGCACTCCCCGAGATCGAGGAGTACCTGCACTACCGCTCGATCGATGTGTCGACCATCAAAGAGCTCGCTCGCCGCTGGTACCCCGAGTCGCTCTCGACGATGCCTCGGAAGGCCAGCGGCCACCGGGCGCTCGATGACATTCGAGAGAGCCTCAACGAGCTCAAGTACTGGCGAAGCACCGTGTTCCTTGGCTCAGCCGAAGACACGACGGCGGAATGAACGACAACGTAGGCACGAGGGCATGACGGACACGGCACCAGCGACGACTGATTCGCGCCCCGAGCGTTCGGAGAAACGTGAGGCTCGCGAACTCATCACCGAGCTTGCGCCGAACGTGTTGCGCACCGAGCTACCAATCCAGCTCCCCGGACTCGGCCACGTGAACATGTACGTGCTCGAGGACAGCAACGGCATCGCCGTCGTTGACCCGGGCCTTCCCGGCGACGGGCCATGGAAAGCCGTGGTGCATCGCCTGGGGCTCGCTGGCTTCAAGGTCGAAGACGTGCACAGCATTGTGGTGACCCACTCGCACTACGACCACTACGGCGCAGCCGAACGGCTCCGCGAAGTTTCGGGCGCCAAGATCGTTGCCCACCCGATGCTTCACAACCGCACCGGGGCGCTCCACATCGACGACGACACCGAGATGCTCGACGTCGACGGCGACGCCCCACCTCCGGGCAAGAACTCACGCTTCGGCCACTGGACGCCATGGGGCACCTGGTCAGAGCCGCCCGAAGAGGTCATCAAGCACTGGGAGAACCTCGGACTCGGCGATCGCATGTTCGTTGCCCCCGAGCCCGACATCGGCGTGCCTGACGGCGTTGTCGTGAGCTTGGCTGGCCGCGAATGGGTTGGCGTGCATACGCCAGGTCACACCGCGGACCATCTGTGCTTGTACGACGCCGAAGAGGGTCTGATGATCACCGGCGACCACGTATTGCCCACGATCACCCCGCACATCAGCGGCTACTCGCACGAAGACGCTCCCCTACAGCGGTTCTTCGACTCGCTGAACCGCATGCACGACTACGCCGACGTCAAGCTGGCGCTGCCCGCCCACGGTGATCCGTTCGACGACCTCAGCGGTCGCTCGACCTACATCCACGATCACCACGTCGAACGCCTCGATGAGCTGCGCGAAGCCGCCGAGAACGTCGGCAAGGCCGATGTCGAGACGTACATGCAGCAGATCTTTCGCGAGCGCTCGTGGGGCCATATGGCCGCGAGCGAGACCTTCGCGCACCTCGATCATCTGCGTGATCACGGCGAGCTAAGCGCGGAACGGGTCGACGGTCTGCTGCATTTCGAGCCCAGCTGCGGTCACGCTCACTAATTTTCTGCAGGAATTTCGTGCGGGCCAGATCCGCACGGTTTCAGCCTTCTTGGCGCGCCGTTCGTGACGGTCGCGTGTCGAACGTGAGACTTCAGTCGAAATTCGTTTGACAAAGATGGGCGCGTCCGGTTTCGTGGTCACGTCCCCGTCCGAGGAGCATTCCCATGATGAAGCAGCTTCGTGCCAACAGCGAGCGTGTGAACCGCTCCGTCGCGCGCCCTGTTTCGGCTGGGAACGCCCAGGCTGGGATCGC
>CAZEMU010000061.1:0-19018 GCA_964513315.1 uncultured Acidimicrobiaceae bacterium | reverse complement strand
CGCCCAGGCTGGGATCGCGCTGGCGGGGAACGCCCTGTTTAGCGGCACCCCTCTCTTCGGTACTGACGCCGCCACCATCGCGTGGACCGTCAAGCCGGTGCCGGCGATGGCTTCCGCCGCCACGACCGCCATTTGTACCAACGGCAAGTACCACGCACGGCGGCTCCAGGAGATGCACACCTGACAAGGTGAGCAACCGAAAACTCCTGAAGCCGCTGGACACAGTCCAGCGGCTTTCTTGCTTTTGTACCTCGACCCACCACCCCCATCTCTGACGAAAACAGAAGGCAATGACTGCGATTCTTAGCAACCAGATCACCGGCCAGGAGCCATGGCGCGCCGATGCACGCTGCGGCACCCTCACCGGAACCCTGGCAGCCACCTTCTTCAGTGAAGAGCTCCAGGACATTGCGGCCGCAAAGCGGATCTGCGCAGAGTGCCCGGTGATGGCGGAGTGTCTCGAGGGTGCACTGGAGCGCCATGAGCCGTTCGGTGTCTGGGGAGGTCAGCTCTTTGCCAACGGCAAGGTCCTGACCATCAAGCGTCGTCGGGGTCGGCCACCAAAGGTCGCCCGTCCCGAAGATGAGTTCCCCGTCATCCCGGTTCCCGAGCGTCTCGTGCCCCTCCTGCGAACCGCTTGATGCCTGGGCGTGCGATCCCATGATCGATGGCGGTGCCGCTCGTTCGAGCCGCATCGATTTTGATCGGACGCCAGGCCGTACCGGCAACCATTTCGTTCTCACCGATTCAGTACCCGCTTACCGGGAACCGAGTCGGTGAGAACGACTGGGACTACTCAATGAGTCGGAACGGCGCTGATTGGTAGACCTGGTTGATCCAGTTCCCGAACAGCAAGAAGGCGTGTGAGCGCCAGCGATTCACCGGCGTCGCGGTGGGATCGTCTCCGGGGAAGTAGTCGTGCGGCATTTCGATCGGCGACCCCGCTTCGAGGTCTCGCCGGTATTCGTTGCCGAGCGATTCGGTGTCGTATTCGACGTGGTTGAAGATGTACAGCCGGTTGGCGGCCTCTTCGGCGATCAGGCACACGCCCGTGTCGTCGGACTCCATCAGGATCTGCAAGCCAGGGACTGCGTCGACATCGGCCTTGTGAATCTCGGTCCAGCGCGAGACCGACACCGAGAAGTCATCGGAGAAGCCAGCCAGGTACGGCGAGGTCGGCGCCCGATTGCTGTGGCGATAGACGCCGAAGGCCTTGGTGTCGAGCAGGTGCTTCGGGATCCCGTGGTAGTGCCACAGGGCCGCCATCGCGCCCCAGCAGATCGTGAACAGTGAGTGGACGTTGGTCTTGGTCCACTCCATGATGTCGACCAGTTCGGGCCAATACGTGACGTCTTCGAACGGCAGCTTCTCGATCGGAGCGCCGGTGATGATGAAGCCGTCGAAGTGGCGGTGCTTGATCTCGTCCCAGGTCTCGTAGAACGAGATCAGGTGCTCTTCGGACGTGTTCTTCGAGGTGTGGCTTCCGATGCGCACCAGCGTCAGTTCGACCTGGAGCGGCGTTGACCCGATAAGCCGAGCGATCTGCGTCTCGGTCTCGATCTTGTTCGGCATCAGGTTGAGCAGGCCGATCTGCAGCGGACGAATGTCCTGGCGTGCAGCGGATGACTCGTCCATCACCATGACGCCCTCGCGTTCGAGGACCTCACGTGCTGGCAGCGTGTCGGGGATCTTGATCGGCATCGCTCTCAGGCTATTCCGCCGACGCTCCGGGGTCGCACCCAATAACGATTCACGTGAACCGCGTGCACGTCCAACCCCAGGGGTGGTTCAGCTGGCGGGGACGGCTTCGGCTGGCTCTTGGGCAACCGCTTCAACAGCCGCAGCGGTCTTGGCCTGGTAGCGCTTCACTCGGAAGTAGACCGTCGCCCCGATGATGGCCAGGATGATGAGCTCGCCGAGCACGCCCCAGCGGAGCGGGTCGGTGAACCAGTTCCCGATACGGCTTGGGATCGAGACGATCGTGCGCAGGATCGGGAGGACGAACAAGTTGGCGCGTTCGCCGTTCCAGGTCTTGGCGAACTCGGCCAGGAGCCAGAGGACACCGAGGCCGCCGAAAGCTGCGTAACGAGTGCCCTGGTTCATCTCGGACCAGAGGCCACGGATCAGCGCCGCACCGACGATCAACAGCAGGGCCGTGCCCAGGCGAGTCGCTCCGGTCTGGTCGATCCAGATGTTGACCTCGGTCTGGAAGTTCTCGAAGAAGCGAACCAGGCCGTTGTCGGTGATGTTGCCCCGCAGGACTTGGACTTCCCACCAGCCGTAGACGACCAGGTAGATGCCGGAGAGGACGAGCAGCACGCCGCTGATGCGGTTCACCCAGGGAAGGATGCGGCGCATGTTGTTAGCGATCGAGGTGCGGGCGAGGGCGAGAGCAATGGTGAGCGCCATGATGACAGCGCCCATACCCAGGCCGTAGGCGACGAACACGGACACGCCATCGAAGAAGCCGGAGCTGGTGAAGACGTTGGAGACGCCGGCGATGAAGAGGCCGACGGTGCAGCCGAGCGAGACGACGGCGTAGCTGACACCGAACAGGAACATCGAGACGACTTCGCCCGAGTCGCCGCCACGTTCGAGGCGTGGTGTCGAGATCTTGAGCTCGAGGCCGAAGAACAGCATGGCGATGCCGAGCGGCACCAGCAGCACGCCGAGCACGACGGTGACGTACGGCGTGTACTCGAGGACAGAACCGGTACTGAGCAGGCTGGCGGTCAGCAGACCGAAGGCGCCGAAGACAGCGACGAAGCCGGCGGTAAGTGCGGCACCGACCTTGAGCGCACGGAGCAAGCTGCGAGCGGTGCTGGTCTCGTTCTCGTTGTTCTTCCCGAGGAAGAACGAGACGTAGACCGGCAGCATGGCGAAGCCGCACGGGTTGAATGCGGCCACAAGGCCAAGGGTGAACGGAAAGGCGAGGTCAGCACTAAACATCTTCGTAGGTCCCTGGTGCGATGTGTTCGTCGATCAGAATGCGGAGTTCCTTCTCGGTGAGGATGCCGGACCAGACGAAGCCGATCTCGCCACTCTCGGTCAGAAGGATGGTGGTCGGCATCACGAAGAGGCCGAAGTTACGGAAGACGTCACCGGCTGGATCTTCGGCCAGCGGGTACGTCACGCCGGTCTGTGCTGCCAGTCGGTCAGCGGCGAAACGGCGGTCGCTCGTGTTCATGCCGACAAAGGCGACCTCGTCGCCGATGTCTTGGAAGACCGCTTCGAACTCGGGCATCTCGGCGATGCACGCGGCGCAGGTGCTGGCCCAGAAGTTCAGGACGGTCGGCTTGCCCTGGAGCCCAGCAACCGAGTCTTCGATGCCGTCAAACCAGGTGAAGGCGATGTCTGGTGCTGGCATGAGGCCGCTGACCTGGGTTTCGGGGGCCTCGACCGTTGTGTCGGCCGTCTCGACTTCGCCAGCTTGAGGTGCGGTGTCTTGGCCATCGATGACTTCGGTCTCGCCATCGAGCACATCAGGTGGTTTGACAGTGACGCCACCTTCGTTCGACTCGATGCCTTCGATCGAGGCGGTATCGGTTCCTCCGCCACAGGCCGCGGCAAGTACCGCAAAGGACAGCAGCATCGCGACGGCTCGAAGCCAGCGGGTCGAGAGGCGAAGTGGTGGGATCGTAGGCATTGGGGTCGATTCCATCATGAGCGGGCGAACGCTGGCGTAAATGCTGTCGGTGTGGCCGAGCCAGCGCGGAGCCAGTGCGAGGGATTGGATTCGAAACCCAGCCTTTGCTGGCCCCATTCCCGTCGGCCAAAACAGTTCAGGATTGATTTCGATTTAGGGAGCCCAGGTTCCCGCAGCTTCGGCCAGCCCGTCGATCAGCGCTTGCACTTGCGGTGCTCGGCCCTCAGCCCCCAGATCGCTCCAGTGACGACCCTTTCGGTTCCACCGAACTGTGGCCGGAAGCTCGATCTGCACGCCGGCGGAAGCCGGCAGGTTCACAGGATTCTTCGGATGCATGCCAGCGAGTGCCTTGGGCAGCGAAGCGACCTCGTCGACGATGTCGTAGTCGGGAAGCCGTCGACGCAGATGCAGCGCGATGTGGGCGGCGAGCTCACGGTTCTGGCCACCGAGCAGCAGGGAGTGCCACAGGCGTTTGCGCCCAAAGCCGTGGATCGTGACCGCCGTATCAACGTGGTCGACGAACGCCGCCAGCGCTACGGAGTCACCAGGGTCGACGGTCTTCGACGGCAGATGGACGACATTGTCCTCGTCGGTCTGCAAGACGCCGTAGTACGAGGCACCCGATTTGGCCGCCGCGGATCGAGCGATCACGTCGGTGACTTTTTCGAGCTGGCCGCCGTGGTACGCCATGAAGCCGAGCGCCGGTGACCGCAGTTCGACGTGTTCAACGACGTGGTCTTGAGCAAGCAGTTGCGCGAACGGCTTGGCCGCACGCTTCACTGTTCTTGCATCGACCTGGGCTCGCACTCAGACGAGTTCAGTGGGTTGCTGCAGCAAACGCACAATCGTCTGAGCGAATTCTGCGGCCGGAGCGCCGTCGAACGCACGGTGATCCCAGGTCAGGCTGAGCGTCATGACGGTCTTCTCAACCGGGCGTCCGTCGGTCCAACCGGTCTCGCTGCGGAGGCGGCCGACGCCCAAGATCGCCGTGTTCGGCGGGTTGATGACCGGCGTGAACATGTCGACGCCGTACATGCCAAGAGCGGTGACCGAGAACGTGGCGCCCTCGAGTTCTTGGAACTGGAGCTTGCCGACGCGGGCTCGTCCGGCCAGGTCGGCGACCACCGAATGGGTCTCTTCGACCGTGCGGAGATTGGCGTGTTCGATGACGGGGACGATGAGTCCTTCATCGAGCGCCACCGCGACGCCAACGTGCACGTCAGGAAGCACGGCGATGCCGTCAGCGGTGATCTGGCTGTTGATGTAGCCGTGTTCCTCGATCGCCTGTGCGGCTGCCGCAACGACCCAGGCGGTATAGCCGGGCACGGTTTGGCCCTGACTGCGGCGGCGTTCGCGTTCGGCATTGACGCCGACCATGTCGACGTCGACGCTGAGGGTGAGCTGGGCCATCTCGGCGAGCGAGCTGTGCATGCGTTCGGCGATCAGGCCGCGCATGCCGCGGAACGGCACGACCTCGACCGGTTCTTGCAGCAGCGGCGCGAACTCGACCGCAGCGGGCGACTCGGCGGTCTCGGCACTCGCGTCGCCAGCGGTGGATCGAACCTGGGCGGACGTGGCCGCTGTCGGACTCGCCGGGGTACCGGCAAGACGCTCGCGCACCCATGCTCCGACGTCTTCGCGGGTGATACGTCCACTGGACGGTGCGCCGACATCGGCCAGGTCGATGCCCAGGAAATCGGCGAGCAGGCGCGCACCACCGGTCGCAGCGACAGCCGTCGCGGCCACCGCCGGCGCGGCCGAAGCTGTCGGATCGGGAAGCGATGCGAGCGAGTCGGCTTGGGCGCGGGTCGCTGCGAGAGGCAGCGGTCGGCTCGAAACGGGCTCGGTCGCACGGATCGCTTCAGATGCAGCGGGCGGATCGGGAAGCGCTGCGAGTCGTTCAGCTTCTGCACGCGCCGTGATGGCTGCAGCGACATCGTCGTGCACGATCCGGCCACCTGGACCGGTGCCCGCAACGGTCGCCAGATCAAGCTCAACGTCGTAGGCGGTCGCCCGCGCTCGCGGCGACGCCAGGATTCGCCCACCGGCACCTCGGGCGGCAACATCTTGCAATACCGCTTCTTCCAAGCCAGCGTCTTCGAAACCAGGGTCTTCGAAACCAGCGTTTTCGACGGGTTCCGCAGCCAGAACGAGATCCGGTTCGGGCAATGCGACCACGACGTCGTCCGTCACGATTTCAGCCGCAACTGGCTCAGCCTCAACCGGCTCAGGCATGACCGGCTCGACCAGAATCGGCTCAGCAAGGGCTTCGTCAGCGAGCGACGCGACGGCGAAATCATGGTCCAACTCGGCGGCAATGGCCTCGTCGCTCAGGTGGACGTCGACAGGTTCGTCAACCATCGCGGTCGTCGGCGGCACGTCGAGTCCATCGGCGGCAGCAATGGCTGCGTCGAGCGAGCTCCGTGGCGCTTCGGGTTCGGCACCGAACAGGGTCGGCTCATCGACATCGGGGACGACCATCAATCCGGGTGTCGCTGCCGGGGCCTGCTCGGTCACGTCAGGCATGTCGTCGGCGGCGGCCTCGTCGAGCACGTAGCCAATGACGGCGCCGCATTCATATGTTGAGCCGACCACGCCGGTGACGCGAAGCACTCCGTCGGCGCGGGCCTCGACCTCGGTCTCGACCTTGTCGGTTTCAATCACAAGGATCGGTTCGCCCGCATGGACGAACGATCCGTCATCGACGAGCCACTCGCGGATCGTTCCGTCGGTCATGGTCAGCCCAAGCTTGGGCATCGTGAACTCTTCAGCCATGGCCTTCAGTCCGTGCGAGATGGATCGGTATAGAAGCGGCCTTGGCGAACCGCGATCGAGAACGTGCGACGAATGTCGATGATGTGGGGGCCATCCCTGCGAATCGTCATCGACGCCCACTCTTCGCTGCGCAGCCCGCCCGCGAGTTCGCCGTCGACGGCAAAGCGAGCCGGACCACGCACGGCGACCGGCTGGCCAGCTTCGACAACGGACACGGTTCGGAGACCCGCGTCGACGAAGTGGCCCGGTGCGAGCGGCGCCGTGATCCGCTGAGGCGCATCGACATCGAGGTCGAGCAACACACCACGATCGTCGGTACGGCTGGTGGGGGCAACGACACCCGCGAGTGCGGACGGCCCGATGGTCCACGGTTCCGCTATGGCAGCGAAGACCTCGTCGACGCCGTCGATGCGCCACAGGCTGCCCGAGCCAGCGAAGTCGTCACGTACGACAGCGACGTTGACGAGCGCAAGGTCGTGGGCCGCACCTTCGATGTCGATATCGATCACCAACGACCGGTATGCCGTGAAGTCTTCGAGGGGCTGCGCGCTGCTCACGACCAGACCTGCGGCCATGCCTGCGATGGTTGGGTCGATGGCTTGAGGGAATGCGTTGTTCGTGCCCGCTGCCCGAGCGACCATCGGGGCGTCGCGCCAGCCTCGGGCAACGTCGCGGTGGGTTCCATCGCCGCCCGACACCACAAGGGCGCCGACCGCCGCACGGTGCATGCGCTCCGCAGCTCGAACCGTGTCGCTCGCCGTGCCGTCGGTTGCGACATCAAGGAGTTCGACCGGTGCGTCGATTCCGGAAACTGCCCGCTCGACGAGGCCATGCGCGTCGACGGCAACGACGACCTCGTCGGCGCCAGCACCGTGCGCGCCAGAAATGATGCGGCGCAGATCGGCGATGCGGGTTGCGTCATTCGGCGCGGCTGCGTGCGCCACCAGGCGCCGCAGATCCTTGCCAGCCCGGGCGTTGACGATCACTCCGACTCGTGCGGTCATACGCAGCGCCTCATCCAGGTACCCATTCGAGACTCGACAGTACCAACCCCGGAATTGGCGATCGGGCACGCTCGGATCACGACCTCAGGTGTGGCACGATGCAGTCGCACCTGCCCCTCCACGAAAGGCACCGCCATGGCGAACTTCGACCCGTCACGACTTGACCGCATCGGCACCGTCGGACGCCGCTACGTCGACGAAGGCCGCCTGCCGAACGCCATCGTCCAGATTGCAGACCGCGACGGCGTGGTCTACAGCGACGCCTATGGACATGCCGATGTCGAGTCCCAGAAGCCTGTCGACATGGACACGATCTTTCGCATCTATTCGATGACGAAGCCGATCACGTCAATCGTGCTGATGCAGCTCTTCGAAGAGGGCCGCTTCTTGCTCGAGGATCCGGTCGAGAAGTTCCTGCCCGACCTGGCGAACCCGCAGGTCATGATCGGCGGCAGCGATCAGGCACCCATCACGCGGCCAGCGATGCGTTCGATCACGATTCGCGATCTGCTGACCCACGCCTCGGGACTGACGTACGGCTTCTTCCGGCAAACCCCGCTCGATGCCCGCTACCGAGACCAAAACCTGGGCGACTTCGTCGTCGCGGACTACAGCCTGGCCGAGGCGATCCGTCGCCTGGGCGCTGAGCCGCTGCTGTTCGACCCTGGCACGTCCTGGAATTACTCGATGTCGACCGACGTCTGTGGCGCCGTCATCGAGGCCATCACCGGCCAGACCCTTGCCCAGGCACTGTCCGAACGACTCCTCGAACCGCTGGAGATGTTCGAGACCGGCTTCAGCGTTCCCGAGACCGCTGCGGATCGATTCACCTCGCTCTACGTTCCAAATCCCAGCGGCGACGACAGCTTGGTGCGAATCGATGACTACACGTCGAGCGCCTACCTGCAACCGCCCGCGTTCTTGTCCGGTGGCGGCGGGCTGGTGTCGACCATCGGCGACTACCAAAAGTTCTGCTCGATGCTGCTGGCGGAAGGCGTCGGCAACGGCAACCGCATCATCGGACGACGCACGCTCGAATACATGACGCTGAACCACCTACCCGGCGGCAAGCTCCTCAACGAGCTCGGCCAGTCGGTCTTTGCCGAGGTCGCCATGGACGGCATGGGCTTCGGACTTGGCTTCTCGGTCGTCGAGGACCCGGCGGCGAACGGCAGCCTGTGCTCGCCCGGCGAGTTCGCATGGGGCGGCGCCGCCAGCACTGCGTTCTGGGTCGACCCGGTCGAAGGACTCACGGCGATCTTCATGACCCAGCTGCTGCCATCGAGCAAGTACCCGATCCGACGCGAACTCCGTAGCGCCGTCTACCAAGCCTTGGGATAGTCAGGTAGGCGGGTCGTCGGGTAGTCCGCCTTTCTCGCTTCGCTCGAAACGCGACTACTCGGCTTGGGCGTTGCGGTGGAGGATGGCGTGGGTCGCTTCGATCTGGGCGTACCCCTTGCCGTCTTCGCCGACCTCGACCGCAGCCGCAGTGCCATCGATGATCAGGTTGTAGTCGTCGGCATTCGCTGGCGGCCACAGCAGCGCCACGAGCGGTTGGGCGTCGATATTGCGACAGGTCTTGCGGCCAGCGGGCGCCCGCAGCGTCTGGCCGTCGATGGTGAACATCACCTGGGTCGTGTGCGGCCGACCGTCCGGGCCGGTCGTGACCAGGAACCCAGCGCCGCGTGAGGTGACGTGATCGGCGAGTTCGGCAAGGTCGACTTTGACACTCATGGCGTCACCCTAGATGCCCCCCGAGAGCAACAGCGAGGGCTTAGAGGTCCTCGGGACGCTCCCCTGGCGCGGCCGCGATATGCGGAGCGGCCGGTTCGGCGTCGGTGAGACGCCAGCGCAGGTAGTCGTGGAAGTCGCCAAGCGGGCGCTCCAACGAGGTCAAAGCGCCCGGGCGTGAGCGAACCCGAGCGTTGGTTTGCAAGCGCTCGACCACCGCTCGGTCCTCGTCGACGAACGCGGCGTCCCAGCCGGGCAGATTCACGGCCCGACCATCGGCGGGTTGCTCCCCGGCCAGACCGATCCGGACTTCGGTGTGGTCGACCGACATGGGGGTGAACGCTTGCCACAGCATCGCGTCGGGATAGATGACGGCGACGAACGATGGCGGCAGCGCGACGACGATGTGGTCGGCCCGCTCGAGCGACTCGCCGCCGGTCACGAAGCCGCGGGCCGAACCGGCCAGGTAGTAGCTGGCGTCGGTCGGGCTGAACGGTTCGATCGTTTCGGGATGCACTCGGAAGTGGCTATACGAGTCGACTGCGTTTGCGAAGACAGCCTTCCAGTTCGCATTCCACACTTCGGCGCCGATGCCAGCCAGGTCGTGGTGCAAGCGGTCGATCGCGAGCGGCCGCACATACGGCTCAAGCACTCGTAGCCGGTCGGCGAGCGGCTCGACATCGGGGTTCAGGCTGACAAAAACGAGCCCGTGCCAGACCTCGCAGCGGAACTGTTCGAGGCCATGCGATGCCTTGTCGACCTCGTCCGGCATCGTGTACGGAACGCTCAGCAGCTCGCCATCATTCGCGTACGTCCAGGCGTGATACGGGCACGGGAACCGAGCCGCGTTGCCGGGCCCATCGACCAACGGCATCCCGCGATGCGAGCAGACATTGGCCAATGCACGCACGATCAAGTCGCTGTCGCGCACCAAGATGACTGGCTGACTGCCGATCGTGACCGGCAGGTAGTCGCCCCGCTCGGCCACTGCATCGACTGGTCCAGCGAAGACCCAGTCCTGTTGCCAGATCTGGCGCAACTCGAGATCGAAGACCGCCTGATCGGCGAACAGGTCGAGCGGAAGCGAGCGGTCGCGCGAGATTCGGGTCGGCACGGCTTGAGGCTAGTGGTCTGCCCGAGCACGCAGGTCGGCCGACCTGACGCGAGCGGGGAGCTCTACCACTCGTTCCAGTGCAGGAACTCTTCGGTCGGGCGGCGCTTGGCCGGCTTGAACTCGGTGCCGACCGTGTAGGCCACCGGGAACAGGCCAGCTTGGGTCCAGTTGTCGTAGTCGATGCCCAGCAGGTCAGCGACTTCCTTCTCGCGAGGCAGATGCAGCGTGGTCCACGCCGAACCGAGACCCTTGGAACGCAGCGCCAGCATGAAGCTCCACACCGCAGGCAGGATCGAACCCCAGGCGGACGCCTGACGGAAGGTCGGGGCGCCTTCGAGACGACCGGCATGCAGCGGGATCACGTGGAACGGAACTTCGTGCAGGGTCTCGGCCAGGTGGTTGGCCGAGTCGCTGATGCGGATCGACTGGGCGTCGTCGCTCAGGCGGGTGTTCTGCTCTCGGTAGGGCCAGTAGCTGGCGCCGTAGTGATCGGCGATGGCCTTCTTCTTGGCCGGATCGTCAACGATCATCCACGACCATCCCTGGGCGTTGGAACCGGTCGGTGCCTGGTGGGCCATCTCGATGCACTCGACGATGGTCTCTCGACTGACCGGTCGTTCAAGGTCCAGGCGCTTACGCACCGACCGGGTCGTCATCAGGACTTCTTCGGCGCTCAGGCCAAGACTCTCACCCACGGGGTTCCCCTTCGATCGTGTTGAAGCGACGCTAATCCGTCGCGATCGAAGCCTCGTGGTCGAGCAGCCACCGTTTCGTGTCGAGGCCGCCAGCGAAGCCGGTCAGCTTGCCGTCGGCGCCAACGATGCGATGACACGGCAGCACGATCGACAACGGGTTCCGGCCATTCGCCGCCCCGACCGCTCGAACAGCAGATGGGCGTCCGATGGCCGCCGCCTGTTTGCCGTAGGTCGAGGTCGCACCGAATGGGATCTCGGCCAGCGACCACCAGACCTGGCGCTGGAACTCCGTGCCGGACGGGGCGAGCGGCAAGTCGAACGTGCGCCGGGTGCCAGAGAAGTACTCGTCGAGCTGCGCGGCCGTCTTCGTGAGCACCGGGTGATCCGGGGCGGTGGCCGGTTCTTCGCTCAAGCGAACCCGACCTTCGGCCTCGGTCGGCCAGAGCACCGCGACGAGCGCTTCGTCGTCAGCGACCAGGCCGAGGGGCCCGACCGGCGAGTCATACGTGAGGGTCGACAAGGTCATGAGGTTCCTTTCAGGGACGCCGATGCCGCCCACAAGTGATGCGTCAGGTAGCTGCGCCACGGTCGAACGGAGTTGAGCGCGGCCTCGTCAAGGCCCAGGCCGAGCGCAGCCCGTTCGGCGATCAGATCGCCGCCGAGGAAGACATCGGGATCGGAGAACACCCGCATCGCGATGTAGTTTGCCGTCCACGGGCCGATGCCTTTGATGGCGACCAGTTCTTCGGTGATGCCCTGCTGATCGCCACCAGGTGCGAGTTCGTCGACCCGACCCGAGAACTGCTCGGCGACGGCGTGGATCGTGTCGATCGCTCGCCCGTTCAGTCCGAGCCCATCGAGGTCGGCCGCGGCGAGGGCTTCGGCAGTCGGGAACGGACGCAACTCTGCGCCGATAGGTCCGTCGACACGTTCGACGATGCGTCCGGCGATCGTTCGGGCTGCGGCGACGCTTCGCTGTTGACCAAGGATCGCAAACACCGCAGTCGCAAAGCCGTCAACGGAACCAGGCGAGCGAAGACCCGGCAACGCTTCGACGTAGGGACGAATCGCAGGAAGCGTGCGGAGCGTGGCGTCGATCTGCTCCGGGTCTGCATCGAGGTCGAGCATCGCTCGGCATTGGGCGACCGCGGGCGCAAGGTCAGCGACGTCATCGAGGGCGAGGTCCGCCTGCACCCATTCGTCCGACCCGATCGTCAACTGCGCGATGCCGGTACCTCGAGGTAGCCGGAGTGCCGTGCGAATCACGCCGGTTTCGATATCGACGTCAGCGATCCCTGCGACCGTGCGCTTCGACCACCAGGGAACCAGGTGACGAGCAGCCAATGGATGCCGATGCGGAAGCCGGATCGAGAGTTGACCCGCGTGCTCAGCAGAAGCGCCAGCCTTGCCGGAATGGCGGCGGTGAGCAGCATCGCGGAGCTTCGTTGGCGTCGCATCGAATACGGCTCGCACCGTGTCGTTGAATTGGCGGAGGCTGGAGAACCCCGATGCGAACGCCACGTCGGTGAACGACATCGGCGTGGTCTCGATGAGCACTCGGGCGGTCTGGGCCCGCTGGGCCCGAGCGATGCTCAGCGGTGGAGCTCCAACCGAATCGATCATCAGGCGACGCAAGTGCCGTTCGGTGACGCCAAGCTCGCGAGCGAGATCGCCGACGCTGTGGGTATCGAGCCAACCCCGGGCGATGAGACGCATCGCTCGCCCAACGAGATCATCGCGGAGCGACCATTCGGGCGAACCTGGCACGGCGTCAGGGCGACACCGCTTGCATGCCCGCAAGCCGGATCGTTGGGCTGCTGCTGTCGTGCTGAAAAAGTCGATGTTGCGCTGCAGCGGCTGCACCGGGGTAGGACACGAGGGCCGGCAGTAGATCCCGGTCGTACGAACGCCGACGATGAACACACCGTCGAACCGGGCGTCGCGCGCCTTGAGCGCCCGGTAGCACTGGTCGTCGGTGAGTTCCGCGTACGGGCTGCGCTGCGGGGACGTCGTCGAGGCCATGAAGACATCCTGCCTGATCCCGGGCAGATCTACTAGCGGTTTTCGGACATTCGCATGTATGGCGGTTTCGAGCGTGTGCAGACGCGCCGATGCCCTGGTCCGAGGACCAGGGCATCGATGTCGTCATGTTGGGCTAGGCCCCATTACCAGTCGGTGTCGTCTTCGTAGTCGTACTCGTAGTCGTCGTCTTCCCACTCGTCGAAGTACGAGTCCTCGTCGTCGAACCAGTGGTCATCCTCGTAGCCGTACTCGTCGTCGTAGAAGTCGCCGAACTCATCGTCGTAGAGCTCGTCGTCGCCGTCCCAGAAGAACCATTCGTCGTCGTCGCCGTACTCGTCGTCGAAATAGAAGTCGCCGTACTCATCTTGGAAGTCGGCGTCGTAGCCATCGTCGCTGTAGTCGTCATCGAGGAACGGATCCTCATCATCGAAGTCATCGCCGAAGTCGTCATCGAGACCGTCGGTTGGCCCGTCAGCACCGTCTTCGTCAGCACCGTCGTGGTCAGCACCGTCTTGGTCAGCACCGTCTTCGTCAGCACCGGGTGCGTCGCCACCAGCTGGTGCTTCGCCACGGTTCTGTTCGATCCAGTTCGTCAGGCCAGGCACGTCGGCGTAGACGCCAGGCGTTGCCCCGCCGCACTCTTCGCCCCAGCTCACCACGCCAGCGAGGACCGGGCCTCGCTCAGAGTTCACGACCAGAGGGCCACCGCTGTCGCCGTAGCACGAGTCGGTTCCGGTACCGCCAGCGCACAGCTCGGTCGGCCCATCGGTTCCGAGCGATCCGCTGCACGATGCATCGGTCACGAGCGGCACCTGGACTTCGAGCAGCGCCGAGCTGCCGTCACCGTTTTCCGAGACGGCACCCCAGCCACTGACGGTTCCGGTCGCGGCGTTGGACACGTCGGCGTCGGTTGCCAGCGGAATCGCCTGCACCCCGTTGCCGAGCGTCAGCGGTGTCGCCAGCTTGATGACGGCGATGTCAGCAACGCCACTGTTGGCGTAGCTCGGATGCGACGTCATCGACGCGACCTGCACGGTCTGGCCGCCATCGCTGTTGAGGTCGGTCACACCGGCACGGATCGTCGTGCTGCTCGCACGTTCGCCTTCGAGGCAGTGGGCGGCGGTGATGATCGTGGTTGCGTCGACGACGGTGCCGCCGCAGTAGTGCTCGCCATCGGACTGCAGCGAGACCTGATAGGGGCGGGCTTCGGGCGCCGATTCGGTGCCGTTCACGATTGCTCCGGCGCCGCCAGCGACGCCGCCGATCAGGCCGGCTGCAGCGACGAGTCCAACAACGGCTTTGCGAAGGGAGCCCCTTCGCTTCGGTGATGTTCGGGTGGTGTTCCCATGAGGGGAGGAAGTCATGGTGATCTCCTGTTCGTGTGCTTCCAAGGTGGTTGCACTGTCCAGGACCCGCCTTTCACCAACCTGAACGAACCTGACAGAACATTCAGGTTTGTTCAGAACCTCAGCTCACGCGCATTGTCACGAAAGGGACTCGGTGCCATCGCCCAGGTCTGGGAGCAGAGCGAACCATTGCTGCGACGAACGTTTCTGTCGCAATGACCACGCTGCGTGGAAATTGACTGTGCATCATGGATCACTCGTTATGGGGTGATGTTCCCGAATCCTTAACTGCACCTGCTTTGTGCCGTAGGGATTCGCACGGCCTGGCCCAGGCCACCTTTGGACATCATGCGAAACCACCAAACCAAGCGCCTGCGACCTGCGGGTATCCGACCGAACCGCTATTGGCCGTTCCTCATCATTGCCTGCCTGCTTGCGAGCTTGCTCACGGCAGCGCCAGCCGATGCGCAGGGCGGTAACACCGTGACCGAAACGGTCGTGAGCCCGAACTCCCAGCGCGTCTGGAAGACCCACAAGGACGGCATCGAACAAGGCAGCGACTGGCGCCAGCTCGGCTTCGACGACTCGGCTTGGGAAGACGAGACGATGAAGTTCTACGAGTCGCACGGCACGGTGCGCGGCAACGGATATTACGCGTACTACTTCCGTGAAGAGTTCGAGATCACCGACACCTTCCAGATCAGCGATCTGGAGCTCGACCTGTACTACGACGACGCCGCAGTCGTGTACCTAAACGGCACCGAGATCTATCGCAGCATCCGCAACAACCTGCCCTCGGTCGATGACGTTCCCGTCGGCGACATCATCCCGGTCGACTACATCGTTTCGGTCGGCGGCGCCGAGGACTACTACGTCCAGATCCCAGCCGATTCGAACTACTGCGAGCAGGGTTGTATCAACGACGGCGCGACCGATCCGGTCGACGCGTCGCTGCTGGTCGAGGGCACCAACGTCTTCGCCGTTATGGCCTGGACCCGCCCCACCAGCGACCTCGGCTTCGACCTTGGCATCGACGTCGTCCGCGATCTCGATGCACCGCTCCCTGACCAGATCAACATCAACGAGTTGATGTCGTCGAACAGCACCGTGCAGGACGAAGACGGCGATACGCCCGATTGGTTCGAGCTCTATAACCCGGGCGTCGATCCGGTTTCGATCAACGGCTGGATCGTCGAAGACTCGACCTCGAACTGGTCGTTCCCCGACGTCACGATTCCTGCTGGCGACTACTTGCGGGTCTTCGCCTCGGGCAAGGACCGCAAGCCAACCGACGGTTCGAACCTGCACACCGCATTCAAGCTGTCCAAGGAAGCCGACTCGCTTCGCCTGATCGACGCGAACAACATCGTGCGCGACGCGTGGGACGTGATCCCGCGCCAGATCGCCGACGTCGCCTGGGGACGCGCCCTCGATGGCGACACCATCACCTACCTGGCTTCGGCCACACCGGGCGTAACGAACAGCGATGCTTCGACGGCGCTGCCGCCGGTCCTGCGTCCGTTCAGCAACCGCCTCTTCAATGTCGGCGATCCCGTCGACCTCCAGATCGACGCCTTTGATCCTGAAGGCGAAGTTCTGTCCTATGCGATGGCGAACAACCAGAGTGTCACCGTCGATGCCGTTTCCGGCGCCATCACCGGCACCGCCACCGCGATCGGCGAGTTCGCCTACACAATCCTGGTCACCGACGTCGACAACCAGGTCGCAAGCCAACTGGTCCGCTTCACCGTGGTCGAAGAAGCCGCTCCGGCGACACCACTCGTGCTCAACGAGTACAACGCCGTTGCACCGAACCGAGAGCTGTCAAGCGGCAGCGACGTCGCCTTTGGCCAGGTGCTCGGCAACGGTGGCGACTGGTATGAGTTTGTCGTCGTCGACGAGCTGCTCGACCTCCGCGGCTGGACGCTCCAGTTCTGGGACCGCGACCGCGCGGACGCGATCCTCGATCGCGCCGCGTCGCTGACCTTTGGCGATGACTTCTTGCTGGCCGCCCTGCCCGCAGGCACGATCATCACGATCAGCGAGGACCGCCCTGACGATCTCAGCTTCGACCCGGCAAACGGCGACTGGACGCTGAACCTACGCTCCAACACCGACAACGGGGGCGCCATGTTCGCGGTCCAAGAGAGCTTCAACTCGACCCGCGACGACCAACACGTCGAGATTCGCAACGCCGACGGTGACCTGATGTCACCAATCGTCGGCGAAACCGAAGCCTGGGACATCGCCGCCGGCGGCGTCAACGGCGGCGAGGTCATGAACCTGTGTATCGACCCTGCGATTGGCGATCTGGTCGACCCGGCAACCGACTACTTTGACAACGCCGTGAGCAGCACGTATTCGGCGCCAAACGAGTGCGAATACCTGGACCCGAACGACCCGAATGGCGTCGCCGTTGTCTCGTTCACCCAGGACTTCGCCGCACTGCGGGCCACCGCTGGGCTGCGAGGCGACGTGAACTGCGACAACACGGTCAATGTCGTCGACTCACTCTTGATTGCGCAGTACTCGGTCGGGAACCGCACCGATGCGGGCTCGTGTCCGCTCAACGACCCCGCCACCGAGATCAATGCATCGAACGGCGACTTCAACGTCGAGTCCGGGGCTAACGTCGTCGACTCACTACTCATCGCGAAGTGCTCCGTCGGCGCTGGCGATTCCACATTCTGCAACTAGCTGACAGTGGCCGAGCCGCTGGCCGGGAGTCGCACGACGAACTCGGCGCCGCCGATCGGGCTGTCGACCACAAACACGTTGCCGCCGTGGTGGACGGCGATGTCTCGACAGAGCGCCAAACCGAGGCCGCTGCCTCCGCCGTCGCGAGTGCGGGCTTCGTCGAGGCGAACGAAACGCTCGAACACGGCGCGGCGATCGGCCTCGGCGATGCCGCTTCCATCATCGTCGACCGTGACCCAGACACCAGACTCGTCGGCGCCGACGCCCAGGTCGACTCGGGTCGAGGCGTGCCGGTATGCGTTCGCGATGAGGTTGTCGAATAACCGCACCAGCGCCATCTCGTCGCCGCGGGCCTCGGTCGGTGAGACCCGACTGACGTCGAGGGTGATGTGCTCGGGCTTCGGCACCCGCTGTGCCGACGTGCGTACGAGCTCATCGAGGTCGACGAGCCGGTTGACCTCGAGCATCCGCCCCTGATCGCTGCGGGCGAGCTGCAACATGCTGTCGATCATGTGCTGCATGCGGCCGACTTCGCCTCGGACCGCGGTCGCGGTTTGGGCTAGGTCGGCAGTATCTGGGTGGGTGGCGTCGACATCGAGCTGGGCTGCGATCGAGGCCAACGGAGTGCGCAGCTCGTGGGCGGCGTCGCTCACGAACTGCCGTTGGCGCGTCGAGCTGCCTTCGAGCCGGGTGAGCATGCCGTTCATCGTCTCGGCCAGGGAGCCGATCTCGTCCTGCGAGCCGGGTTGGGAGACTCGGCGACTCAGATCGCCGGCGCTGATGTCGTCAACCTCGCGGCGCATTAGCTCGACTGGGCGCAACGCTCGACCGGTGAGCCACCACGCCAACAAACCCACGAACGCCGTGAGCAACGGAAAGACGATGAGTAGCTGTGTCCGCGTTGCCGCGACCGTCGAGTCCACCGGACCAAGCGAGCGCCCGATGAAGACGTAGGTCAACGAGTCGGTCTCCGCGGCGTCGAGGAGCACGACCGGCGCGAGCGCGGCTCGCATCTTTTCCGAACCCGGCGTGTCCGTGGCCGTCTCGATCGACGCGTCGACGACGAGCGGCTCGTCGACGAAGTCCGCTTGCTCGAACGGCAGCTCGGCGACGATCTCGGCGCCATCGACGCCGATGTCGTTGGCGAGGTAGACCTCGCCCGTGTCATCGAACACGACCTGGAGTGTCTCCTGGTCGTTGAGGAACGGACTGGCATTGAGCGTTGCGAGGTCCTCGACGGCCACCGAGATGTCCCACGCTTGGTCAGAGACAGAGTCGTCGATTTCGTCCATGAGCGAGCCGCGCAGCCCGCGAAGCAGGAATGCCGCAGCAATCGCGAGCGCAACGGCCGTCACGATGACAGCGGTGAGCGTGATCTTTGATCGGACCGAACCCACGGTTCAGCCCCCGTTCGCGTCAAACCGGTAGCCGACGCCGCGAACGGTCTCGATGGCGTTGCGGTCGAACGGCCCATCGATTGCGTTGCGGAGCCGGGAGACGTACACCTCGACGATGTTTGGATCGCCGTCGAACGCATGGTCCCAGACGTTGGCGAGAATCGATGGCTTCGAGACAACCAGGCCCGCCTGTCCCATCAGGTAGCGCAGCACGTCGAACGCCTTGGGCGACAGCTCGATCTCGGTGTTTCCGCGGTGCACGGTTCGGGCTGCAGGGTCGAGACGTAGATCACCCACCGTGAGTCCGAGATCAGCAGGCTGGGAACCCGATCGCCGGATCAGCGCTCGCAGACGGGTGAGCAGCACGGGATAGCTGAACGGTTTGGTCATGTAGTCGTCGGCGCCCGTCTCGAGCCCCTCGATCTCGTCGTACTCGCCGTCTTTGGCGGTGAGCATGAGGATCGGGGTGGTGTCGCCCGCTTCGCGAAGCGTCGAACAGATCTGCCACCCGTTCGTTCCGGGCAGCATGAGATCGAGCACGATCGCTGCGTACGGATGGGTCTGGGCGAGCCAAAGCCCCTCGGTGCCATC
>CAZEMU010000060.1:0-25695 GCA_964513315.1 uncultured Acidimicrobiaceae bacterium | reverse complement strand
GAGCAGTAGTCGAGGATCCAGTCGTTGTGCTGGCGAAAGGCCGCGGCCTTGGCCTCGTTGTCTTTGATGGCATAGGTGAACATCGACAGGCTCGGGTACATGACCTCGCCTCGGATGCCGTCACGGTCTTGCTCGGCCATGCGCTTGGTCGAGTCGAGCACGCCGGGATTGAGCAAGTCGTAGCCGGCGAGGATCTTCTCGTCGGTTTCGGGAAGACCGAGCTTGTTGCCCGCAATGCCGAACCGTCCGACGGACACGACGGGGAAGTTCATGATGTGCAGAGCGAGGCCCTTGTCAGGATCGTGGGCTAGCCGAGGAGCATGATCACCGAAGTGCTCGGCAAGGCCTTCGAACACGGCGGCGCCTTCGACGACGTGCGAGTCGCATGAATAGAACTGCATGACTGATCCCCCTTGTGCAATGCACCCAACCTAGTCACAGTCCTGCGACGGGTTAGAGCTGGGCGATCTCGCTCAGTGGCCAGACACGAAGCGCGGCGCGCCCAACGATCGTGTCGATCGGCACCGGTCCGAATACTCGCGAGTCGTCCGACGCACCCCGGTTATCTCCAAGGACAAAGACGTGTCCATCGGGCACGGTGCAGCTGCTGAACGCTGGTTCGGCGTTGGCGCAGCCTGGGATGCGCCGTGGTCCTTGCCGCGTGCCAGTGCCGGCAGCCAGGTATGGCTCGACCATCAGTAAGCCGTCGATGTACACCGCTCCATCGCGCATGATGACGGTCTCGCCCGGCAGTCCGATCACTCGTTTGATGAAGACGTCGGCGTCACTCTCTTGATTCGGCGGGGTGTCGAACACGATCACCTGGCCGCGCTGGAGGTCTCCAACCGTGTAGCTCAGGCGATTGACCATCACACGGTCGCCGTCACCCAGCGTCGGCATCATCGACGCGGACGGAATGACGTACGGGCGGGCAACGAAGAACTGCACCGAGAAGGCGATGACGATCGCGGCGAGCACAACCAGGCCCCAACGGCGAAGCGCATCGACGATCGCACCTCTGTCCACGGCGTTGCTGGAGCCGTCGCTGGAAATGCGTGGCGGCTCGTTGTGCTCCAGATCCTGCACCTCAAGAGGATGCCCTATCGCCAGTCACAATCTGGCGCGGCGTCGATCGGCGTCAGAACCCGGCGTGTTTGTCGACGACCCCTTCGAAGGGGTCTCCTGCCCGCGCCGCACGCAAGTTGCGCACGAAACGATCGACGTTGCGCCCGGCGCGAAGTTGCGAAGCGCCCGCGGTATGTGGCGTCATGGCGACGTTCGGAAGGGTGAACAACTTGTGGTCGGGCGGAAGCGGCTCGCCCGGCGCAACATCGAGGGCTGCGCCGCCGAGGTGGCCGGACTCAAGTGCAGCAACCAACGGCGCGTCTTGGATGATCTCGCCGCGAGTCACGTTCATGATGAAGCTGCCCGGCTTCATCTTGGCGAAGGTCTCGTCGTCGAACATCCCGTTCGTCTCGTCGGTCAACGGCAAGCAGACGGCAACGACGTCGCTCTCGGCCAGCAGCTCATCGGTGCGCTCGAGGCCCCAGACCTCTTCGACGCCAAACTCAGGATTCGCCGGATACCCGTCGACCGCGATGTTGCGCATGCCAAAGGCTTCGGCCCGACGGGCGATCGCTCGGCCCGTGCCGCCGAACCCGAGCACGCCCATCGTCAGGCCTTCAAGCTCGATCTCTTGCATGCGCATGTCGACGCGATGGTTCCAGGCATCGGGGCCAAGCTTGATTGCGGTGTGGATCTGTCGGGTGAGCGCAAGCAGGAGTCCAAACCCTGTGTCGGCGAGATGCCCGCCGACGAGCCCCTTTTCGCCGGTGAGGACAACGTCGCTGTTGATGAAGTCATCGAACATGAACATGTCGATGCCCGACGCGGTCGCGTGGACCCAGCGCAGGTTCGGCGCCTGGGCGTAGAGGGCTTCGTTGATGATGCCGAGCACGATCTCTGCGTCGGCGAGCAAGGGCGCAGCGTCGCGAATCGACTCGGCGAGGTTGACGGTGCTTCCCGGCGGGACCGCATCGTTGATTGCGTCGAGGAACGGCGTGGCGTCGGGCAGCGTCAACGTCTGCATCACGAGCACGTTCGTCGGACTGGTGAGATCGATGCGTTCCATGTGCTTCCTCAGGTGATGTGTGCTTCGACGGTGCCGATGCCGCTGAAGTCGCCGATCCAGTGATCGCCCGGGCTCGCTGGCATGCGGGCAAAGGCGCCGGTGATGACCCGCTGTCCGGCTCGCAGCATGAATCCATGTCGGGCGAGCTGGCCGACGAGACGGCACAGCGAGATCGTGTGGTCGTCGACGAAATCGCTCGACGTACCTCGGAACACTTCTTCGCCGTTGCGGCTCATCGTGATTTCTGTCGCGGACAGGGTTGCCGCGTCGGTCACGGCCGAGGGCGCGCCGTGGACAATGCCCCAGTTTGTGAGGCAGTCCGTGACCATCGAGAAGAAGTCGGGTTGGGCAGATCCAGTGCGGGCCTCGTTGAGTTCGAACCCGGCGCTGACCGAAGCGACATGGTCCAGCACTCGGTCAGGGGTGATCGATGCGTCGGCGATGTCGGACCCGACCGTGAAGCACATCTCGGTCTCGATCGAGAGCCCGGCGACGTCGTTGCTCGACACCGACGTGCCGCTCTCGAGCACTCGTTCCGAGCGCACGAATCCGAACGGGCGCTCATCGGCGCCGAGTTTCTGGCGAGAGGCTTCGCTGGTGAGTCCGACCTTCCAGCCGCCGAGGCGGAGCCCTCGGCTGACTTCGTCGTCGAGCACCGCAACCTGCAGCTGCAGCGCCTGGTCGAGGTCGATCGTGCCGGCCATCCACGAGGGGAAGTAGTCGCCCTCGGCCCGAGATGCGATGAGTCGTTCGGCAACCGCTCGATCCACGATGGGTGCGGTGGGTTGCTGGGTCGTCATGGTGCCTCCTCGGCAATCACGGAGTTGCGCAAGATGCCAATGCCCTCGATCTCGATCTCGACGGTCTGGCCGGCCACGAGGAACCGGGGCGGGTCGAACGATCCGCCGGTGCCTTCGGGCGAACCGGTCGCGATCACGTCACCTGGGCGCAGTGCAATCGCCTGCGAAAGGTACGAGATGACCTCGGCAACCGAGAAGATCATCGTTCCGGTGCTGGCGTCTTGGCGGACCTCGCCATCGACTCGAGCCATCAGGCGAAGGTCCTGTGGGTCGGCGATCTCGTCGGTCGTCACCATCCACGGGCCGATCGATCCGGACTGCTCGAAGTTCTTGCCCGCGTTGACGCTGTGGCGTTGCCACGCACGCACCGAACCGTCGTTGAGACAGGTCCAACCGGCGACGTGGTCAAGTGCGTTGGCCACGGCAATGTGTCGGCCGCCCACACCGATTACGGCGGCGAGCTCGGCCTCGTAGTCGAACGACTCGTGCGCGATTGGAGCGACGACCGGTTGACCGTGTCCGACGAGCGTGCCGGGCATCTTCGAGAACCACGGTGGATGGGTCGGCGTCGGCGGCTGCTTGCCCGCCGGGTACTTCTTCTCGTAGTTCAATCCGGCGGCGAACACTCGACCGGTCGTCGCGAGCAGCGGCAGAAACTCGACGGCGTCGGTGGCGTGGATGGGCCCGTCGCCCGCCGCGGTCAACGATGTGAGATCGGCACCGAGATCGAGGAGCCCTTTGAGCCCGTTCGCAACACCGAGCGACGTTGCTTCGTGGATGCCGGTGCCTTCGACGATGCCGACGCGAACGGGGGCGTCAGGAAGATCGGTCGGAAGGCGGAACTCGGCAACTCGCACGTCGGCGAGGTTAGTGATCCGTCCCGGTGGCGTCAGAATGCGGCGCGTGGGCGCCCCGCCAGATGCTCATCAGCGGCGGCGTGAGCGAACGCGAACAGGTTGGCGAGCGTCGCTGCGCAGGGTCTGGGCAACTTCGACTGCGGCGAGGGCGGCCAAGCCGCTCACGAACCAGATCGGTCCGGCGACGGCAAGGGCGACCAAGACCACGTTGGTGACGACGAGGTAGCTTACGAATCGACGATCACGCAGTGCTTCGGCCATGCAAGGTTGTTCGGCCCAGGTCGCGTCCTGCGTAGCTGATCTGCGCCACGATGGTTCAGGTGACCCAGAAACCGCCGCGTCTCCGGTAGGCGAGTGCACCTAGTGGGGGAGATCGCTCACCCGATCGGGGGTGCTCAGCGGGGCCGGTCCGTGCCGGCAACCGTCACCCTGCGCATGACCCGACGCTCGTTCGCGATGTCGTACGGCAACAGTCGATGCAGCAGCGTGCGGTTGTCCCACACGAGCAGATCGTCGGCTCGCCACTGGTGCTCGTAGACGACGTCGTGCACGCTGAGCTGGGCTTCGATCTCTGCGAACCACTGACGGCTCTCGGCTTCGTCGCGCCCGGCAATGTGCGATGCGTGGCCGCCCATGTACAGCGACTTCGATCCGTCGGGGTGCGTGCGGATCCACGGGTGTTCGACCGGCGGGTACTTCGCCCGCTCGTCGTCGCTCATTGGATTCATGCGACCGGGGTTCATCGAGCGAGACCATTCGTAACTGTGGATGAGGGTCAGCGAATCCATCTCGTCGCGTTGCTCAGCCGGGATCAATGAGAGCGCCTTGCGCATGTCGGCAAACTGGGTTTGGCCGCCGCGGGTCGGGACCTCGACCGCTGACAGGATCGTGCACAGCGCGGGGACCTCGCGGAAGGAGCTGTCGGTGTGCCAGCGCTCGGTGCCTCGCAAGAAGACGGCCTGGGGCTCATCGAAATCGACAATGTCGCCGTCGGCGCGCACATTGCTCAAGTTGAAGATCTCGGGGTGATCGGGATGGCGCTTGTCGGGCTCGGGCAGAATCTCGAGTTCTCCGAACGCATGCCCAATCGCAACCAGCTGTGCGGGGCTGATGCTCTGATCCCGGATCAACAACAAGCCGTGGTTGAAGAGCCCCTCGCGAAGTGCGTCGATGTCGTCGGCGCTGAACGCATCGGGGTTGGCGCCGAGCACCCGCGCCCCGAACGGGCCAACGAGCGGTTCGAACTCGATCGCCGTCATGCGAATGCGAGGAGGCAGTCGGGCGCCGCCGCTTCGATGGCCGAGAAGTTGCGGGCTGCGTAGTACTCGGGGCGCTCGTACGTCTCGCCACGGTTATCGGTCGGGCACACGTTGACGTAGAGCAGCAGTCGCCGCAGTGGGCTGATGTTGACCGACGAACCGTGCACGACCGTCATGTCCATGAACAGCACCGAGCCGGCTGTCCCGGTGATGGTCTCGAGGCCGTAGTCCTCGACCAGCCTCGACATCGTTTCGTCGGTGATGTCGTACCGGTACTTCGACACGGCTTCGAAGTCGGGGCTTGTCGGGTCGACCTGCGCGGTGGACACGAGCCCTTCGCGATGTGACCCCGGCACGGCGAGCAGCGGTGCATTGACGTGGGTGACGTCGTCGAGGAAGACCGCAATCATGATCCCGCGTGGGTCTGGCACCCCGTCGACCCGGTGGTAGGTGCCGAAGTCTTGGTGCCACGCCACGATCGAGCCGTTGGTCTGCTTCATGTTGATGCGGGACTGGTGGACGAAGAAGTCGGCGTCGAGAAGCTGCTTGGTGGGCTCGACGAGCGCCGGGTGACGTACCAGCGCGCCAAGGCGTTCGTCGAACAGGTGCATGCCCCAGCAGACGTGGGGTGAGCCGTCGGCCTCGCGTCCGACTTCGGGGCCGGGTCGTTCCATGACCTCAAGAGCTGCTTGTTCGAGCACCGCAACTTCGGTTGCGGAGAACACGTCGGGCACGACCGCCCAGCCACGTTCCTGATAGGCGCGTGCGTCGGCTTCGTCGAGGCGCATCAGGTCTCCCCGACGGTTTCGGCGGTGATCGCATCGATCCCGCTGCGGAGGGCTCCGGCGAGGAGCCCAATGTCGTAGCTGACCGACACCATGCGGAAACCGCGCCGCACCCAGTCGACGCCGGTTGCGGCATCGCCGGCTAAGCAGGCGGCAGCTTTGCCATGGGCGTCGCACGCGGCCAGAAGCGAATCGATGCCCGCTTGCATGCTCGGGTGTTCGGTTTGGCCAGGCACGCCGAGCGAGAGGGACAGGTCGCCGTGGCCGAGGTGGCCGACGTCGATGCCAGGCACCGACATGATTTCGTCCGCGTTGGCGATGCCTCGTTCGGATTCGATGAGTGCGCACACCAGCGTGCGGTCGTGGGCGCCTTCGATGATTTCGGGCACCGTGTGGCCGCCGTAGTCATCGGCGGCGCCACCAAACATCGCGCCCCGTTGCCCCGACGGCGGGTAGCGGGTCAGGCGGACCAGCTGTTCGGCTTGCTCGGCTGTCTCGACCATCTGGAACAACATGCCCATCGCCCCGAGGTCGAGGAGCTGGGCGGTGTGTTCGTGCGTCGTTGCTCGCGGCCGAACGAGCGGCACGATGTCGAGGCCACGGCACAACGCAAGCTGGGTCTTGATCTCGGCGTATGAGAACCCGCTGTGCTCCATGTCGTAGAAGACGAAGTCGGCGCCGCCCTGTTCCAAGATTTGGGGCAGGCCGGGCGACAACAGCTCGAACACCATCGTGCCGAAGACGGTTTCGCCAGCGGTCAGACGCTCTTTGACCGGATTGGGGCGCACGAGCCGAAGTTAGTCGACGGTCGCTTCGTCACTTTCCTCGTGACCGTCGACCGACGTTCGGGTCGACTCAGCCTTTTGGTGAGCGAGATCGATGACGTCCTCGTGGCGCCCGTTGTATTCGGCGATCGTGAGCGGCTGGAGCGTGACGTGTGTTCGAGCTCGCACCTGAGCAGAGCGAGGGAAGCCGAGCAGCGGCCCAAGCTCTCCGACGTAAGCCCGAGCCGAGCGGTCAGCGATGACCGTTTCGGTGCCGTCGCTGAACTCGCGAACGATGTCGACGGTTCCTTCGGCGATCTCGTAGATGTAGTCGCTCTCGGCACCTTGGCGGAACAACACCTCGCCGGGCACGAGCGTCAGCTGGCCCCGGGCAGTCGTCGCAGCTTGGTGTTCAGGCGTCATGTAGACGACCTGGTCCATGGCGGGAAGCAGGCGATCATCGTGGGTCGAGATGATGATCGTGCGGCCGCGGTCGCGAAGCGAGCGCAACAGCTGCACGACCGCCTCGGCGCTGATGTGGTCGAGGTTTGCGGTCGGCTCGTCAGCGAGCAGGACTTTGGGGTCGCCGACCAGGCCACGGGCAACGGCGACACGCTGTTGCTGGCCGCCGCTCAGATGCTTCGGCATGTGATCGGCGCGCTCTTCGAGGCCGATCTCGGCCAGCAGTACGTCGGCGCGGGCGAGTGCCTCTTTGCGCTTGACGCCAGCGACGAGCAACGGAGCGGCCACGTTCTCTCGGGCGCTTAGCGACGGGATCAGGTTGAAGCCCTGGAAGACGATGCCGATCGTGTGGCGTCGGTAGTCCTCGAGCTCGGTGCCGGACAACGACAGCACGTCGATGCCATCGACGACGACGCTTCCGGACGTTGCCGGGATCATGCCGCTCAGGATCGACAGCAGCGTGGTCTTGCCTGAACCCGACGGGCCGAGCAATGCAATGAGCTGTCCGGGGGGAGCGTCGAGCTCGAAACCGTCGAGCGGGCGAACCGTGTAGCGCTCCGAGGCGTACTCGACGACAAGGTCTTTGATGCGAACGAGCGAGGGGCGACGATCGGGGCTCATCCGAATGCCTCCGACGGCGAGGTGGCTCGGACTTTCATCACGCCCGCCATGCCCGCGACCGCAGCAACGACGACAGCACCGACCGGGATCTGCCACCACGACGAGCTCGGCACCCGAACGATCATGGGGAACGCCGGTGCGACGAAGGACTGGAGGATGGCGGCGATCCCGACGGCGAGTGCCGTCATGATCACGCCCTGCACGAGCAGCGAGCTGGCGAGATCGCGTGTCTTGCCGCCGACGGCCTTGAGCACGGCGAAGTCGCGTGTCCGCTCAAGGGCGGTGATGTACACGATGGCTGCGATCACGATCGTGGTGATGAGCCACAGCAGAGCCTGGACGAGCGTGACCGAGCTGATCGCGTTCTCGAGCGGCTTCAGCGTGTCCGAGGTCACCTGTTCGCTCGACAGGACCTGGAACTCGGGCGGCAGGTTCGGGTCGGGGTCGTCGGTGATGATCGCCATCGCGACGTCGTTGCCGCCAGCGACGGCTTGTTGTGCGAAGTCGATCGGAGCGAACACCATCGGCACGCCGGCGAGCACCGTGGCATCGTCGACCAGGCCAACCACCGTCACCGTTTCGGTACCGAGGCGAGCGGATTCGCCGAGGCGCAATCCTGTCGTCGCGTCGACGACGACTTCGCCCGGACCGGCGGGCATGCGTCCTTCGTCGAGGTTCTTCTCGACGTGGTTGGGCCCCTTGAAGTCACGGCCGGCGACGAACACGCGCTCGCCGTCGAGCTGGCTTGGCTGGAACAGCACGGCCTCGCCGTCGGGAACAGGCGGCAGCAGTGGCCGGGGGACAGCCTGCGGGTTCGTGATCGGGCCGCCAGCGCCAGCAGGCACAACCCAGTACTTGTCGTCGCCGGCGAAACGAGTCGCCAGCTCTGGCTCGGCATTGAACTGCCCAACGAGCCCCGCCATGATGAACAGCAGCGTCATCACGATCGCCATCAGCACGACCGTGAGCAGGACTCGCCACTTTCGATACTGCAGGTCGCGCAACAGGATTAGGCCCATGTGGGCGCCGCCTTTCGTTCCCGAGGCGATCTAGCCGCGCCCCGCTCTTCCCGTGCCGGGACCTTACACCGGCGCGTTGTTGCCAGTCTGAGTAGCGGTGCGCAGGCGGTCTGGCCTCGGCGTTCGACAGCGAGGCCCGACCGGGGCCGTCAACGTCGCAGGAGTACGCTCGCCAGATGTCTGCGACGGAGTCTGCGCCAGTCCATTTCAACCCGCTGTTGCCGGGCTACATGGAGGATCCGTACTCGCACCATGCCGAGGTGCGCGCCGCCGCGCCGGTGCAGAACATCTTCGATCGCTGGGGCCTGTTCCGCTACGACGACTGCTTCCAATTGCTGCGTGATCCGTCGATGAGCGTTGAGGATCGCAACTCCGACATCCTCGAAGGCGAACGTGCAGCCCAGGCCGACGCCGTCGCCGAGTCGCTGGGTGTGACGGCCGAGCGCGACCTGTCGATGCTCAACGTCGACCCGCCCGACCACACACGGCTTCGCCGACTCGTATCCAAGGCCTTTACGCCTCGCTCGATAGAAGAGCTGCGCCCTGTCATCCAGCGCCTCGTCGATGAACAGCTCGACACGGTGACGGCCAATGGCGGCGGCGACATCGTCGCTGAGCTCGCATTCCCGCTCCCGTTCGATGTCATCACCGAGATGCTCGGCATGCCCGACGCGGACAAGGAGACCATCAAGGTTTGGTCCGGCCACATGGTCAAGGCCATCGATCCGATCATCTCCGAAGACGAAATGCGCCTTGCGTTCGAGTCCGGCATTCAGATGGATGCCCACATCAACAAGGTGATCGAGTGGAAGCGGGCCAACCCAGGCGACGACCTGTTGACCCGCATGATCGAGGCCGAAGAAGACGGCGACCGTCTCTCGACCGCCGAACTCAACGCGCAGATCACGCTGCTGTTCATCGCCGGCCACGAGACGACCGTGAACCTCATCGGCACCGGCTTCTACGAGCTCATGCGTAACCCCGAGCAGCTTGCGGTCTGGCGAGAAGACCCCGACGTCGCCGTGAACGCCGTCGACGAACTGCTGCGCTACGTCAGCCCGGTCCAGATGTCTCGACGGGTAGCGCTGACCGACATCGAGTTCAGCGGCGTCGAGATCCCGGCCCGTGCGTTCGTGCTCGCGGTCCTTGCGTCAGCGAACCGCGATCCCGAGAAGTTCGGCGCCGACGCCGACCAGCTCGATCTCCGCCGGGCAACGGCCGGTCAGCACGTGGCCTTCGGCAGCGGCGCGCACTATTGCCTGGGTGCGTCGTTGGCGAAGCTTGAAGCGCAAGTTGCGTTGACCTCGCTCGTCGAGCGATTCCCGCACGCAACGATGGCGGGCGACCCGGTCTGGAACGGCCGCATCAACCTGCGCGGCCTCGAATCGTTCCCGATCAGCGTCTGATCTGATCTGATCTGGGCGAGTAGTCCTAGGTGGTCTTGACGATCACCAGATCGCAGGGCGCATCGAGGGCGATCTCGTCGGGCACGCTTCCCATGAGCCGTCGGAGGCCCTTGCCTCGCAGATTGCCGACCACCAGCAGCTGAGCGCCGACTCGTGCGGCATGGTTCGACAAAGCAAGCCCGATGCGTGTCGTCGCCATCTTCTCGGTGAACACCTCGAGGTCCGGGAAGCGGTCTGCGGCCCGCTGACGACTTGGACCACACCTGCCAAGACCTGCAGGCTTGGGTATGGCCTACGAACAGATCTTGACCTCGGTCGACGACGGTGTCCTCACCATCACGATGCACCGCCCCGAGCGCCTCAATGCGTGGACCCGGACGATGGGTCGAGAGATGACCGAGGCGGTCGTTGCTGCCAACGAGGATCCGTCGATCATCGCCATCGTCGTGACCGGCGCCGGCCGTGGCTTCTGCGCCGGTGCCGACATGCAGGCGGTGTTCCAAGACCAGCTCGACGGTGCCGTTGAAGAGGCCGGGGCGACCCGCGACTGGGTCGACCTCATGCGCTCGTCGAAGCCGATCATTGCCGCGATCAATGGCGCCGCAATCGGCGTCGGGCTGTCGCAAGTGCTCTCGATGGACCATCTGATCGCGGCAGAGGGCGCCAAGCTGAGTCTGCGTTTCGTGAAGATGGGCGTGGTGCCGGAGCTCGGCAGTTCGCAGCTCGTTCCGATGCGAGTCGGGTTCGGCAAGGCCAGCGAACTCATGCTCACGGGCACCACGATCCTGGCCGAAGAGGCCGCCGAGATCGGTCTGATCGATCGCGCCGTCCCGGCCGATTCCCTTCTCGAGGCTGCCCACGACATGGCGCATGCGATGGGCGACAACCCGCAAGCATCACTCGCGTTCACCAAGGAGCTATTGACGCAGAACATGTTTGCGACGTCGCTCAAAGATGTTCAGAAGCGTGAGCTCGCGTTGCTCGACCAGGCGTATGAAACGCCTGAGCACAAAGAGGCCGTTGCTGCGTTTCTCGAGAAGCGCACCCCCGACTTCGAAGCTGCTCGCAGCCGTGGAGCAGGCGACGCCTGAGCCGAACAGGCGCGATACTCAGGTCATGACCGAACCGCATGTGATCCACCTCGATCGACCCGTCACCGATGCTGACATCGAGTACCTCGACGGACGAGCGACGCTCATCGGTCCCGATGACGACACGCTTGGCAATGCCCCTGCTGCGGTGATCGGCGTCGACTACTACTGGGACGCTGCGCGGTTCGCGAAGTTCCCCAACCTCAAGGTCGTCAGTCGCGCGGGCATCGGTTACGACAACGTCGACGTTGCTGCAGCGACCGCGGCCGGGGTTGTCGTGTGCAACGGCCCGGACTCGCCGACGGTCTCGACCGCCGAGCACACGATGATGCTCATGCTCGCCATCACCAAGGAGCTTCCGGGAAAACAGCAACGCTCTCGCGAAGGTCTCATCGGACCGGGCGAGGCGACGTCGCTCGAACTCGACGGTCAGACGCTTGGCTTGGTCGGACTGGGTCGAATCGCGAAGCGAGTTGCGGTCGCGGCGCAAGCGTTCGGCATGACAGTGATTGCCCACGACCCGTTCTTGAACCAGTCGCCGGTCGACGGGGTGGAACTCGTGAGCCTCGACGAGCTCTGGTCGTCATCGGCGGTGATCTCGCTCCACGCCCCGAACACGCCCGACACTCACTACTTGGTGAATGCCAAGTCGATCGCCGCGATGCGCCCGGGCGTGTACCTCGTGAACTGCGCCCGTGGGCCGCTGATCGACCCCGACGCGCTTATTGCCGGGCTTGATGCGGGACACATTGCTGGGGCTGGCCTCGATGTCACCGAGCCCGAACCGCTCCCGGTCGGACATCCGCTGCTCGGGCGCGACGACGTGATCGTCACGCCGCATATCGCTTCGTCGACGGCCGTCGGCCGACGCCGCTTGTACGAGCACGCCTTCGAAAATGCGATCGCCGTGCTCGAAGGACGACCGGCCTCCATCGTCACAAGCTGAGCGCTGCCGGGCGTTCTCGCATCGAGGCCGGTGAGGCTGCAAGACTGCGCCGATGGAATCGCTTCGTGATCAATGGCGTGCTGGCAAAACCTCTCTGGGACTTTGGGCGTCGCTTGCGAACCCAACGACCGCCGAGATGCTCGGCCAGGCTGGGCTCGACTATGTCTGCATCGACAACCAACACGGCTTGGTTGACTACACGTCGGCCGTCGGCATGTATCCGGCCATTGCGTACGGCGGCACCACGCCGATCGCACGCGTGCCCTGGAACGAGCCCGGCATCATCGGCAAACACCTCGATGCTGGCGCTCAGGGAATCATCGTGCCGATGGTCAACACGGCCGAAGAAGCACAGGCCGCCGTGTCGGCCTGCCGCTACCCGCCGCATGGGGCGCGTAGCTACGGCCCCGCAGGCGTGGCCCCTCGCTACGCCGACTACTTCGACAACACCGCCGAACAGATCGCCGTTATCCCGATGGTCGAAACCGTCCAGGCGCTCGGCAACGTCGACGCGATCGTGTCGACGCCCGGCGTCGATGCGGTCTATGTCGGCCCCGCAGACCTGTCGATCTCGCTTGGCCTGCCTCCACGGAACAACGATGACGTCCCCGAGTTCGTCGAGGCGCTCGAGACGATCGTGGCCGCGTGTCAGAACCACGGTGTTGTGCCCGGCATCCATTCGTCCGGTTCGCTGACGCCGCTTCGTCTCGAGATGGGCTTCCGCATGATCACCGTTTCGGCAGATGCGGTGGCGCTAGGCGTTGGCCTGCGGAGCGAGATCGCTCGCGCCCACAGCGAAGACGGCTCCGGCGGCAGCGACAAAATGTATTAGCGGTTTCGAAGGCAGTGCCGCTCGACTGTCATAGGGACAGGCCATGATCTGGCCATGGCCACACGCCGCTATGGCACGATCGTTCGCCACCTGACCGAAGATCCCGAGACTGCAGTAGAGCTCTCGCGCAAACTCAACGACGAGGTGCTCGTGCACCTGGCGGCCGCGTTGGCCGACGAATCCCGCCGTCGCGCCATCGAGGGCGGAGATCAGCAAGCCATCATCGACGCCGCGTTCGAAGAAGGGTTCGGACGCGATGGACTCGGCACGTTGCCATACCGCGAAGGCCCGTACATCGTCTGCCCAGGGGCGATGGTGTCCAAGCGCCGCGGCGGCAACCATCAGTGCCGGTTCGTGTCGGTTGGCGATGTGTGGATCTGGGACTCCTACGAGCTGATTCATGAAGAGAAGCGATCTTCGCCCGGCAACGACGAGGGCTTCCGCGCCGTGGCACTCCTGGCGCCCACCGAAGGGCTCGCGCTCGACGTCGTGAGCGGTAAGCAACGCGGCGGTCAACACCAGGTCGACCTTGTTGTGTCGTACGTGGTGCGCAAGGGTGAGTTGGTCGAAGTGAGCCAACGCGACGTCGCCGCGGCTCGAAGTCACGCAAAGCGCTGAGATCGAACCGGTCGTCAGCCGGAGGAACCCCCATGTCTGAGGAACGCATGTCTGAACAACGCATGTCTGACGATCTCGTGCTCGTAACCCACGACGGGCCCGTGACGATTGTGACGATCAATCGTCCTCAGGTGCGCAACGCCGTTGACCAAGCGACCGCCAAGGAGCTGTACGCCGCGTTCGAGGCGTTCGACGCGGACGACAGCGCCAGCGTGGCGGTGCTGACGGGCGCCGACGGCGTCTTCTGCGCCGGCGCCGACCTCAAGGCCTTCGCCGACGGCGGCGGCAACCGGGTCGAGTCTCGTCCTGGCGAAGAGATCGTCGATTCGTTCGGGCCGATGGGGCCGAGTCGCATGCTGCTGAACAAGCCGGTGATCGCCGCCGTCGAAGGCTGGGCGGTCGCAGGCGGCTTGGAGCTGGCCTGCTGGTGCGACATGCGAGTCGCTGCATCCGATGCAGTCTTTGGGGTGTTCTGTCGGCGTTGGGGCGTGCCGCTGGTCGACGGTGGAACCGTTCGGCTTCCCCGGCTCATCGGCCACTCGCACGCGATGGACATGATCTTGACCGGCCGCGAAGTCAAGGGCACCGAGGCAGTGACCATGGGACTCGCCAACCGTATGGTCGAACCGGGCTCGGCGCTCGATGCCGCGGTCGCGCTCGCACATGAGCTCGCCCAGTTGCCACAGCGTTGTATGCGGAGCGATCGCCAGTCCGCGATCGCGCAATGGTCACTGGACCTTGGCGGGGCGCTTTCGCTCGAGACCGACTTAGGACTCGAGACGATTCGCTCGGGCGAAACGCTGCACGGCGCCACCCGCTTCCGAGATGGTGCCGGTCGCCACGGAGCCTCGGCCCCCGAAGCCAGCGGGTAGTCGCGATTCCCGCGGCGGGGTCTCTACGCCGGCGTTGCGATGCGAAGCAGGCCGGTCGCCTGATAAGCGGCGACCGTGGCCTCGACGAGTGCGTCGTGGACCCGGCTGCTTCCCGCCGTGTGGGGAGGCGCAATCGAGGTGATCTCGACGACGGGCACGTTGGTCGCCGTGGTCAGGCTCGAGGAGTCGGCTCCGACGAGCGCGACGCTGGTCGAGAAGCGGCTGGCGCTCAGTCGACGGCGGATGTCGCTGCCGAGCTGGGCGAGCCATTCGGGTGCCGCTCCGTCAGCAGTCTCGGGATAGCGGATGGAGATCTCGACATCAGCGGCTGCTCGTTGCTGGCTGGTGCGGGCGCCGACGTCGAGGACCAGGTGAGTTCGCCACTCGGCGATCGCTCGATGGAACGTGTGGGTTTCGCCGGCGAGCTTCTGCAGATGGTCGGCGGCGAGGTCGACACCGAGGACCGTGCGGTTGTCCGTGGTGAACGCACCATCGGGATTGATGTTGCGGATCGCCCCGACCGCGACGCTCGTGTCGCTATCGGCCGCGGCTTGTGCGAGCACATCGTCGATGCAGCTCGGATCGACCGGGGCGACGGATCGATGGCCGCCAACGACGAGCACCCGAGCGCTGGTCTCGGCCTCGTCGACATAGTCGAGGGGAATGGGTCGACCCATCGCAGAGAGCTGGAGGACGCGGCGGCCAACCGTGACCGAGGGGCTCGGTGTGGCAGCTCCCGAACCGTTGGAGCGAGCCCCATTGGGATGAGCGCCGTTTGCATCGGCACCGTTCGAAGCCGTGCCGTTGGAACCAGTGCCGTTCGTAACGCTGCCGTTCGTACGTGCTCCTGCAGCTGCCATGCCAGCGGCAGCGGCCGCGGCGGATCCGTTGCTGACGAGAGCATCAGCCCGGGTCGCGCCACCGTCCGCGGCGGCGCCGTTCGACACATGCGACGCTTCGAGGTCCTCGCCGCCTTCGGCTTGCTCGGTGAGCTTGCCGTCGAACTCGGGACGCCAACGGTCACCGTTGCCTTGGCCGTCGGTCCAGTAGCCGCCGTCGAGGATCAGGTGATGGTCCGATGCAGCGAGCGGATCTCGCCGGTGCGAAACCATGATCACGGTCGCGGATTGGGCGATGCGGCGGAGCGTGTCGAGCACCTGCTTCGAGCTCAGGTCGTCGAGGCCGGTCGTTGGCTCGTCGAGCAACAAGATGGATGGTTGGCGAAGCAGCGCTCGGGCGATCGCCATCCGTCGGAGCTGGCCGCCAGAAAGCATGTGCTTGCCGCTACCAACCTGGGTGTCGAGCCCCTCGGGCAACTCGCGGACGAGTTCGAGCAGGCCGGCCTTGTGGCAGGCATCGAGGAGTTCGTCGGTCGAAACCTCGTCGTGGCCCAGCATCAAGTTCTCGCCCAGCGTGCCGCTGAACAGCATCGGTTCTTGGGGGACGAGCGCCATAGTGCGCTGCACGCTGGAGAGTTTGGCGACGTTCATGTCCTGATCGTCGATCGAGATCGTGCCATGGTGCGGCTGATCCAAGCCCATCAAGAGGCGAAGCAGCGTGGTCTTGCCAGTGCCGCTCTCCCCGGTAATGACAGTGAGCGTTCGGCCGGGAATCCGTCCGGTGAGCGACCGCAGCGTCGGCATTTCATCGCCGTCGTAGGTGAAGCCGATGTCATCGAGAGCAATGTCGCCACGGGTTACGACAAGCTCGGGGCCGTCCGGGCGAGCGTCGAGCATCGGTGCGTCGAGGACCTCGGCGATGCGCTCGAGATTGACCAGGCCTGTGCGGTAGCTGCTGACGATCTTCGTGTACGCCTGGAATGGCGCGTAGACCTTCTTCGCGATACCGACGAAGGACAGGAGTACGCCAACGGTGAAGGCCCCTTCCTCGGCAGTAGTGACACCGGCCAGGCCGGACGAAATGATCCGCCAACCGCCGATGGCGTAGCAAGCGGCGATGCCGAGCGCCGTGAACAGCGAAATGACTGCGCTGATTGCCGCCGTGGTGTGCTTCTTCTTGATCTTGGCGTCTTCGCTAGCGGCTGCAGTGCCACGAAGTTCAGTGGTGACCCAGTCTTGGGACCCGACTGATGCGACCGAGCTCCAACCGTCGATGGATTCTTTTACCGCCGAGGTGTGGACGGATTCGGCCTGGCGGGCTTCGCGAGTCAGGCGCTGCAGACGTCGCTGGAGCAGGGCGCTAATCCCGGACTGCAGCGGAATGACGGCCAGCACGACCAGGGACATGAGCCAGTCGATCATGAACATGTAGAGCAGCGGCCAGATGACTCGCACCGTGTTCGACACGATGCGGATCACGACGTCCTGGGTGAACGATCGCAGTCCCTTGCTGTCGGCAAGCGAACGGTCAAGCAAATCGCCGCTGTTGAATCGCCGGCGCTCGTCGAGGGCCATCTGCATTGAAGCTTCGGCCAGATCGCGGCGGGCCGCTTCGACGATGTGACGCCCCATGTGGGCAGCGACGATCGTGTGCACGTAGCCGAAGACCATCTTGGCGATCGCAAGGATCGCCATGAGAGCTGCGACGGTGTAGATGGCGCGGAGTTCACCGCCTTCGAAGGTGAAGCCGATCAGGGATCGGTCGAGGCCGTAGAGAACATCGGCAGCGATGCCAAGCAGGATCGGTCCGAGGAACGGCAGCATGTCCTTCAGAAGCCGCAGCCCCAGGTTCAGGGCAAAGAGACCTCTGCGCTCCCGGATAAACCGAAAGATCAGCTGCATCGGGCCGCTGCGCGTTGACGACACGAGTGAAGAGGCCTCCGTTGAGGCTGTCGCAGTCGTGGTCACGACACCATCGTCGCCTCAATAGGGGAACAAGGCAACAACGCGTGGAGATTTGCCCAACGGCCATTGCGTGCCCAACGGCGTCCAAAAGCGGGATGAAGGGTCATGTCGCGCACGGAGATCCAGGTCGGACGGCAAGTGATCTCGTCCTATCGGCCTGCGCACAGCAGAAGTGAGTAGTTCGAGCGGCAGGTGCGCTGCCGCCTCCGCAAGTAAGGTCGGCGCCGCATCACATCGTCATCGCATCTCCAGGAGCTACCCATGTCGACCAACCTTCGTCTGTTCACCCAAGCCGTCTACGCCTTCGACGCCGTCGTCCGACGCACCGCCGATGACCAGTGGTCCGCGGCGACCCCATGCGAAGGCTGGGATGCTCGTGATCTGCTCCAGCACCAGTGCGCCGTACTGAACGGCGTGGCTGCAATGGCCGCTTCGGGCGAGATGGCCAAGCCGACGCCGCCCGAAGACATGAGCGATCCACAGGCGGTCTGGACCGAGACCCGGGACACGCTGCTCGCTGCGCTTGACCAGCAGGGCGCGCTGGCGCAAGAAGGGCCGTTCTGGTTCAACAAGGCGACGATCGATGACACCATCGGTTTCGTGATGTGGGACGCAACAACGCACGCATGGGACCTCGCCCAGGCCACGGGCCAAGACGCCTGCCTCGACGACGCACTCGTGCAGGCCGTCTACGACGCGGTCGCACCAGTCTCTGACATGTTGGTCGAGTCAGGACGCACCGGAGCGGTCATCGAGGTCGCCGACGACGCTCCGATTCTGGACCGCTACTTGGCGCTCGTCGGTCGCAACCCCGCCTGATTCGTAGACGCTCCAATACGACGAACTGACGCGAACGTTCGATGTCCCTTCGACACGTGCTGGCAGCGTTGGTTGCGATTGGCCTGCTCGTTGCCGGCGTTCGAGGTGAGTCCGAGACCCAGGCGTTCTCGGTCGATGACCGCGCCGTCGAGTTCGCAACGTTGCCCTGTGTGGGCATCCAGTCGACCTCGTCGGGCTACGTGATCGATGACGAACTGGTGCTCACCGTCGCGCATGCGTTGCATGAAACGCGCGACTTCGCGGTGCTCGATTCGGCGGGTGTCTGGAGGCGCGGCGACGTCGTGCGACTCGACCTCGCCCGCGATCTCGCGCTTGTACGCGTTGATGGCATCCGCTCGACACCTGTCGAGATGGCGCCGAGTCGTGCCGTCGCCGATTGGCCAGACACGCCGGTTCGTATGGTCGCAGGCGCCGCGAGCGGCAGCGTTGACGCATCGATCGTGCGGCGCGTCCGGCTCGTCACTCAAGTCGTTGGCGACCGGTCAGAGGATTCACGTCGAAGCGGCTACGAAGTCGCCCTCGACATCGGGCCAGGCGATAGTGGCGCCGCACTGATCGACACCGATGACCAGCTCGTCGCCATCGTGTTCGCTCGCTCGACCCAGCGAGAGGCGGTCGCGTGGGCAACAGCCTTGGACGAAGTCGACACGCAACCGGCGCCGGTTCCGGCATCG
The DNA here is from genome assembly GCA_964513315.1 of uncultured Acidimicrobiaceae bacterium. Taxonomy (GTDB): domain Bacteria; phylum Actinomycetota; class Acidimicrobiia; order Acidimicrobiales; family UBA10347; genus UBA10347. The sequence continues at coordinate 6,914 of CAZEMU010000060.1, read as the reverse complement.
GATTGCGGCGACGACCTCGACATCGAGCTTGACCTCAGACGGCCAGAGCCAGAGCGACTGGCAGGGTGACGAGCGAGGCCAACGTGACCGCAACGACATCGTTCGTTGCCCGGTCGGGCTCCAGGTCATGCTCAAGCGCGATGACCATGCAGAAGACGGCGGGCGGCATCGCGGACTGAATGATCACGACGCCCAGATCGTCGCCGGTCAGGCCGAGTCCTTGGGCAGCCAGCCAGGCCACGATCGGAGCTGCGATCAGCTTGGCGAGGGTGACGACCGACGTTGATCGCAACCATCGGACGCTGCCGACGGCAACCAGCTGAATGCCAAGACCGATCAACATGGTCGGGATCAGACCACTGGCGATCGTCGCAACGGCTCGGTCGACGAGCACGGGCGGGTCGAAACCGACCAGGTTGATCGCAAGTCCGACGATGGCGGCGACGATCATCGGCGCCTTGAAGGCGTCGGCAGCGGCGGCGAACGAGGACTGGGTCTGGCGGGTGCCGAGCCAGACCGAGATCAGCGTGCCGAAGAACATGATCGTCACCATGAGCACGCCGGCCTGGTCCAGCGCATCGTCGCCAAGCGCGAACACGCAGATGGCGAGCCCAGCGTTGCCGACGTTGCCGTACGTGCTGGACATGATCGATGCACTGGCTGCGTTGCCGTGCACGCCGAACGGCCGGGCGATCGCAGTCGATACGACGACCGAGGCGACCATGCCCGCGACGGCAGCGAGCGCGAGGCGGATTGCCGTGTCGGCGTCGAGCGTGGTGGTCGCAAAGATGTTGAAGACGAACGCCGGTCCGAAGATCCAATAGGCGATGGTGGACAGGGTGGCGACCTGCAGGCCAATGCGTGGCCCGATGAGCGCGCCGACGGCGACGATGAGCACGACGGGGCCGAGCACGTCGATCATCAGTTGGACGGTGTCCACATTCCCTCACCCGTGACGTCAGTGCGACAGCGAAACGAGGGTAGTGGCGAGGCCGCAGAGGAAACGTGGTGCGCCAAATCGGCAGTGCTCAGCGGGGCCCGGCCCGTTACGGTTGCAGTGTGAGAGATGGCGCCGTGCCCGACTCTGCGGCGACTGCGCTGCGCACCGACCACTACGAGCTGACCATGGTTGCGTCGGCCCTCGAATCGGGGGTCGCGGGCCGAGGCTCGGTGTTCGAGGTTTTCTCGCGGCGGCTTCCCGCCGGGCGTGCCTATGGCGTCATCGCGGGCATGAACCGCGTCATCGATGCCATCGAGCACTTTCGCTTCACCGATCCGGCGATCGAGCATCTCGTCAGGGCCGGTGTTGTTGCCCAAGGCGTGATGACTGATTGGCTCGCGAACTACCAGTTCTCCGGTGACGTCACTGGCTATGCCGATGGCGAGCTGTACTTCCCGTACAGCCCCGTGTTGACCGTCGAGGGCAGCTTTGCCGAATGCGTCGTCCTTGAAACCGTGCTGCTGTCCGTGCTGAACCATGACTGTGCGATCGCCAGCGCCGCTGCTCGTGTCACCGATGTCGCGAATGGCCGCACGTTGATCGACGGCGGAAGTCGCCGTACCGATCCCGACGCTGCGATCGCGTCTGCTCGCGCCGCGCACATCGGCGGGTTCGACACGACCTCGAACCTCGAAGCTGGGCGCCGTTACGGAATCCCGACCGGCGGCACGACGGCCCACGCCTTCATCCTTGCCCACCGCACCGAGAAGAAGGCGTTCGAAGCTCAGCTCCAGGCGATGGGCCCGTCGACCACCTATCTCGTCGACACGTTCGATGTCGAACAGGGCATTCGTAACGCGGTCGAGGTCGTTGGTCCTGCCATCGGCGGCGTCCGGATCGATTCGGGTGATCTGCTCACCGATGCCAAGCGAGCTCGCGCGCTGCTCGATGAGCTTGGCGCTGACGACTGCCGTATCGTTGTATCGAGTGACCTCGACGAGTTCCGCGTCGCGGAGCTCGAAGCTGCTGACGCTCCCATCGATGCCTACCTGGTGGGCACGAGTCTGGTTACCGGCTCGGGGCACCCGACCGCATCGATGGTCTACAAGCTCGTATCGATTATGGACGATGACACCGCCACGCATCCCCGGGCCGTCGGCAAGTTGTCCCCGGGTAAGCGAACGATCGGCGGACGCAAAGACGTGCACCGGACCCTCGACAGCGACGGGTTCTGGGACGCCGAAGTCCTGTCGGTGCTTCCGGTCGACATCGCCGAGACGTCGTTGTCCCCGCAGGTGCCGCTGATTCGCTCGGGCAAGGTCGTGACGACCTTCGACGTGCAGCACGCCCGCGAGCGTTGCGAAGACCGTCGTGCCCGCCTGCGTCCCGAGAGCCGTCGGCCACATCCGGCCGCAACGGCCGCCATTCCGACCAATTGGCTCGGCATCGAAATCGAAGAGGAGCTGTCATGACCCGCGCACTGATCATCGTCGACGTCCAGAACGACTTCTGCGAAGGCGGCTCGATGGGCGTCGATGGGGGAGCGGCCGTCGCTGCCTCGATGACCAACCTCATCGCAACCGGTGGCTATGACCATGTCGTCGCCACTCGCGACTGGCACCGCGATCCCGGCACCCACTGGGCCGCCGAGGGCGAAGCGCCGAACTTCGACACGACCTGGCCGGTGCACTGCGCTGCCGAGACGCACGGGGCAGCATTTCACGACGCGCTGACGGTCGAGACCGACGAGATCTTCAACAAGGGCGAGTACGCGGCGAGCTATAGCGGCTTCGATGGCGCTGCCGATTCTGACGGCACCCCGCTCGCTGACTGGCTTCGTTCGCGAAACGTCGTCGACGTCGATGTCGCCGGGATCGCCACCGACTACTGCGTGCGGGCCACCGCAATCGACGCCCACGCCGCGGGCTTCCAGACACGCGTGCTCCTCGACCACTGCGCTGGCGTCGCCGTGGCGACCAGTGAGCAGGCCACCCACGAGCTCGCCGAAGCGGGCATCACCCTCGTCGCCAACTGACAAACGGCGCGCTCTTTGTGCAGTTCACCCGCTCACCGCGGGACAACTGCACAAATTTGTGGCGGCTCGATTGCTCCTGGCTGCGGAATGCAACCGACGCCGCCGGCGTTTGGACTGCGTACGGTCTGTTGCAGCGATGACGTGTCGTATCGTGACGCTGCGACTCGCTGGGGAACCAGCCGAGTCAATCGAGCTACCCGAGGTGTGCCTACGTGTCCCTTCCATCCAATCGCTTCAGCGCCCCGTCGTTCCTGACGGCATCGCTGCTGATCGTCGCCCTGTGCGCCGGCATGCTGTCGCTGTTCGCCCCGCCGGCAGCAGCGCAGTTGACAGGAGCCCAGTCGGGACCCGACTCGTGTCCCGAGGTCTCGGGCATCACGTGTCAGGGCTTCATCACCGACGTGGACGGTGTTCTCGATGATCGCCTCGCTGTCGAGGAAGCGGCCACCCGCATTGTCGACACCTATGGCCACGAGGTTGCGGTAGTGCTGGTCGGCGATGCGCCAGGCGGCGCCGAGTCGCTCGCTCGCAACATCGGCGAGACCTGGGTCGTTAAGGACCGCGACGGCCAAGCCGGCGGCGTTGTGGTGGTTGTCGATACCGAGAACAACAACGGCTGGATCACTGCCGGCCCCAACGTGCAGAACGTGATTCCAAGCAGCTCGGTGGTGTTCGGCACGGCTGGGCCAAGCTTCCGCAACGGCGACTGGGACGCTGGCGTCGCCGCGATTCTCGGCACGCTCGAAGCATCGTTCGAGAACGAGGTGCGCGGCTCCACTGGCGGGTCAAGCGGAGGGACGGTACCGACGAGCTCCGAGCCGAGCACGAATGTGAACCTGTTGCCATTGGTCCTGTTCGGTGGCCTTGGTTTCGTCGCATTCGCAGGTCGAGGTTCAAGCAAGAGCCGCACGCGTACCCGCTCAACCGAGGTCGACCGTCGAGGCCAAGAAGTCGACGATCTGCTCGACCGTCTCGAGACGAATGCAGCCGACCTTCCGGACCTGCGGCGCTACGAGGTTCCTGAGCCACCGGTGACGGGCGACATGGCATTTGCCGACGCAACCGCATCCCTGCAGAGCATTGCGAATCGTCGACCGCCATCAGACGATGGCACGCTGCGGGCGTTGTGGTCACGCGACCTGCTCGACGTGATCGACGCGAGCCGGCTCGAAGCCGACACCGAAATACCATTGGAGATGCGGGCGACCGACGATGCCGAGCTGCTCGACGACGCCGTGCAAGACGCGGCCCGCGAAGCGCTCGCGGTCCGCAAGGGCGACGCCGACAAGTTCCAGGTCAAGCTCCGCGAGCTCGAAGGCCTGGTCGCCAGCGTGCGCCCATATCGGGTCGCTGAGGCTCGCCGACGCTTTGGCCAGACTGTGCTCGACCGGGTCGTCCCAACGAGCTTTGGCGCCGCCGTGGTTTCCGATCGCGGTGAACGATTGATCAAGGCTGCCCCGGTGATCGACGCCGAGACGATCGATCAGGCACTGGCGGCGCTCGATGCGGCCTACGACGACGCCAAGTACAAGGTCCGCCGCCTCGACGTCATTCACGACCGCCTACCAGATACGGCAGCTCGCCCTGCCGTTGCCGCAGCGCTGACGGACCTTGACGACGATCCGGCCAAGGCCGTGGAGCGGTACGAAAAGGTGCGCCGCGATCTGCGCTCGAAGTCCGGCCTGCTGGAACGCGATCGCCTCGACGTCGACGCCATCGCCGCCCTGCTGCTGCTGAACCACGACGAGTTGTCGGTTGGCGAGTTTGTCCAGCTGTATCGCCATCACCGCGAGCGCGGCCTCAAGCCAGCGATGGCCGTTGAGTACGGCCTCGCCGGTCTGACGACCGAGCGCGAAATCGCTCGTGTCCGCCAGTACGCCGACGGCGAAGGCATCCCCGTTGCGATCGTCGCTGCGCTCATGCGCAACCGTGACGACGGCATCGAGGTCTACAAGATGCTCGAGAAGGACCTCATCCAGCACGACGTCAAGGGCGAGACCCGCCGCACGATCGCTGGCGTGTTGGCCGCATCGCTCGAGCCGGCGCAGGCGGAACGACGTTGGCTCGATGCCCGCAAGGCGCTCTCTGACCTCGGCCTGGTGGGCTCCTACGCGGACATCGCCGCGGCGTTCGGCGCCAGCGATGCTCGTGGCCCTCGCCAGTTCGCACTCGCCTACGCAGCCCAGCGCCAGGCGCTCTCTCGTTCGTCGATCGACGACGCCGATCGTTTCGCACCTGAGTTGGCCCACACCGGCACCAGCGGCCAGAACGACACCTGGACCGGCGCACCGCTGCCGGCAACGCTGCGTGGCTTCGACCCGTTCACGTTCTTCTACCTGCACTGGATCTCGACCGCCGCCCACACGGGTCGTGTCGGTTGGGAACCCATCTACAGCGACCAGTCCTGGTCCGGCGATCGTGACTCTTGGTTCGGCGGTGGCTTCGGCGCTGGCGGTGGCAGTTTCGGTGGCGGCGGTGGTTCCAGCTGGGGCGGCGGCGGCTGGAGCAGCGGCAGCTTCGGAGGCTTCGGCGGTGGCTTCGGTGGAGGCTTTGGCGGTGGCTTCGGCGGTGGTGGCGGCGGCAGCTGGTAACTCGCGCAGTCTCTCGGGTAGCTGCCGGCGGCAGCTGGTGACTCGCGCAGTCTCTCGGGTAGCTGCCGGCGGCAGCTGGTGACTCGCGCAGTCTCTCGGGTAGCTGGTGCTAGCGGCCGTTGCTGCGAGCTGCCCACGCTGCCGAAACGACAGCCGTTCCGGGCTAGAAGACGGGGCGGTAGGCAGCGAGCACGTCGTGGCCCGACACGATGCTGGGCACCAGCCCGACGGCCGACGGAACGATCTGTTCGACGAAGAAGCGGGCGGTGACCAGCTTCTGGGCGAGGAACTCGGCCCGGTCGCCGGTTGCACCCGCATCGAGCTCGGCCTGGGCGGCTACTGCGCCCTTGAGCATCAGCGAACCGCCGATGGTCGTTGCCAACAAGCGCAAGTACGGCGTCGCACCAGCAAGCGCGTTGTCCCCCATGTTCGTGAGCAGCCATGCGCCGGCTTCGCGGCTTGCCGCAACGGCCTCGAGCATTGGCTTGGCCAGGTCTTCGAGCTGTCCAGTGAGCGAGCCAGCGCGAGCTTCGGCTTCGTCGAGCAAGTCACCAACCGCCGCGCCGTCGCGCATCGGGAGCTTGCGGCCCACGAGGTCCATGGCCTGGATGCCGTTGGTGCCCTCGTAGATCGCACCGATGCGGATGTCGCGGTAGTGCTGGGCGGCGCCGGTTTCTTCGATGAAGCCCATACCGCCGTGGACCTGCACACCGAGCGACGTGAGTTCATTGCCAAGGTCGGTGCACCAGGCCTTGGAGAGCGGCGTGAGGACTTCGGCGAGCTCACGCCCAGCTGCCGCAGCGTCGGCATCAGCAGCCGCATGTGAGTCGTCGATTGCCTTGGCGTTGAGGTAGCAGAGGCAGCGCATCGCTTCGATCTGCGACTTCATGGTCAACAACATGCGGCGCACGTCGGGGTGCTCGACGATCGGGGCGGACGCACCCTTGGCCATGCCGGGACGACTGCCCTGCAGCCGCTCGTGGGCGTACTGGACAGCCTGCTGATAAGCCCGCTCAGCGACGGCCAAACCTTCGAGGCCGACCGACAGGCGAGCACTGTTCATCATCGTGAACATCGAGCGCATGCCGGTCTGTTCTTCGCCGATGAGGAAGCCAGTTGCATCTTCGAACGCCATCACGGCGGTCGGGCTGCAGTGAATCCCGAGCTTGTGCTCGAGGGAAACGCACTCGAGCGAGTTGCGCTCGCCGGGCGTGCCGTCTTCGCTGAGCAGGAACTTGGGCACGATGAACAGCGAGATGCCCTTGGTGCCAGGAGGAGCGTCGGCGGTGCGAGCGAGCACCAGGTGGATGATGTTCTCGGCGCAGTCGTGTTCACCCCAGGTGATGAA
>CAZEMU010000059.1:20514-25966 GCA_964513315.1 uncultured Acidimicrobiaceae bacterium | reverse complement strand
TCGGTTTCCTTGGCCCACTTCTCGGCGAGGAAGTCACGAATCTCGTCGCGGCCTTGGACGAAGGTGTCGCGGTTTCGCCAGACCGAGTCGACCGAATACGCGAGCGACACGCGTTCAGGCTCACGGGTGTTCCACGCGTCCTCGGCACCGAGGACCTTGGCCCACGCACCGGCCTCGTCGAAAGGCGGTAACGGTGGTCGGGTGTCAGACATCACAGGGCTCCGGAAGTTTGTCGGGGAATGAGAATGATGGTTCTCAAACCCGGCGCGACGGCCAGCTATTCCGACAACCGACGATTCCCGGCCTAGCCGAACCCGGCGTACGTGAACTCGGCTTAGGTGAACCCGGCTTAGGTGAACAGCGCGAGGAGCAGCACCGCCAGCACGATGGCGCCGATCAGCGCGAGAGCGGCGATGCCGTTGGCGCGACGGCTGCGCCACTGATGCGAGCGCCGATGGACCGACGGATAGCGATCGACCGGGTCCGCACTGCCTGAGGTTGAAGCATCCTCCACACGGTCAACCTATACGGTGTTGTTCATGGGGCTGCTGAGAAAGTCACCGGAAACCGGCATCATCTGCGAAGCACCGCGCATCGAAGTCCACGATGCGTTTGCGACCGAAGAAGAATGCGCCCACATCATCGAGCTCGCTCGAGCGAACATGGACTCGGCGTCGATCATCAATGCCGAGGGCGAGAGTGTCGAGAACAACCTCCGCCGCACCGCCGATATCGGCTGGGTGTACACCGACGAAACACCCATCGTCGGCAAGCTCGTCGCACGCGTCTCCGAACTGGCCGGCATGCCCGCCAAGAACTGTGAACGCATCCAGGTCGTCCACTACGACGTCGGCGGCAAGTACACGCCCCACCTCGACACGTTCAAGGCTGACCCGTCCAACGCGCACTACAAGCGCTCGGGTCAGCGCCTCAAGACCGGGCTGCTGTACCTGCACGAACCCGGCAAGGGCGGGGCGACGAGCTTCCCCAAAGTCAAGGCCAAGGTGAAGCCCAAAGTTGGCCGCCTCACCCTCTTCGATCTGGTCCAACCCGGCACCGCCGAACCAGATCTGAACTCAGTCCATGCCGGCACACCGGTGTGGAGCGGAGAGAAATGGGCCTGCAATTTCTGGTTCTGTGAGCGCGCGGTGAAAGGCAACAGCAAGAAGCACGCGCCGCGCCCGAAGCCGACCGCCACCAAGAAGCGCAAAAAGAAGAAGCGCTAGCACCAGCAGCGCGACCTCCTGCGCAGATTGGCACGCGAAGGCGTGGCGCCGTCTCGAACGAGCTTCTATGGTGTGCGCCCATGTCGCACGTGACGTTCAGCTCGGTGGGTAAGCGGTATCCGAACGGCTTCGAGGCCGTCAAGGATCTCAATCTCGAAATCGAACAAGGCGAGTTCCTCGTCATGGTCGGACCTTCGGGCTGCGGTAAGTCCACGACCCTGCGCATGATTGCCGGTCTCGAAGAGATCACCGGCGGCGAGATCGCGATCGGCGACCGTGTCGTGAACGATCTGCCGCCCAAGGATCGCGACATCGCGATGGTGTTCCAGAACTACGCGCTGTACCCGCACATGACGGTGTTCGACAACATTGCATTCGCCCTCAAGCTGCAGAAGATGCCCAAGTCCGAGATTCGGGATCGAGTCGAGAACGCCGCCCGCATCCTTGAACTCAACGAGCTGCTTGATCGCAAGCCCGCCAAGCTCTCGGGCGGTCAGCGCCAGCGTGTCGCCATGGGTCGTGCCATCGTGCGTCGCCCGCAGCTGTTCCTTCTCGATGAGCCGCTTTCGAATCTCGACGCCAAGCTGCGTGTCCAGATGCGCGGCGAGATCACCGAACTCCAGCGCGAAGTCGGCGTGACGACCTTTTACGTCACCCACGACCAGGTCGAGGCCATGACCATGGCCGACCGCGTGGCCGTCATCAACCGCGGCGTGCTCCAGCAAGTTGCACCGCCGCAGACCCTGTTCGATGAGCCCGAGAACCTGTTCGTCGCCGCATTCATCGGCTCGCCGTCGATGAACCTGATGGAGGCCACCCTCTCCCCCGACTCGGTCGGCGAAGAGCTCAGCCTGAACATCGGCAGCAACCGCATGCGGGTCACCTCCGAACTGTTGAGCCGTCGCCCTGCACTCCGCAATTACTTCAACCGCACGGTCGTCGTTGGACTGCGCCCCAAGGATTTCGAAGACTCCTCGCTCGTCAACGACGGCATGCAGACGATCAGCGCCGAAGTCGCCAACACCGAGGCACTCGGCTACGAGGTCATCGCGTACTTCAACGTCGATGCCAAGCCAGTCGTCTCCGAAGACGCACTCGACCTTGATGCCGACGAAGCATTGGCGGCGCCAACCGGCGACGGCAACACGTCGATCGTTGCCGCCCGGTTCGATCCCCGCACCCGGGTCCGGGTCGGCGATCAGATCCAGGTCGCGGTCGACATCGACAACGCCCACTTCTTCGACCCAGACACGGGTCTGGCCATTCGAGACTGAGCTACGGCCGAGACTGAGCCGGAACTCAGGCGCCGGCGACGGCGCTGAGGCCACCGCTGGCGAACGAACCTGAGGTCCGGCGAGCAACCAGACGCACGCCGTGCTCGACGACCTCGCGCGGCGCGCCTTTCCCTTGGGCTGCCGCAATCACCATGGCCGTCGCAAGCTCGCCCATCGCCTCGGGCTCTTGGGCGATGGTCGTCAGGCCCAAGGCCTCGGCGAGTGGATGATCGTCGACACCGATGACGGACACGTCGTCGGGCACGGGCCGGCCCGCGTCTCGCAGCGTCGCGATTGTCTCGATCGCGAGCGCATCGGTTGCGCAGAAGATGGCGGACACGTTCGTAGCCGCTTCGAGGATCACGCCACGCCTCGTCGAGCTCGCTCCCGAAGGAATCATTTGGCGCCGTGTGCCCTCAGACCCGAACGCCGTCGTGAACGCATCGGCGCGAACGAGTGCATTGTCAAAGGCAAGCGGGCTCGGGTTCTGCGGCCAGAGCGCGGCGGCCCGCTGGTGACCAAGCGAGCGAAGATGTGCTGCGGCCTGGCGGGCGATCTCTTCGTTGTCGACAAGGACTGCGGATACCGACGGGCTCTGACAACCGATCGTGACGACGGGGACACCGAGGGCATCGATGAGATCCTCGAGCAGCTCGCCTTCGCGAATATCGATCGCGAGCGCACCGTCAACTCGTTGCCCGAGACGGCGGGCGCGCTGGATCAACACCTCGCGGTCGATGCCCCCAACGGCGTTCATCACCACGAAGTCGTAGTCGTGCGCTGCGGCAACCCGGTCCGACCCGGAGGTGACTGCACCCGAGTACCAGTACGACATGACCGCGATGAGACCAATGCTTGAGGTCTGTCCCCGTTTGAGTCCTGATGCCACCGGGTTCACCGAGTAGCCCATGTCCCGAGCGACCTCGATGACTCGTTTCCGGGTTGCCGCCGACACCGATTTCGAGCCCGCAAGCGCGCGGCTCACGGTCGACGGAGCGACGTTCAGCCGGTCCGCGAGGTCGACCAGCCGAGGCCGAGGTTGAGGGCGCATCGGGAGCGAAGGTAGACGCCGAAACGTGCCGCCGCAAACGTTTGCGTAGCGCTCGATCGTTCGATAACGTCCGCTAAACATATTTGTAACTTCACCCTGGAGGGGAACCCTGTGAAGAAGCTTTCCAAGCTGCTCGCGGCTGTCCTGGCACTTGCGCTGCTCGCCGCGGCGTGTGGTGGTAGCGACGGCTCAACGGCATCGGTCGATACCTCGGCCGTTGACGACGCACTCGCTGAAGCTGAGGCCGCACGCGCCGAAGCTGACGAGGCCAAGGCCGCTGCTGACGAAGCAGCTGCCGCCATCGCCGAAGCTGAAGAGGCCAAGGCTGCCGCCGAAGCCGCCAAGGCCGAAGCTGAAGACGCTGCTGCAGCCTCTGCTGCCGAAGCTGAAGAGGCCAAGGCTGCCGCCGAAGCCGCAAGCGACTCCGGTCCTTCCAACCCGCTCGCCGGCACCGCCGTGCGCGTGACGGGCCCTGAGCGTTCACCGAACGAAGCTGGCGCACTCCAAGCTGCGCTCAACGAGTTCGCTGACGCCAACGACATGACCATCTTCTACGTCGGTTCCGCCGACTGGGAAGCTGAGATCAACGTCCAGATCGAAGCTGGCAACCCGCCAGACATCTCGATCTTCCCACAGCCAGGCAAGCTCGCCGACTTCGCTCGCTCCGAGTTCGTGCTGCCACTGCCCGAAGACGTGCTCGCTTCGGTCGGCTCCAACTGGAACGACGCAGCAATGGGCTTCGGTCTCGTTGACGGCACCCAGTTCGGTGTCCCGAACAAGTCCGACCTCAAGTCGCTCGTCTGGTACCAGCCAGCTCGCTTCGAAGCCAACGGCTACGCAATCCCGAACACCCTCGACGAACTGTTCGCACTCGCCGATCAGATGATCGCCGATGGCAACACCCCATTCTGTGTCGGCATCGAGTCCGGCCAGGCAACCGGTTGGGCATTCACCGACTGGGTCGAAGACATGATGCTTCGCACCTACAGCCCTGAGCAGTACGACGCTTGGGTTGCTGGTGACCTGCTCTTCTCGAGCGACGAAGTCAGTGGCGTGATGCAGACCGTCCTCGACGTGTGGAACACGCCAGGCATGGTCTACGCCGACGGTGGCACCATCGCTTCGACGGCCTTCCAGGCCAACGGCGAGCCCCTCGTGAACGGCGACTGCATGATGCACCGCCAGGCATCGTTCTTCTCCGCCTTCTTCCCAGAAGGCACGCCAGCTGCTGACGGCAGCGAAGGCGCCATCGACGTGTTCTACTTCCCTGAGGGTTCCACCGGTCGCCCGGTCCTCGGCGCAGGCACGCTCGCTGGCGCATTCAATGACAACGCCGCTACCTGGGCCGTCATGGAATACCTCGGTTCGGCTGAGTTCGCGAACGCACGCCAGGCAGCTCAGAAGGCTGCAAACGGTGGCGAAGGCTTCCTCTCCGGCTTCAACACGGCCAACCTCAACGTTGACCGCAGCCTCTGGGAGCCACTCGAGCAGTCGTTCCAGACCATCCTCGCCGAAGCTGAAGTTCTGCGCTTCGACGGCTCGGACCTGATGCCGGCTGACGTCGGCGCAGGCACCTTCTGGACCGAAGGCACCGCAATGGTCAACGGCGACAAGACCGTCGCCGAAGCCGCTGCTGCCATCGACGCCAGCTGGCCAAGCGAATGATCACCTCAGTCGACGGAACCTTGATTCGGCGTCCCGCCTGATCAAGTCCGCCGGCTGATTTGAACGCCATCAGGGGCGGGGGGGGGGGGGGCGGCGCCCCCCGGGGGGGGGGGGGGCCGACGACGGCGGGGCGTTTGACATCGTGCGCGGCGTGGTGGACGCGGTGCAGGCCGAGGCGCGCCAAGAAGCCCGCGACGCCGGCGCGGACGTTCAACCTGTCGAACCTTCAGTCGACG
>CAZEMU010000059.1:14459-20504 GCA_964513315.1 uncultured Acidimicrobiaceae bacterium | reverse complement strand
CCCCGGTGCATAATGGCGCCCGGTTTTTTTCACCCCCTCCGGGGGGGGGGGTCCGAGGACCGCCGCCCCTGTGCTTTCTAGGTAGACCACGACACGCGGGTTCATGGGGGAACGTGTGACCGACACATTGACGGAGACGCTGACGGAGCCACATCCGGCTCCGGGCGACGGCGGCACAGAAGGCGACGACGCTGTCGGCGAGGGCCGCAACTGGACCGCCATCGGCGGCGCCATCATCTTGGGCTTCTTGTTCGTGGTCCTGATCATTGCCTCGAACAACACCGGTCAGCTCGGACGTCTCGGCTGGGTCTTCTTCACGATCGTCGCCGTGCTCGTTGCCAGCGCCGGCGTCTTCACCTTGGGCAACATGCTGGTCAGCCAAGCCAGCAGCAACTGGGCCCGCTACCGAGCGCTTGTCGGCGCGCTGCTCGGCGCAGCCGGCTTCGGGCTGCTTCGTGGCAACCGCTCCATCGGCGCGCTGGTCGCCGACGAACAGGTGCTCCTGCTCGGTGACGGCGACCCGCTCGACATCTCCGACAACGGCGAACTGATCGACATCCTCACGGGCATCGCCGACCCCGAGCTCGTCCGCTACGCGACCGGCTTCCTCGGCAACGTCGAGTGGGCAATCCTCGGCGCAATCCTCGGCGCAATCGCCGGGTGGGCTACCGGCGCCTTCTCGAATCGCTGGCTGCGCATCGCAGGCGCCGTCGTCCCCGCTGCAGTCGCAGGTTGGCTCATCGGCGGCGAGCTTTTGTTCCGCAACCGGCCCGACGCCTCGGTCGTCACGATCATCATCTGGCTGGCGATCGGCGCCGCTGTCGGCGCTGGCATCGGCGTCATCACCAAGCATCCGATCGAACGGGGTTTGTTCGGTGCCGCAATCGGTGCCGCCATCGGCGGCTGGTTCGCCTCGGGCGATCTCGGCACCGGTTCGATCGGCATTAGCCGTATCGCAGCAATCGTGCCCCTCGTGCTCTTGGCCGTTCGCTTCGCGTGGCCCGGCAGCCGCACCCCCGGCGAACTCGCCCACTTCAATCGCCGGGCCCGAGCCTTTATCTTCTTGGCACCTGCGCTGACCTTCTTGTCGGCAAACCTGGTGATCCCGGCCATCGGCACCATCTACCGCTCGTTCCTCGACCGCAACAGCGAGGACAACGTCGGCTTCCAGAACTACCGAGACCTGTTCGGCAGCAGCAACTTCATCGACACGTCGAACTGGACCGACTTCTTCACCAGTCAGCTGTTCTGGCTCGGCCTGGTCTTGGTCGTCGGCGGGCTGCTGGTTGGTGCCTTCATCCACCGCACCCGCAACGGTGTCATGGGCCTCGAGCGCACCGGAGGGTCCACTGGCCCGATTCTGCTCGGCCTGTTCATCCTCGCCTTCGGTGTCTTCTCGGTGATCCGAGGCACGTTCGCCAACACGCTCTGGTGGATGCTCACGGTGACCGTCGCCTCGACCGTCATGGGTCTGGCCATCGCGGTCTTGTCCGAACGAGCCGGCCGCCTTGAGTCGATGGCCAAGTCGCTCGTCTTCATGCCGATGGCGATCTCGTTCGTCGGCGCCTCGATCATCTGGCGCTTCCAGTACCAGCCCCGCAACATCTCCAAGCGACAGACCGGCGTGCTCAACGCGCTGTGGGTCGAGCTCGGCAAGCTCAGCCACTCAGGCTGGCCCCGGATCCTCGTACTTCTGATCCTGGCCGCCTTCACCGTCATCACGATCCGCAAGATCGCCCAGCGAGCTGCCGATGGCCATTCGTTCGCTGGACTCGGCGCCGTCGCCATCGTGCTGCTCTACCTGATCATCGAGCTGCTGCGCCGCAGCTTGGGCGGCTTCGCCTTCGCACCTGACGGCACGGTCATCGCCGACACGGTCGCCTTCCGCGAAGGAACCCCGCCGTTCAACAACGTCTACCTCATGTTCATCATGATCTGGATCCAGTCCGGGTTCGCCATGGTGATCCTGTCCGCGGCCATCAAGGCCGTCCCCCAAGAACTGCTCGAAGCCGCTCGCATCGACGGGGCGACCGACAGCCAGCAGTTCTTCAGCGTGGTCCTCCCCCAGATCCTCCCGACCATCGGTGTGGTCGTGACCACGACCATCGTTGCGGTCGCCAAGGTCTTCGACATCGTCAAGGTCAGCACCGGCGGCAACTTCGGCACCAACGTGTTGGCGAACGACTTCTTCACCGAGGCGTTCCAGTTCTCGAACCGAGGAATCGGCGCCGCGATCGCCGTGATCATCTTGTTGACGGTCGCACCGGTGTTGATACTCAATGTCCGCCAGATGCAGAAGGAGGCCGCGTGATGACTGCGACTTCGTCTGCCCCCAAGCAAACCGGATCCAACCCCGGCAAGGGTTCGCTCGTCGACCGCATCTACCGCAAGCTCACCGACGTGCCCCTCTGGGTACTGTGGGTTCTGGTCGCCGTCTGGACGGTGCCGAGCCTCAGCCTGTTCGTCAACTCGTTCCGCAGCCGTACTCGTCAACGTGACTCGGGTTTCTGGAACGTCGGCGGCGACCGCGACATCGCGTTCGAAGGTGTCAGCTGCCCCGAGGGCTACGAAGGCCCCGACTTCCACGTCTTCGAGAACTACTGCGAAGTCCTGAGCTCCGATGCCAACAACGGCATGCTGCAGTCGCTGATCTCGTCGCTCGCGATTGCGGTGCCGTCGACGATCATCCCGATCGCCATCGCTTCGTTCGCGGCGTACGCGTTTGCCTGGATCGATTTCAAGGGCCGCAAGCCGTTGTTCATCGCGACGGTTTCGCTGCTGTCGATCCCACTGCAGGTGGCGCTCATCCCGCTGCTCAAGACCTACCTCGACGGTGCCCACCTGACCGTGCCGTTCACGGAACGAACGTTGTCGTTGATCCCTGACTTCGACCTCGCCGGTTCACCGTGGGCGGTGGTGCTGACCCATACGGGCTTCGCCATGCCGTTCTCGATCTTCCTGCTGCACAACTACATCTCGCAGTTGCCAGCCGAGCTGTTCGAATCGGCCCGAGTCGACGGTGCGGACCACTTCAAGACGTACCTCCGGCTCGTCCTGCCGCTCTCGATCCCCGCGCTGGCGTCGTTCGCGATCTTCCAGTTCCTCTGGACCTGGAACGACTACCTGATCGCCGTCACGATGTTGTCGAGCAACCCCGAGGCGCTGCCGACCACGGCCCGCATCGCGAACCTGGCCGGCGACTTCGGAAGAACCGAGCACTTATTGACCGCGGGCGCGTTCGTGCAAGCGTTCGTTCCGCTCGTGGTGTTCTTCTCGCTGCAGCGCTACTTCGTGCGCGGCCTCTTGGCTGGTTCGGTCAAGGGCTGATCGAGCGAACTGCTTCGCCGAACCGTCGAGCCGAAGGTGAACGGCGCCCCATCGCCCTTGACGAGATACTTTTGAGCGCCGGATCTGCACCGCAGCGAACGCCTGCCTCGCCCGCAAAAGGACGCACTATGTCATCCCTCGTCAACGGAGCTAGCCGCTCCCTCGGCCAATTCGACGTCGGCCCGATCAGCTACGGGCTGTGGCGGTTCACGAACGACGACCTCGGCGCGGCCCAGGCCTTGATCGAGGCTGCGCTCGACAACGGCATGAACCTGATCGACACCAGCGATGTTTACGGCTTCGACTGGGGCGGCACTGGTTTCGGAACGGTCGAAGCACTACTCGGTCGCGTGCTGGCCGCTGCCCCTGAGCTGCGAGACCGGATGGTGCTCGCTACCAAGGGCGGCATCATCCCCCCGACCCCGTACGACTCAGGCGCGGAGTACCTGCGGGCGGCGTGCGAAGCATCGCTCGAGCGGCTCCACACCGATGTTATCGACGTGTACCAAGTGCACCGGCCCGACATGTTCACGCATCCCGCCGAGGTCGCTGCCACGCTGTCTGCGCTCCGTGACGAGGGCAAGATCCGCGAAGTCGGCATCTCGAACTACACCCCCGACCAGTACGACGCCTTGGCTGCACACCTGCCGTTCCCGATCGCGTCGACCCAGCCCGAGTACTCGGTGCTGCACCTCGACCCGCTTCGTGACGGAACGTTCGACCGGTGCATGCGCGACGGCGTCATTCCGATGGCGTGGAGCCCCCTGAGCGGCGGGCGCCTGTTCGCGACAGCCGCTGACGGCGGCCCGAGCGACGAGCTCGCGCAGATTCTCGATGGCCTCGCCGAGCGCGAGAACGTCGACCGCGCTGCGATCGCCGTCGCCTTCGTGCTCGCCCACCCGAGCCAAGCCATCGCCATCATCGGCACCCAGAACCTCGACCGCATCGCCGCCACGAACGCAGCACTGAGCGTCACCCTGGACCGCGCCGACGTCTACGCAATCGTCCAAGCCAGCGAAGGTGTCCCACTCCCGTGACAGGCCAATCGTCCGTCGAAATCAGCTGGTTCTCTGCGCTCTGCGATGACGACTACGAGTTTCTCGGCGTCGAAGATCCCGCGCTCAAGAGTTCGTGGGAACACTGCCGCGACATTGTGCTCACTGCGGACCGCAATGGCTTCGACAACATCTTGTTGCCGTCGGGCTACACGCTCGGCATCGACAGCGTCGCGTTCGCCAGCGGCATCGCGCCGCTCGTCGAGCAGATCCAGTTGTTGCTCGCGGTGCGCATGGGTGAGATGTGGTTGCCGCAGCTCGCTCGCCAGCTCGCAACGATCGACCAGATGCTCAACGGTCGACTGACGATCAACATCATCAGCAGCGATATCCCCGGCGAGGCGCTCGAATCAGCGCCCCGGTACCAGCGAACGATCGAATGGATGCAGGTACTGCGCCAGCTCCTCAACGGCGAGTCCATCGACTTCCACGGCGACTTCGTCGACTTGGAACTGGACCCACCCCGAGCCCAGACGGTGTCGGGCACGTGCCCGCCGTTCTACTTCGGTGGCTTCTCCCCCGCCGCCAAGGCCTGCGCAGCCCAAGAAGCCGATGTGTTCCTCACCTGGCCCGACACGGTCGCCTCGGTTGCGAACACCGTGCAAGAGATGACTGCGCTCGCCGAAGGCCACGACCGCGAGCTCGCCTACGGACTTCGTTCGCACGTGATCGTGCGAGAGACCGAGGCCGAGGCGCGAGCCGCCGCCGATCGGTTGATGAGCCGACTCGATCTCGACACGGGCGAGGCCATCAAGCAGCGCTCGCTCGACACGGCGTCGGTCGGCGTCGCCCGACAGTCGGCACTGCGCGACGGAGCTGATGACGAGGGCTATGCCGAGCCGCATCTCTGGACCGGGATCGGCAAGGCCCGCTCCGGCGCTGGTGCGGCCATCGTCGGCAACCCCGACCAGGTCGCCGCCAAGCTCCAGGAGTACATCGACGTCGGGATCGGTGCCTTCATCTTGTCCGGTTATCCCCACATCGCCGAGTGCGACCTGTTCGCCGAGATGGTGCTTCCCCAACTCGACCACGGCCCGCTCACCTAGTAGCCATGAGGTTCTGATGGGAATCATGGACCTGGCCGCACAGGCACTCACCGAAGTCGAGCGGATCACCTGCGACGAAGCGGTCGCCCGAGTCGACGACGACGCACTCGTGTTCGTCGACGTGCGTGACATCCGCGAAGTCGAGCAGAGCGACACGATCGAGGGCTCGCATCATGCGCCCCGAGGGATGATCGAGTTCTGGTTCGATCCCGAGAGTCCGTACCACCGCGAGATGTACGCCGACCCGGACAAGACCTACGTCTTGTTCTGCAACGGCGATCCTCGCTCGGCCCTGTCCGCCAAGGCGCTACAAGACATGGGTGTCTCCAACGTCGCCCAGCTCGCCGGCGGTATGCCCGCGTGGCGAGAAGCCGGCGGGCCGACCGTCGAGAAGAAGCGCTCGCCGAAGTAGAAGCTGGCGGTCGGCCGCTTTAGGCGGCCGGCACCAAGATCACGGTTGTCTCGGCGCTGACGTTGACGATGCCACTCGCCAGGTCTCCGTCGCCACCCTGTGATGCGAACAGCACCTGCCATTGGCCGCTTCCGAGGTTGATTGCGAACGACTGGCTGCCCAGGTTCGCGACCGTCAGCGAGGTGCCTCGCTGGATGACGGCGAC
>CAZEMU010000059.1:11005-14359 GCA_964513315.1 uncultured Acidimicrobiaceae bacterium | reverse complement strand
CGATCTTCGGGCGCGATCTCGCCGTTCGGCGAGCCGAGCTCTTCGCCCTGATACAGGAACGGCACACCGCCGAGCGAGAACATGAGCGCCGTCACGGCGAGCGCACGGTTACGACCTTCGGGACCTCCCCCGAACCGGCTTGCCGGACGAGCCTGATCGTGGTTGCTGATGACCCACGAGATGCCGCGTGATTCGATCTCGGCCAGGCCGACGAGTTCACGAAGGAACTTGGCAGGGTCCCAGGCCATCCAGCCGGGCTTCAAGAAGAACGTCAGATCGAGGGCGCCAGGCTGCACGTAGCGAGCCAACCGGGTGTGGTCTTCGACGCCACTTTCGGCGAGCAGACAGGCGTCGTACGGTGCGGCGACGTCTTGCCAGCGGGTGAAGATCTCGATGTTGTCGTCCTGGTCCAGGTCGTAGATGTGGTCGAAACTGAAGAAGTTCTCCATCGGACCAGCGTCGGCGGCGATGGGCTTGATCTGGGGAATGTCCGGAAAGTCCGGGTGCTTCAGCAGGCCGTGCGCAACGTCGATTCGGAATCCGTCGACGCCCCGGTCGAACCAGAAGCGGTAGATGGCATCGAACTCAGCGCGGACTGCTGGGTTGCGCCAGTTCAGGTCCGGCTGTTCAGGCAGGAACAGGTGGCAGTAGTACTGGCCGCTGGCCTCGTCGAGGGTCCACGCCGACGGTCCGAAGTGGCTGGGCCAGTTGTTGGGTGGGCCGCCGTCAGGAGCCGGGTCCCGGAACAGGTAGTAGTCACGCTCCGGCGACGAAGGATCGGCGAGCGCCTGCTTGAACCATCGGTGTTCCGACGAGGTGTGGTTCGGCACGATGTCGAACACCACACGCAGGCCGAGCTGGTGGGCTCGTTCGATCAGGTCGTCGACGTCCTCGAGCGTGCCGTGGATCGGGTTGACCTCGCTGTACGACGCAACGTCGTAGCCGTGGTCGTGCCCGGGCGATTGGTAGAACGGCGTGAGCCAGACGATGTCGACGCCAAGCCACTTCAGGTAATCGAGACGCCCGGTAATGCCCGGGATGTCGCCGATTCCGTCGCCGTTGCTGTCAGCGAACGACCGGACATAGACCTCGTAGCCGACCGCGCCGTCGAGCCACTTCTTTCCGCCATGTTGTCCCGGTGAGCCGGGCTTTGTCAGAGCTGCCATCGTGTGCCCCAGGCTAGACGGGTACCAATGCCACTCGGTCGACTGCGAGCAGGCAATACTGCCTCGATGCGGAGAGCAGCCATGGCAGGTTGGCGACAGAGATCTGGCGTGCGTTGAAGACCTTCATCAATGCCACCGACCGCGAAATGCTGACGCTGGCGGTACCTGCGCTCGGTGCCCTCATCGCCGAACCGCTGTATGTGCTTGCCGATACGGCCGTCGTCGGCAATATCGGCACCGCGGAGCTCGGCGGGCTCGGGCTCGCGACGCAGGTGATCGGCACCGTCGTCGCCGTGTCGATCTTCTTGGCGTACGGCACGACCTCGTCGGTCTCCCGGCTGCTCGGGGCTGGGCGAGACCGAGACGCCGCCAATCAGGCTGTCCAAGGCCTGTGGATCGCCGTCGTTGCGGGTATTGCGTTCGGCGCGATCTGTTTCGTGCTCGCCCCGCAACTGCTGCGGTTGCTGCAGGCCGAGGGTGATGTCGAACACTTCGGCGTCCGGTACTTGCGGGTCTCAGTGTTTGGCTTCCCCGCAATGTTGCTGGTCATGGCGGGCGTTGGCTACTTGCGGGGCCTCAAGGACACGAAGCGGCCGCTGATCGTTGCGCTGGTCAGCGCCGTCGGAAACCTGGTCCTCGAACTCATACTGGTCTTCGGATTCGGCTTCGGCGTGGGAGCGTCTGCGCTCTCGACCGTTGTCTTCCAGTGGGTCGCAGCGTCGTTCTATTTGGTGTGGATCTGGTCGGCCGCTCGTGAGTTCAATGTCGGCTGGGCGCCGCACGCAGCGACGTTGCGAGCACTCGGACGCGACGGCATCGACTTGTTCATCCGCACCAGCGCATTGCGGGCCTCGTTCGTCGTCGCCGCTGCCGTCGCCGCCTCGATCGGCGATGCGGAACTCGGCGCCCACGAGATTGCGTTCGGGCTGTTCTTCTTCTTGGCACTCGCCCTCGACGCGGTTGCAATCGCTGGCCAGGCGATGATCGGCACGTTGCTCGGCGCCAACGACGTGCCCAAGGCCCTCGTCGTCGGCCGCAGAATCACCGCCTGGGGCTTCGGCCTCGGTGTCTTCGCCACCGCACTCGTGTTGGTGCTGCGCCCCGTGCTTCCGGACATCTTCACCAACGACCCCGACGTGATCGCCGCAGCTGGCGGCGTGCTATTGCTCCTGGCGGTGACGCAGCCGATCGCCGGCGTCGTGTTCGCCCTCGACGGCATCTTGATCGGAGCCGGAGACATGCGGTACCTGGCCAAAGCGATGGTGATCAGCGCCCTCGTGTTCTTGATCGCCGTGAGCTTCGTGATCTGGTCCGACGGCGGCATCAACGCCCTGTGGGTCGCCATCATCGTGTTCATGGCGGCTCGAGGCGTCACGATGCTGTGGCGACTCCGCGGCGACGATTGGGCCGTAGCGGGCGACCAACGCAAGTAGCGTTTCCGCCGTGACCGACACACCGCTCGACGAGCTTTGGCCCCAACCAACCAACGGCGTCGACATCGGTGCCCGCCTGGCCGGAGACGACCGCACGCCGCCCGAGGGACGCCCCTGGGTGACCATGGTCATGATCTCGAGCCTTGACGGTGGCATCGCTATCGACGGCGTGTCCGGCGGGCTTGGCGGCCCCGCCGACCATGCTCGGTTCGTCGCCGCCCGCCGCCAGATGGAAGCCATCGTCGTTGGGGCACGGACCGCTGCAGTCGAGAACTACCGGCCCGCGACGGTGCCGATCGCTGTCGTCACCGGCTCACTGTCACCCGATCCGAGCGCCCGGCTGTTCTCGGACCCGGAGCGCCCGCCACTGCTCTACACGACGACGCAAGCCGCTCAGGACCGAGGCGCACAGTTCGACGGCATCGCCGAAGTCATTGACCTCGGAGATTCGCTCGAACCGATTGCTGTCCTGGCTGACCTGCGTCGCCGGGGACGGTTGACGGTCGCCCTGGAGGGAGGGCCGACCCTCAACGGTCAGTTCCTTGCCGCCGATCTCGTTGACGAAATCCTGCTCAGTGTGAGCCCGCTCGCCGTTGGCGGCACGGGCTCTCGCTTGGCATCAGGTCCACCGCTCGGCCCCGATCACCGATTCCGCCTCGACCGAGTACTTCGAGGCGATGACTTGCTGTTCGTTCGCTATGTGCGAGACCGCTCAGCCTGATCGAACAATCAGCTTGATCCAGTCAGCTTGATCC
>CAZEMU010000059.1:0-10905 GCA_964513315.1 uncultured Acidimicrobiaceae bacterium | reverse complement strand
TCAGCTTGATCCAGTCAGCTTGATCCGGTGAGTCCGGACAGGTCGACGACGAGTCGCTGACCGACGGTCAGCTCCGCGAAACCGTTGGCTGCCTGGAGTTCTGAGGCGAACGACTGCGGGTGATCGACACCCAACTCGGCGGCGATACCGGCGTAGGTATCACCGGGGCGGACGACGTGCACGACGGGGGTCGACTCGTCGGTGGCAGTCGAGGTTGGGCCGAAGCTGGTGAGCGACAGCCCAGCGAGCTGGCTAACCAGCAGCACGACTGCGGTCAGTGCCAGGGCGATGGCGAAGCGACGGCGGCGGTACACCTCGACCATGGGATCGACCTGCGCAGCAGGCACGTCGACGTGGACGGCGCCCTCGATGACCTCGAGATGCGGCCGGTCGAACCAGCGGTCCATCGCTGCTTCGGAGGCCAGAGGGGCGTCAAAGGGATTGGGGAGATCGAGAACCGGATCGTTGGCGAAGGCGGTAGCAGTCATGTGTGCAGTGTTCCTGAGGGGTGTGACAGTCCCGGATGGAGCTCGGAAGCTCGAACCAAAGGTTCTGGGGACATATCGGCGGTGGGTCGAAGAGATGCTTGACTTCGAACGGGCGTTCGGCGAACATGTATTCGACGCACATACGTTCGATGCCTGGTCATCCTAAATCGAACACCCGTTCGATTGCAACCCGAACATCTCAACCGAGGGCCCGTGCAGCCCACACACCTCGACCTCTCCGGAGCATTCCGTGGCTGAAAACCCCGCAAACCACAAGCTGTCCAAGCGCCAACAGGACATTCTTGAGTTCATCGCTGATCAGATGCGTGAGCGCGGATTCCCACCGTCGGTGCGTGAAATCGGCGAGGCCGTCGGTCTCACGTCGCCTTCAACGGTCCACTCACACCTGGCGACGCTGCAGAAGCACGGCTTCTTGCGCCGTGACCCCGACAAGCCTCGTGCGATCGAAGTCCGCTACGACCCTCGTTCCGGCGCAATCGCCGACAAAGCAACGGTGTGCCACGTCCCTCTCGTCGGCGATGTCGCCGCCGGTACCGACGTACTGGCCCAGACCAACGTCGAAGAACTGGTCCCGCTCCCGGCAGACCTCACCGGCGAGGGTGAACTGTTCATGCTGCGAGTCCGCGGCGACTCCATGATCGATGCCGGCATCTTCGACGGCGACTTCGTGGTCGTGCGAGTACAGCCAACCGCTGACATCGGCGAAATCGTTGTGGCCGGGATTCCTGGCGACGAGGGCACCGTCAAGACGCTGTCTGCTGTCGAGCCTGATCGCGTCGTGCTTCAGCCACAGAACCCGAGCCTTGAGCCGATGGTCTTCTCTCCCGACGAGGTCACCATCTATGGCCGTGTCGTCACGGTGCTCCGCAAGCTCTAGCTCACCGCGGCGCGTGGCACCTGGGCCACGCGCACGGCGGCCGGGATGACCGGAATCTCGTCTTCCGCCAACGGCTGCATCCACTGCTTTCGGGCCAGCGCAGCCTCAATGTAGGGCGCAAGCTCGGCTTCTTTGGCAGCGAGGCGTTCGGCTTCGCCTGCATGGAACTCGGGCATGACCTGCTCGGCGAACAGTTCCAGTGATTCACAGATGTGTTCGTGCTGGTTCCGGCCAGCTTGCTGGATGAAGATCAGCTGATCGACGCCCGTCGCTGCCAAATCACGGATGTGGCGGCGCGCATCGGCTGGGTTCCCGATCGCAGACGAGTACCGGTCGCCGTAGCTCGCTGCCTTGGCCAGGTAATCCTCGACAGCATTGGGGCCGGCCTTGCGCTTGAAGTCTTCCCAGAGCGTCGTGCGGCCTGGCGTCTGATCGAGCGTGACCATGGCTGAGATCGCGTAGCGGAAGAACTCGAAGCTCTCGCGGCCACGACGGATCGCGACATCACGATCTTCGTGGAGGCTGAAGCCGGTCACGAGCGCAATGTTGGCGTTGACCGTGTGGCCGAGCGGTACACACCGGTCGCTCTTGATGATGTCGTAGTAGGTCTGCACCCAGTGCTCGGCTTCGGCCGGGTCGACAAACGAGAACGCCAGCGCGCCCAGTCCGTTCTCGGCGGCGACTTCGATCGTCTTGCGGTTGGTGCACGCGATCCACATCGGGGGATGCGGCTTCTGGCTGGGCTTGGGCAGCACGTTGCGACAGGGCATCGAGAACGACTCGCCGTCGTAACCGGGATACGGGTCCAGCGCCATCATGTTGGCGATCTCACGGCCCGCTTCGAGGCTCATCGTGCGCTTCTGCTTGGCCGGCACATCGAACCCGGCGAGTTCGTGGCGGGTTGCGCCCTCGCCGATGCCGAATTCGACGCGGCCACGGGAGATCAGGTCGAGGGTCGAGATCTCCTCGGCAACACGGGCCGGGTGGTTGTACGGCGCGGGCGTGTGCTTGATGCCGTGACCGATACGGATGCGTTCGGTTCGAGCCGCACACGCGGCGAGGAACACCTCGGGTGCGGACGAGTGGGAGTACTCATCGAGGAAGTGGTGCTCGACCGCCCAGACGTTGTCCAAACCGAGCTTGTCGGCCAGCACGACCTGGTCGATGGCGTCGTTCAACAGCTTCTCTTCGTCACCGTCGGCCCAGGGTTTGGGCAGTTGGTGTTCATAGAAGATCCCGAAGCGCATATCCGTTCCCCCTGATGAGCGGCTGCGATCGACGCTAGGTCACCGAGGGTCTGGGCCCAAGCAGCATGCGTGCGGCCGGGATTCGCTGGCGTGGTTACCAGCCAGGGGCGCTACTGAGGCGATCGGCCACGAGGCGGAGCCGATCGGTGGGTTGGACCACGGCGATGCGGATGTGGCCTGCGCCAGCCTCGCCATAGAACTCGCCCGGGCTCACGAGTGCGCCGCCGTGTTCGGCGAGCCAACGGGTCAGTGCCCAGGCGTCGCCGTCGGGCGCAGGAACCCACAGGTAGAAGCCACCCTCGGGCATGTCGACATCGAGCCCGCTCGAACGCATGACGTGGGCCATGAGTTCGAGGCGTTCGTGGTAGAGCCCACGCTGGACATCGACATGGTCGTCGTCTCCGAGCGCCGCGATCGCCGCGTGTTGCACCGGGCCGGGAACCATGTTGCCCGAATGCTTGCGGATCTCGGACAGGTACCAGACGAGGTCGGGGTCACCGGCGTAGAAGCCGTAACGAGCGCCGGCGAAATTGGATCGCTTCGACAGCGAATGCAGTGCCACGACGCCATCGAGTCCATGTTCGAGGATCGTGCGACCGGCGCGGAAGCGACCTTCGGGAACGTCGCCCCACGTGAACTCGATGTAGCACTCGTCGCTGAACACGGGGATGTCTCGGGAGCGCCCCCACTCGGCGGCGGCGCCGAGATCGTCGACGGCGCCTGCGGGATTGCCGGGCGTGTTCACCCAGAGGCACAGGGCTCGTTCTGCGTCGGCGGGATCGATGGCGTCGAGGTTGATGCGCCAGGCATCGTCGACGGGCACGGCGACCGACCGGAGGCCCGCGAGCTCGGCGCCCATGGCATAGCTCGGGTACGAGATCGCCGGGTACAGGACCGTGTCGAGGTCAGGACGACGCAAGTGGAGATAGCGCGGAGCGGTGACGACGAACTCTTTGGTGCCGATCGTGGCGGCGATGGCCGATGCAGGCACTTCGGCACCGAAGCACCGCTCGAGCCAAGCTGAACTGGCTTCGCGAGCGGCCGGGAGGCCGATCGACGGTGGGTAGCCCCGCTCGGCATTGGACCCGCCGAGCGCAGCAACAGCGGCGGCCGGAGGCGGGTCAAACGGTGTACCGATCGAGAGGTCGACGAGGCCACCCTCGAGGCGCTCCCCGAGCGGCTTGTATTCGTTCAGGCGGTCGTAGGGATACGGCGGCGGCGTGTAGGCAGCGCGTTCACCAGACATCGGCGGATCCTTCGTCGGTCGGCTCGATCTCGGATTCGGATTCGGATTCGGGCTCGGTTTCAGGTTCAGGTTCAGCGGGCGCTTCGGCTGCGACGACAGCGGCGACTTCGGCTGGAGCGTCGTCGGCTGCGGGCTCGGCGAGGTCCTCGCGGACGTACTCGCCCATGCGACCGATCGAGAACTCGTCGAGGCGGGCCCGGTAGTGCATGCCGTCGGCGATGGCTTGTTCGCTCAGCACCTGCCCCGAGCGATGCAGCTCGGCGATGATGTCACCCCGTTCGAACGGAATCACCAGGTCGACGATCCGGTTCATGACCGCGAGGCGATCGCTGATGACATGGAGCAGTTCTTCGGTGCCTTCGCCGGTCATGGCCGACACCGACATCGAGCCCTCGTACCGGCGCAGCAGATCGGCCGGTGCGTCGGCCAGGTCGATCTTGTTGAAGACGATCAACTCGGGCACATGATCGGCGTCGATCTCCTCGAGCACCGTGCGCACCGCATCGATCTGCCCCTGAGGATCGGCTGAGCTGGCGTCAACGACGTGGACCAACAGGTCGGCATCGATCACGACATCGAGCGTCGAACGGAAGGCCTCGACGAGCATGTGAGGCAGTTTCCGAACGAAGCCCACGGTGTCGGTCAAGAAGACCTTTTCACCGCCAGGCAGTGCGAGCTTGCGGGTTGATGCGTCGAGCGTGGCGAAGAGCCGATCTTCGGTCAGCACGCCGGCGTCGGTCAGGCGGTTGAGCAGCGTCGACTTGCCGGCGTTGGTGTAGCCAACGATCGCGACGCCTCGGTTGGCGGTGCGGCGGCGTTGCTTCGACTGGGTGCGCCGGTGGCGCTTGACGGTGCGCAGCTGCGATTCGAGTTTGTGGATGCGGCGCTCGATGCGGCGGCGGTCGACCTCGAGCTGGGTTTCACCCGGGCCGCGAGTACCGATGCCACCACCCTGCTGGCTGAAGCGCTTCGAGCCCTTGAGGCGTGGCAGGCGGTAACGCAGTAACGCCAGTTCGACCTGGGCCTTGCCCTCTTGGCTGTGCGCATTCTGAGCGAAGATGTCGAGGATCACGGCGGTCCGGTCGATCGCCGTTCGGCCGAGGAGCTTGTCGAGGTTCGCCTGCTGGGCAGGTGAGAGCTCGTCGTCAAAGACGACGGTGTCCGCATCGTGGGAGTCGGACTCGTTGCGGATCTCGGTCGCCTTGCCCTTGCCGACAAACGTCGCCGGGTCGGGCGCGTCGCGTCGCTGTACCACGCGGGCAACCGCGTCAGCACCGGCAGTGTCGACAAGTGCGGTCAGCTCATCGAGGGCCGCCTCGGTTGCCTCGGGCGAGCCCGAGGGCAGGCTCACGCCAACCAGCACGATCTTCTCTCGGAACGTGCGATCGATGAACGCTCGTTCTTCACCGCCGTAGTCACCAAACGCGCCGCGGTGGGACTCGACCACCGGCTCGTCACCCATTGAGGACCTCAGTTCGCAAGATCAAGTGCTGCCACGTATGTGCTGGGGCCGTGCAGTGTGAGCTCCGCGCCGACCTCGACGATTGCCGAGCCACCCGGCATCTCGACTCGGAATCGTGATTCGTCGGCTCGGCTCAGCGATGCAATCGCGGTCGCGGCGCAAGCGCCGGAACCGCAAGCTTCGGTGACACCGGCGCCGCGTTCCCAGATCAGCATGCGGATGCCATCAGCCGTCGGTGTCACGAGGTGCACGTTGATGCCGGTTGGCATGAAGTGGGCTTCGATCGCCGGGCCGATGGTCGCGATGTCGTGTGGGGCGAGGTCGGCGACTTCGATGACGATGTGGGGGTTGCCCATGTCGATCGTGTCGGCCCGCACGAAGTCGATGTGCTGGGCGAGATCGATGTCGCCGATCTTGGGTCCGGGACCGGGGGCGCCCATTCCGACCGAGGCGGTCGCCGTCTCGGTCAGTGCATCGGTGACGGTGAGGGCACGATCGCCAGCGTCGGTCTCGGCGATGATGTCGAGTTCGTTGACGCCTCGGCGAGCGGCGATCGCGTGGGCGAAGCAACGCAGTCCGTTTCCGCTGACCTCAGCTCGACTGCCATCGGCGTTGAAGAGCACGAAGCGAGGGGCCACTCGGTGATCGATCGTGACGATGAGGCCATCGGCGCCGATGCCAGTCCGGCGGTCGCACCATTGCTTGGCGCGCTCTGCGGCGTCGTCGGGGACGTCGGGACGGAACCAGACGAGGAAGTCGTTGCCGAGCCCGTGGAGCTTGTGGAGGTCATGGCGCTGCATCCGCGAGGCGACCACGTAATCCATTGGCGCCTGCTCCTGGGACATCGATGCCTCCGACATGGAGCCCAGTGTGGCACCGGAACGCGGCCGCGCCATCAGACCTGCGTCGAATTCCGAGAGGCTTCTCTCAGCGGGCGTCGTTCGAGGCGAGCAGCGCAGCCATTCGGCCTACGAGTGCGTCGACGTCGATCTCGTCGAGATCGGCCCATTCGATGCGAGGGTCGCGCCGGAACCACCGTTGCTGACGGCGGGCGAACCGGCGGGTGCGCTGCTTGGCCAGGTCGAGCGCCTCGTCGAGCGGCAGCCCTTCTTCGACGTGGAGCAGCAACTCTCGATAGCCGAGCGCTTGACGAGCGGTGCGGGACAGCCCTTCGGGTCGCTCGGCAAGCCGCGTCACTTCTTCGAGGAAGCCCTGCTCCATTTGCACGCCGTACCGAGCGTCGATACGTGCGTCGAGCGACGGCCGGGGGCGATCGCACGCGAGCTGATGGGTTGGGATCGCCGGGTAGGCGTCGAGTCCAGGGCCCCATTCAGAGAAGCGGCGGCCGCTCGCCAGGGTGACCTCGAGGGCCCGCACGACCCGGCGGCGATTCGTCGGCTCCATGCGACTAGCGGCGACGGGGTCGAGTTCGGCGAGCCGAGCGAACAGCACCGCAGTGTCCGGCTCTGCTTCGACCTCGGCACGAG
Organism: uncultured Acidimicrobiaceae bacterium; assembly: GCA_964513315.1. Lineage (GTDB taxonomy): Bacteria > Actinomycetota > Acidimicrobiia > Acidimicrobiales > UBA10347 > UBA10347. Next base: position 4,077 of record CAZEMU010000059.1, on the reverse strand, counting down.
CATCGGGGTACTGGCCAGGGATCTCGAAGTCGTCGACGACGGCACGCACATAGAGCCCGGTTCCGCCGACCAGCACCGGCACCCCTCCCCTGTGCACGATGTCGACGACGACGGCTTCGACGTCAGCGGCAAAGCGGGAGACGGTGTAGTCCTCGTGCGGGTCGAGCACGTCGATGAGATGGTGGCGGACCGCGGCCTGTTCTTCGGCGGTCGGCTTGGCCGTCCCGATGTCCATGCCTCGGTAGACCTGCATCGAGTCGGCGGAGATGATCTCGACTCGTGGGTCAGCCATGGCCAGCGCCATGGCAGTCGAGGACTTCCCCGACGCGGTCGGGCCAATGATGGCGAGCGGAATCGTCGGCGCAGACGCCATCAGGGTTCGTTCGGGGGCGTCAGCCGATTAGGCCGAGACGACCGGGATGCGGCGTCGCCGCTGGGGAGCTGCGGTGACCTCGACGAGTTCACCCATCAGGTACTGCATGGAGGCATCGGTGATCGTCACGTCGGCGTAGCTGCCGGGCTTGATCAGTTCGGGCGACGGGAAGTGCACGAGCTTGTTTTGCCGGGTGCGACCGGTGGTGACGTTGGGGTCCCGCTTGGACGGCCCTTCGATCACGACCTCTTCGGTCTTGCCGATGCGGGCGGCGTGCTTGGCCCGGCCAGAGCGTTCGATGACGACACGGAGTCGCTCGTAGCGGTCCTTGACGACCTCGGGGTCGCAGAAGTCGGCTTCCATGTCCGCTGCTTCGGTGCCTGGCCGAGGCGAGAAGACGAAGGTGTAGGCGCTGTCGTACTGGGCTTCGGCCGCAACTTCGAGGGTGCGTTCGAAGTCGTCGTCGGTCTCGCCCGGGAAACCGACGATGATGTCTGTGGTGACAGCAAGGTCGGGGATCGTGGCCCGAGCTTCGGCCAGCACTCGCAGGTAGCGCTCGGCGTTGTAGCCGCGGTGCATGAGAGCCAGCACACGATCGCTGCCGGACTGGAGCGGCAGGTGCAGGTGCTCACAGACCGCGTCGGTTTCGGCCATCGCCTCGGCGACGTCGATGCCCATGTCCTTAGGGTGCGGGCTCGTGTAGCGGACACGGCGAATGCCCCGGACGTCGCCAACCGAGCGAAGCAGGTCGGCGAACATTGGGCGGATGCGCACGTCGTCGCCGGCACGGCGAGCGGCGAGGGCGAGGTCGCGGCCGTAGCTGTTGACGTTCTGGCCGAGCAGCGTGACTTCGGTGATGCCTTCGCGTGCGAGCTCTTCGACCTCGCCGACGAGTTCATGCATCGAGCGGGAGACCTCGGGGCCTCGGACCGCGGGCACGATGCAGAACGCACAGTTGTTGTCGCAGCCGATCTGGATGGTGACCCATGCGGCGTGGTCGCTCTCGCGGCGGGCGGGCAGCGCAGACGGGAATGCCTCGGCGTCGTCACGAGCGGCCGCTTCGAGGATCTCGACGATCGGACCTTGCGTGCGGGCGACTTCGAGGAGCTCGGCGGCACGGTGCACGTTGTGGGTGCCGAAGACCACGTCGACGTGACCGGCACGTTCGCGGATCTCGTCGCGGTCCTTTTGCGCAAGACAGCCAGCGACGGCGATCTGCAGGTTTGGCTTGTCGGCCTTCATCTGCTTGAGATGACCGAGCTGGCCGTAGAGCTTGTTGTCGGCGTTCTCTCGGATGCAGCACGTGTTGAGTACGACGACATCGGCGTCTTCCATCGACGGCGCCTCGGTCATGCCGTCGTCTTGAAGGAGACCGGCGATGCGTTCGGTGTCGTGTTCGTTCATCTGGCACCCGTACGTGCGGATGAAGTACTGCTGCGTCACACCGCAAGGATAGGGCTGCCCGGAGTCCAATAGAGGCCAGAAAACGAGGCAACCGCCGGTGCGGAATGGACGCACCAGCGGTTGCACCATGGCACCTGAAGGCGGGATGGTGTGCCTTCAGACGCTCTCAAAGCCCCTACTCCGGGGACGAAACGAGGGTTGGTGGCCCCTCGCTGTCGGCTCGTAGGCGGTGGAGGTAGCACCGCACTTGCGAACCCGCTTGCTGTCCGGCTGACCGTCAGTACACAGTCGCCGGTCGAAAGACATCGGGACGCCCCAGCAGCGTCCCGATGATGCTCACTCGACGGGACGAACTCCCCGTCGCAGCGAGTGGTTAGCGATTGACCGCCACGTGCACAGCTACATGGGCTGAGGCACGGGCTGGGTGGCCAAACGCCTGGTAATCAGTCGAGGCTGATTGGCTCGTCATCAGCCTCGGTGAACTCTTCGTCATCGTCAGCCTGTTGGGCTTCTTCGAGCTCTTCGGAACTGGGCAACAAGGTCGACATAACCCGCTCGGTGAGCTCGACCATGATCTCGGGGTTCTCTCGAAGGAACTTCTTGGCGTTCTCTCGGCCCTGCCCCATCTGTTCGCCCTCGTACGTGTACCAGGCACCAGATTTCTTGATGATCTCGTGTTCGACGCTGAGGTCGAGCACCGAGCCCTCTCTACTGATGCCCTCGCCGTACATGATGTCGAACTCGCACTGACGGAACGGAGGTGCGACCTTGTTCTTGACGACCTTGACACGGGTGCGGTTACCGACGACTTCGACGCCGTCCTTGATCGATTCGATGCGACGGATGTCGAGACGGACCGATGAGTAGAACTTGAGCGCACGGCCACCGGGGGTGGTCTCGGGCGAACCGAACATCACGCCGATCTTTTCACGCAGCTGGTTGATGAAGACACAGATGGTCTTGGACTTGTTCAAGTTGCCGGCGAGCTTGCGTAGCGCCTGCGACATGAGGCGGGCCTGAAGACCAACGTGGCTCTGGCCCATCTCGCCTTCGATCTCGGCACGAGGCGTGAGGGCGGCAACCGAGTCGATGACCAGCACGTCGATGGCACCGGAGCGCACCAGCGTGTCGGTGATTTCGAGTGCCTGCTCACCCGTGTCGGGCTGGGAGATCAGCAGTTCGTCGACGTCGACGCCGATGGCCTTGGCGTACACCGGGTCGAGGGCATGCTCAGCATCGATGAATGCGCAGATGCCGCCGTTGCGCTGCGCCTCTGCGACGAGGTGCAGGGCCAGTGTCGTCTTACCGGACGACTCAGGGCCGAAGATTTCAGCGATGCGGCCACGGGGGATGCCGCCGATACCGAGGGCGACATCGAGTGCGAGTGCACCGGTCGGAACCGCCTCGATCGCCATCGAGCCACGCTCGCCCATCTTCATCACTGCGCCCTGACCGAAGTTCTTTTCGATCTGCTTGAGGGCCATATCGAGGGCTTTGTCTCGCTCCACTGGGGTGTCTCCTTGTTCGTGCCCGGAAGCAATGCATGTAGCGGCTGCTGGGTCCGGGTCGGTGGTGGTGGGGAAGGTGATTGAGACGTTACGAGGGGGGTGTGACAGTCTCGCCGGAACCGATTTCGCACCCCGGTGATCGAGGTTTGTATCGGCCCGTTCGACGGCTGACTGCGGCACGCCACACGAACGCTTGTTCGCAATGACACGAGCGTAATTCGAACAGTCGTTCGATCGCAAGGCTTTCCTTGGAGAACTTCTCAGATCCGCATGATTGCAACGCCGACAGCTCTACCCCACTGCCCCGCCCGCCTCATTGAGCACACAAAGCCCTCGATTTCGCTTCGTTGGGGTCGTACTGTTCCCCCGTGAGAACTTCCCGGTCACCATGGATGACGGAACGGTCGAGGTCCTGACCGGGCTGGCGACGCGTGGACCTTGTCCGACGTCGCGTCTTCCCGTAACCGCGCCTAGCGCTGCTGCTTCGTTCGATCGCTGAGAAAGACGATCACGATCGCAGTCGGGATGATGAAGAAGATGCCCAGCAGCCAATAGAGCGCGAGCGAGTGACCAGACCCGAGCCGAGTCGGTGCAGCCCACCGCCGACTTCGAGCTGGTCGAGAGCCTGATCCAATCGTTCCTCGATGCTCGCGCCGATGTGATCGTCGGCGGCGCCGACCCGGCCTCGATGGCACCGGTTGCGCTTCCCTTTGCGATCGACTTCGTGATCGGTGAGCGGGCCTACAACCAACAACAGGCCGACCTTGATCGAGCCGGATCCACGATCCATCA
>CAZEMU010000058.1:8461-26344 GCA_964513315.1 uncultured Acidimicrobiaceae bacterium | reverse complement strand
TTGCGTCTTGGGGCTGCATTGCGTCTTGGGGCCAACTCTCGCTACTGGCAACGTCCTCGGTCGTAGTGGCCGACGGTGCGGACGATCTGGGCGTCGGCAGCTTCGATGCGTTCGCCGGCGAGTTCGCTGGCCATAACCCGGTAGAGCAGGTCATCGAGGCCGGTCACCACGTAGCACTGGGCTTTTGGCTCGAGCTTCTCGCCGCCGATGCCGGAGTCGCCGGTCAAGAACAAGTGGCGGCCACCGGTGGTGACGGCCATGGTGCGCATCAGGAACTCGGCGGTGCGGTCCACGCCGCTCGCCGCGAGTGGGTAGATCCGCACGCCACGGGAACCGAGGCCACTCGCCGCATCGAGCATCGAGGCGATGTTCTCGTCGTGCGGAGGAGCGTCAGCGTTGAGGATCAGGACTCGGGCGACGTCGTCGCCGGTGCGCCACGAGAACTCTTCGGCGTCGCGCATGGCGGCGTCCATGGCCTCGGGGAAGTCGCCGCCGCCGTTGGCGCTCTGGTCCTGGAGCCATGCGGTCATCTCTTGCACGTTGTCGGTGAAGTCGAAGGTGCGGGTGACGAAGTCGTCGGAGGTGTCTCGGTAGACGACGAGCGCGAAGCGCATGTCGACGTTGCCGTAGTCGTCGTTGAGGCGAGCGATGATCGCCTCGAACTCGACGGTCAGGTAGCGAAGTTCGTCAGACATGCTGCCGGTCACGTCGAGCACGAGTGCGACGTCGAGTTGCGATGGGGGAGTCGTGTCGCCGTCGATGGTGATCTCGACCGGCCCGGCGGCAGCGGTTGCTGCATCGACCTGCAGTTCGACGTCACCGATGGCGAGCAGCACGCCTTGGTCGAGGTCGTGGCCGAGCCATGACGGGTACACGTAGGCGATGCCGGCGCTGTTGGTCACGACCCGTCGGGCGCCACCGGTTCCATCGACGATCAGCTCGGCGTTGCCGATCCCAACGCCGTTGGGTGCATTGACCTGCACCACGAAGCGGTCGGAGAGGTCGAATGCGGGGATCCGCTGGCCTTCTTCGAGGCGCCAGTCGCTCGAGATGCGGTCGAACCACCCAAAGTTGAGGTTGTCATCGATGTCGGCGGCCGTGAGCAGGCCAGCCTGGGGTCGAGGCGCTTCGATGAGCGGTTCTTCTTCGATTTCTTCGTCGACCGAATCGTCGATCGAAGCGGCCGCTTCCTCCTCCATCGCATCGTCTTCGATAGCGTCGTCCATGGCTTCTTCGTCAGCCATGGCGTCGTCGTCATCGCTACCGGTTGCTCGGTCCGCGGCGGGCTCTGCCTCGGACTCGACGGCGAAGGACTCGCCTGCGTCAGCGACATCGCTCGAGCTGTCGACGGCATCGGTGGCCGATGCGGCATCGAAGTCGTCGCTGCTGCAGGCGGTCGCGACGAGCGTTGCGGCCAGCATCAGTGCCACCATCCGGACGAGTGGAACGCGAAGGAGCGAGAGGCGGAAGAGCGGGTGGCGAAGGGCAGGGCGTCGGAAGTGGTGCATGGTTCTTCAGACGTTCTCCACCCCGGTGCTGGTTCCCCGATTGGCCCAAATTCACAGCCAACCCGAAAAGCAAGCCACACACGACGCGAGAGGGCGCCGCTCGGTGAGCGGCGCTCTTTGGCGGATCGAGATGGAGCGAGTGGCTACTCGTCGATGATCGTCACCGTCGTGTTCGCCGAGCGGCCGAAGACCTCGGGCTCATACATTTGCTCAGCTCGAGCCGGTGGCACGACGAACGTGCCTGGCGTGATGGCCCGAGTCACGTATGTGTACTCGTAGCTTCCGGCACCGAGCCATGTGGCGAACGCTTCGGCTCGGTCGTCACGCAGGTTCTGATGATCGAACCAGCGGTACCACCAGAAACGGCTCGCAAAGCTGTCGGCCGGGTCGGCCTGAGGGATGGGTTCGCTGGTGGCGAGCGCAGGATTGATGGCCTCGAAACCGGCAGGCATCGGGTCGAGCATCGCAACGTGGGTCCGTCGGCTGTCGGCGACCATCGTGAGCCGCACCCGGACCCGAGCACCCGCTTGCACGGTCCACGAACCGTCGTCGTTACGGACCACGTCAGCGGCGTCGTCGATGGCCTCGTACGTGCGTTGGACGACGAAGCCCTGGTCACGTGGTTCGAGCTCGAAGTCGGTCGGGGCGTAGCGCAGACCCAGGCGGTAGTAGAGACGCCCGTCGTCGCCGTCCTTGGCGAGCACGATGTCCGAGCCGTCCGGGCCAGGAGCGGCCTCGCCGTCACCAACCAGTAGCGCCATCGGCACGAGCGTCGCATTGACGTCGGTCGAGCGGCCCTCGTAGGTGTGCTCGACGGCGTAGGTCTCGCCGAGCCATGCCCGGGCAATGAAGTCGGGGTCGACATCCTCGAATTGGTCGAAGTAGGCACTGCCAGCGAGCAGCACGAAGCTGTTCTCCTGAATGTTGCGCCAGTAGCCGCGGTTGCTGCGAGCTGACAACAGGCCGTTCAGCGTCTTGAGGACCAGGTCGCTGTCAGGGCGCATGCGCAGCAGCGAATCGAGCACGATGGCGTCGGTGCGTCGGTCGCTGTGCAACAACACATAGGCCTGTTCTTGATAGCTCGTCGCAAACGTGGCGGCGCTCGGCGTTTCGGAAACCCGGTTGTTAAGCAGCAGCTCGATCTCGGCATCGAGGTCGGTGCCTTGGAGGATCGGCCACAACCAGGCGGCGACGTCGAGCTGGACTCGGCTGTCGTCGTCGGTGACGCTCTCGTTGAAGATACGGGTCGCCGTGGCCACGTCGCGATCGCCGGACAAGAACCGCACGTGCAGCGCGTACGCACTGATCGCACGGCGGGTGCGTTCGCTGTACCAGTCCGGGAAGTGGTCCTCAATGTTGGCGAGGTACCAGAGCGCATTCTCGAGCGTTTGTCCGCCGACCTCGAAGCCATCCTCTTGTGCCAGCACGAGTGCGTGGGTGGCCTGGACCGAGTTGTACGGAATCGAGTCTCGGCCGCGGCGCCAGTAGGGGAAGCCCCCGTCGCCGTTCTGCATCGACGCGAGGCGGTCGATGTCACCGTTGACGGTGCTGCGCAGTTCGTCGGGCGATGGCAGTTGTTCGGCCTCGAAGGCGGTCAGGATCTCATCGAGGGCAACGATGGCGATGATGCGTGACGCAAAGGCATCGCTGCTGTCGTAGCGGTACTCCTTGACGTAGATCACTGCGTCGGTCAGCGCCGAGACGGCCGTGGAAGAGGTCGAGACTTCGAGCCCGCCGAACTGCGGGAACACGTTCTCGGGTTCGGTGAACGGCTGAGCGATGCTGCCCTCGTCGACCACGCCGTAGGTGGCGAACGCCTCGGCGGTCGCGGGCGTGTAGACGGGGAACGAGCCTTCGGCGGCGTCAGCGAATGAGCCGGCCGAGACTGCGATCTGATAGCGGGCGGTGCCAGCATCTTCGGCCGAGACGTCGAAGCGAACCTCGACACGGTCGTTGGCCGGAACGGTCACGGTCGTGCCGTCGCGTCCGTCGGTGCTCAGGTTCGTGGATCGGAACGCCACGTCGACGTCGAGATCTTCGTCGGTTGCGTTCTGCACGACGACGGGGAACTCGAACCGGTCGCCGAAGTTGGCGAACCGTGGCGGCGAGGGACGCACCGTGACGGGGAGTCGGGCCGTGATGTTCGACTCGCCCGAGCCAGCCTCGGTCGCGTCAGCTGTTGCAACGACCATCACCCGGTAGCGGGTGAGGTTGTCGGGCAGCGGCACGTCGATCGTCGCCCGGCCATCGGCATCGGTTGTGACCTGGGGTTCGAATACGGCGAGCGCATCGAAGTTCGAACGAACCTCGATCGCAGGCGCCGCTTCGTCGCTGCCGGTGAACGCCAGTCCCGCTCGTGCGGTGGCTTGCAATGCATCGGGTGCCTCGGCAGCGGCGAAGTCGCCTGCGTCATCGGCCATGGCCATGTCGAAGTCGTCTGACGCAGCCTCTTCGACAGTGTCGCCGGCACCGCCGTCGCCGATCTTGTCGATGGACGGATCCGAGAGCAGCAGCGTTGCTCGGCCACGCCACGACTGGGCGAAGGCGCCGTTGCGGGGATAGAACGCCTCGAGCGGATCGCCGAGCTGATAGCCGGTGAGCGAAAGCACGGCTTCGTCCACGACGATGACGAGCATCTCGGCGCCAGCGACGGGTTCTCCGTCGGGGCCGGAGATCGCGACGTCGACCTGGGTGCCTTCGCCCGGCTCGAGCCGGGACTGTCGAGGCGCGACGTCGACGGTTAGTTCGCGTTCGTCGGTCGGGACCGGCAAGTTCAGCTGACCGGCCGCAAACGCTGGCCGGGCTGGCAGGTCTGGGTCAGGGCGCCCGTCGGCGCCGCTGCGAGGCGCGGTGCCGGCGACTTCGATCTGTACGCCGATGCCGGGGATGTCCGCATCGGTCACTGGGATCTGCAGAACCGCAGAGCCGGTCTCGTCGAAGTCGAACGTGATCGTGCGGTCGATGCTGCCACGAGAAACGACGGCCAAGCCGTGGGCGTCGACGAATGGCGACTGCACCAGAATCTCGGCGACTTCACCGGGCTGCCAGCTGTCGCTGTTCGGGATGAGGGTGAGCTGTTCGAGTTCGACTCGGCGGCTCTGCGGGCGATCGCCGCCCGAGACCCAACGGGTCAACTCGGTGAGGTTGGTGCGGCCTTCGGCGTCGGTGACGGTGGCGGCGATGCGGTAGCGGCCGCCTTCGGACGGTTCGAACGAGCACTGCACGGGGCCTGTGTCATCGCTGGTTGCTTCGCACGAACCATCGGTGACGGGGACCTCGATCCACTCGCCGCCTTCGAAACGCCATTCGAGGCGGGTCGAGGTGACGAGCACCTCTGCGCCGGCAGCGAGTTCGCCGTCGAGGTCGGTGACGATGACATCGATGTCGACCGGCTCTCCGGCGGAGACGAAGGTGCGGCCGCCGCGTAAACCGACGTAGAGATCGGCCGGGTGGATGAGCGCTGTCGTTGATGACGAGATGGGCTGGCGGTTGACGTCGATCACCGTCGCGTTGGCGTTGATCGAGATCGGACGTGGCTTGCCCTCGGTCGTGATGATCGCGGAAAGCCCGTGGGCCCCGTCGCCGCTGGTGGTGGCGTTCCAGAACTCAGTGACGCCGCCACCCCCGAAGCCGAAGCCGCCGCCGAAGTCATCACCGAAGCCTCTGCCGCCGCCTCCAAAGCCATAGTCGAACCACCACGGCGTCCAGATGCCGAAGTTGTAGTCCGGCCAATTCGGTGGCGAGTAGCTGGTGGTGTTGCCCGTGACCTGCCAGTCGACGGTCGAACCCGCGAGCGCGCCGCCCGCGAAGTATTCGGCGGTCGCATCGATATGAAGCTCGTCGCCGAGGAAGTGCGGGGCCGATGTTTCGATGTCGGTCGTGACTTCGAAGTCGGGGCGGCTGAACTCTTGGACCTGCAGTTCGTGCCACCAGCTCGCGTTCTGCACGCCGCTGAATGCGCTGGTCGAGAGCGAGATCGATGCGCCTCCGAGGGTGATGTCCTCGGGGAGTTCCACGGCGAAGTCGAAGCCGCCGGCAGGGGAGAGGTCGACGTCGCCGCGGCCGATCTCGTTGCCGAATGCGTCTTGGGCGCTCCAACGGACTGAACCGCTGTTCGGGAGCGACAAGTCTCCAGGTACTCCGGCGTCGGAGCTGCGGACCCAACCCTTGATGCGGGCGGTCTCGCCCGGCTTGTAGATGCCGCGGTCGTCGACGACGTACCAGCGAAGCTCGTCGCCGCGCTCCCACGAGTTCGCCCAGAACTCGCCGATGAGGGCGCGGTCGCCGTCGGCTTGAACCAGCAGGCTGCGGTTCTCTCGCAGAAGCGGAAGCTCTGCCAGGCCGTCAGCGTCGGTGGTTACCTGATTGGCAGCCACACCGCCATTGCCAATGAGGTTCACGTCAGCGCCGACGATGGGTTCACCGGTGCGCAGGTCGGTGACCCACACGATGGCGTTGGTGTCGTCGGTGACAGCGTCGATGCCGAGGTTGGTGCGCTGCACCCACGTGGTGAGCGGTCGGTTCTGCCAGTCATCGTTGCGGCGCTGTTCGGGGCCGACGACGACGACCACGTGGCCGGTGTTTTCGAGTTCGGAGACGAGGTCGAGGGCGACCGTGGTGAACTCGTCTTCTTCGCCGTTGGTGTTGACCGTTCGTTGTGCGAGCACTGGCCACGGTGGGTTCCAGTTCTCTCGGTCTTCGGTCAGTCTCCACCCGTTGTCCTGGTAGGTGACCCAGTCGGTTTCGGGGTCGACCTCGTAGACCTGGAGCAGCAGGCGGTTGTTGTTGATCGAGGTCACGTTGAGGCGGCCGTCGTCGACGATCGGGTCGAGCGTGACGAGCTGGCGGCCCACACCGAACAGTGCCGGTGGCGCGTTGCCGACATCGATCGAGCGGGTGACATCTTCGCCGAGCGTCTGTCCATAGATGTCGGTGAGGTCCGTGTCGATGGTGACGTCGTAGGTGGTGCGGCCCTTGGTGAAGCCTTGGATGGTGATCTCGCGTCCGCTGACGCCGATCCGGGCACCCGGTAGTTCTGGGTCGATGGTGACGAGGCTGGCGTCGAACGCTTCGGCGTTGAGCGGGTTCGAGAACTCGAAGTAGAACGGCGTGCCTGGGGTGCAGTTGTCGCTCCAGCCGCAGCGGGCGTTGACGAGGTCGAGCGGGCCATAGGTCTCGCCGCTGAAGCTGAACACGGTGTCGTCGACTTCGGGGCCTTCGACCGACGGCACCCGTGGGCCAATGTCGAGCGAGATGCGGGTTGCCGTCGGCAGCTCATCGGTTGGTCGGATCGCCATCCAGCGTTCAGGAAGGGCGCGTTCGGCCCGCGAGGCAATCGAGGGGTCTTCGGCGATTTCTTCATCGCTTGCGAGGCGCACAGCGACACGGTCCTGGCCGGCGGACAGCTCGATGACCTCGAGCACTGCTTGGGGGTCGATCCGCTGGTCGAACTCGATGAAGAAGATCGGTTCGGTGGACAGCGAGTTGTGCATGGGGGTCACGTCGCGGACCTGCACGGTGGGGGTCGAGAACTCGAAGCGGATGTCCTCGCCGAGTTCGCCGCCATTGACCGAGGTCGTTCCTGCGTCGACTTCGACGCCGTAGTTCGTGGCGGCAGGGATCCGGTCGATCGCTCCGACTTCGTACTCGAAGCGAGCGGTGCGGGTACCGAGCCAGATCCACCGGCCGGGCATCTCGGGAGTGATCGTGATTGGCACGTCGGCAGCTTCGACCTGGTCGACGGTGCCGAGCGCGATCATCGGCTGGTTGAACGTGACCGAGATGAACGGGGCGAGGTCGACGGGCCCTTCGGGCTGGAAGCGGAGCACTTCGAGCGGTCCCGGGTCGGTCGCTTCGACCGGGCCAGCGTCGGCCGGCGGAGGGAAGGACTGGTCGACGGTGGCGCCAGGGCGTGGACGCGGCCGGGTCTCGGGTGGACGATTGAACTCGGTGCGATCGTCGGCGTCTTCTTCGAGCGGCGTGAGCCGGGACAGCAGCAACGCCGTGTCGGCACTATCGAGTGGCGTGCCATCGACCGTGGTTTCGCGGACGAGGCCCTGATCGGCTTCGGTGCCGTCGAAGTTGCCGAGCTCAATCATGATCTCGGTATCGGTGTCGGCGATGCCATCGCCGTCGATGCGTACGGTCACTGCGCTCCCGGTTCCTTGTTGCGATCCGCTGGTGCCGCCGCTTGCGGACCCTGAGCCAGAGCCCTCGCCTGTAGACGTGCCCGCACCACGCTCGCCGCTGCCGTTCGCATCATCACTACTGCAGGCGGTGGCCAACAGCGCAAAGATGAGAACGAGCGCGAGAAAGCGCCGGATCGGCGTGCTGGATGAAGCAATCGACATGCGTTCCATACCCCTCAGACGTCCCACGGGTGCCTCCTGGTTCCGCCGAAAACGAATTCTTTCACCCATTCGGCAGCGGTTGGGTCGCCTTGGCTGCATTGGCGCATTCGTTGCCGGGATCGGGTGGGAACTCGGGTCTGCCCGCGTAACCTATGGGGCTGGCCCAATGCGGTGCTGTGTGTATGCACAAACCGCACCATCAGGGCAGATCCCCCTGCCGGGCACATTTGCCGGAGTTTCACGTGAAGACGTTTGCACCAAAGCCAAGTGACATCGAACGAGAGTGGTTCGTTGTCGATGCTGAAAACCTCGTGCTCGGACGCATGGCGACCGAGATTGCTCGGATCCTGCGCGGCAAGCACAAGCCGACGTTCGCTCCGAACGCCGACGTCGGCGATCACGTCATCGTGATCAACGCCGAAAAGGTCGTCCTGACCGCTGGCAAGGCAGAACGCAAGATGGTCTACCGCCACTCGGGTTACCCCGGTGGTCTCAAGACCCGTAGCTACGCCGACCTTCTGATCGAGCAGCCGGCCGAGGCCGTCCGCAAGTCGATCACCGGCATGCTGCCCCACACTCGCTTGGGTGACCAGATGGCCACCAAGCTCAAGGTCTATGCCGGTGCCGAGCACCCGCACGCCGCCCAGAAGCCCACCGAGCTGGTCCTGGACAAGGCCCAAGCGAAGGTCTGAGGAGTCATACCATGTCGTATCTCGTGCAAGCCACCGGTCGCCGCAAGCGTGCAGTCGCCCGTGTTCGTCTCCACGCCGGAACCGGCGAAGTCACCATCAACGGCAAGACCGGTGCTGAGTACTTCCCGCAGACCGCGCAGCGCAACGCTGCTCTGGCACCCCTGCATGTCGCCGAGGCCGCTGGCCAGTACGACATCCACGCCACCATCGAAGGCGGCGGCGTTTCCGGTCAGGCCGGCGCACTTCGCCTGGGCATCGCCCGTGGCTTGGTCGAACTTGACCCCGAGCGCCGTGACGGTCTGAAGAAGGCCGGTCACCTCCGGCGCGATCCTCGTAAGAAGGAATCGAAGAAGTACGGCCTCAAGAAGGCCCGTAAGGCACCGCAGTACAGCAAGCGCTAATTGCTCGTTGGCGGCGTCGCTTGACGCTGCCGCGGCATTGCCTTTGCAAGCTGGGCCTTTCTCGTGGCTGCCCCACGTTTCGGCACCGATGGAATTCGGGGCCGAGCCTTTGATGAGCTCTCGACCGAACTCGCTTTTGCGATCGGTCGAGCTGCCGCGTCTGTGCTCGGCGGGGCCGAAGCCGTTATCGGCGCCGACACCCGCGAGTCCGGCCCTGCGTTGCGAGACGCAATTGCCGCTGGACTGATCGCAGGCGGCGTCGTACCGCTCGATCTCGGCGTCGCGCCAACGCCGGCCGTGGCGTTCACCGCTGCAGCCCGAGGCGCAACGGGCGTCATGATCTCGGCCTCACATAACGCCTGGCACGACAACGGCATCAAGCTGTTCTCGGCTGCCGGAAGCAAGCTCAGCGACGACGAGCAAGCCGCGATCGAAGCGGTGCTGGCCGAAGACCTGCTCGCCCCGGTGCCGCCGCTCGCCGAGCCAATCGCCTCGATCCAACCCGACGTTGCGGCCTGGGTCGCCGACGTTGCCGGCACCGCTCGGTGTCGCCTCGACGGGCTCACCGTTGTCGTCGATGCTGCCAATGGCGCCGCGAGCCACGTCGTCGCCCCCGCCCTGGCTGACCTTGGCGCCGCCGTCACGGTCATGTTCAACACGCCGGACGGGCGCAACATCAACGAGGCCTGCGGAAGCACGCACCCCGAGTCGCTCGCCGCCGCGGTCGTCGAACAGGGCGCTGACATCGGCATCGCTCTCGATGGCGATGCCGACCGCCTGCTCTGTGTCGACCACACCGGCCGGGTGATCGATGGCGATCACCTGATGGCGATCGTGGCCACGGATCTGCGTCGCCGTGATGCACTCAACGATGGCGTGGTCGTCGTGACCGTCATGTCGAACCTCGGCTTCCACAAAGCAATGGAAGCCGCCGGCGTGACCGTCGAAGTCACCGCCGTCGGAGATCGCCACATCCTCGAAGCACTGTCCACGAATGGGTGGAGCTTCGGTGGCGAACAGTCGGGGCATCTGATCTTCCGTGACCTTGCCGTGACCGGCGACGGGTTCTTGTCCGCCGTGCAACTGCTCACCGTGCTTGCCGACACCGGACGCTCACTCGCGGAGCTTTCCGACGAAGCCATGACGAGCTTCCCGCAGGTGCTGCGCAACGTTCGCGTAGCCGAACGGGTCGCTGATCCGACCGCTGCAATCGCCGATGACATCGCTGTAGCCGAGGCCGAACTCGGTGACGACGGACGGGTACTGATCCGGGCGTCGGGCACCGAACCCGTGATCCGGGTCATGGTCGAAGCCGCTACCGACGGCGATGCCGAGCGGATCTGCTCGCAGCTGTGCGACGCCGTCGCAGCGCACCATGGCTGAACCCGCCATCTTTCGTCGGCATCTCGTTGCCACGGTCGGTGAGCTCGAGCCCACCAAACGGGGCATTCTGAGCGCCTTGGGGGCCTCCCAGTGGCGCCGGTGCTGTGACATACGGCCGATGCGCCGTCGACGCAGGCTGTTGGGAGCCTAGAATCGTCTCCCTGCCCGGCGTAATCAGCCACGTACTCAACTGACCACGTACTCAACGAAGTAGGGAGTGGCGACATGTGCGGAATCATTGGTGTTGTGCGGCGTCCATCGGACCGCACCCCGCCCAGTTCCTCGGAAATCCTCGATGCGGTCAGCGCCGCGACGGCTGGACTCGACGTGGCCTCGCCGCCGTCGATCCTGACCGCGTCTGCCGCGCTCGGTCAGGTCAACCAGCTACTGCTCGGCGTGCCCGGCGTGACCAGCCTGTTGACCCACCCCGGACTGGTCGCTGAAGTCGCCGCTCGCCTCGAGCCGATCCAGCAGCAGCTCGCCACCCTCGATGCCGAGGCCCTCGCTGCCGGCACGACCATCGAAGAAGACCTCAACGCCGCACGCGTCCAGCTCAAGGACGTGCTGTGGGCAATTCTGCGTGACCGCCTCGCGGTCCCCGCAGGTGTGTTGGCACTGAGCGGCCCAGCTCCGGCACCCGCTGCAATCGCCGCAATGACATCGGTATACGACGCACTCGCCGCACTCGATCGACTCGAAGTCCGCGGCCGCGATTCGGTCGGCCTCCACCTCTTGGTCAGCGATCACGGCATGGACCTCGATGATCCTGCACTCGCCCGAGCGCTCAGTGATCGCTCCGGTGACGAGAGCTTCGGCAACACCAGCGTGCGCCGCCTCGGCAACGTGGTCAGCTTCGTCTACAAAGAGGCCGCCGAAATCGGCGAGCTCGGTGACAACACCGCGGCCCTTCGCCGTGCCATCGCCGCCGACGACCTGCTGAGCGCACTGCTCGCGAACTCCCAAGCTCAGGTCTTGGTGCTCGGCCACACGCGTTGGGCCAGCGTCGGCATCATCAGCGAAGCCAACGCATCGCCCATCAACAGCGAAGCCCTCGAACGCGACGGCGACCCGTACTTCGTGGCTGCGCTCAACGGCGATGTCGACAACTATGCCGATCTCGCCGCCGCTGCAGGCCTTGAGTTCGCCCCGGCGATCACGACCGACGTCAAGGTCATCCCGACGCTCGTCGCCGATGCGGTCACGCGCGGCGCCGATGCTCACGAAGCCTTCCGCGGCAGCGTGGCCTCGTTCGAAGGCTCGGTCGCGATCGGGCTGTGCGGCGCCGCCGAGCCGGGCGTGCTCCGACTTGCCCAGCGAGGCAGCGGCCAGGCCATCTATGTCGGCTTCGCCGAAGACACCTACATCGTCGCCAGCGAGCCCTACGGCGTCGTCGAGCTGACCCCGAACTACCTGCGCCTCGACGGCGAAACGCCGGTCGACCCAAGCAACCCGGCATCGGCTCGCGGTCAGATCGTCACCCTGCGCGCCGACGCCGCTGGCGAACCGCTGCGCGTCGAGCGCCACAGCTACGACGGCCGCTCGCTTCCGGTCACCGAAGACGACATCGTGACCGCCGAGATCACGACCCGAGACATCGACCGCGCCGGGTACCCGCACTTCCTGCTCAAGGAGATCTCTGAGTCGCCCCGCTCGTTCCGAGCCACGCTGCTCGGCAAGCTGATCGACACGGGCGAGGGCCACGAGGTCGTCGTCGGCGAAGACACGCTTCCTCAGGCCGTTCGTGACCGGCTTGCGGATGGCTCGATCACCCGAGTGATCGGCATCGGCCAGGGCACCGCCGCGATCGCCTCGCAAGCATTCGTCAAGGCGCTGATGGATCAGGTCGGCGGTCGACTGCAGATCCGGGCCAGCCTGGCGACCGAACTCTCTGGCTTCGGCATCGATGCGGACATGAGCGACACGCTCATCGTCGCCGTGTCCCAGTCGGGCACGACGACCGATACGAACCGCACGGTCGACCTGGTGCGCGAACGCGGCGCCACCGTGATCGGCATCGTGAACCGCCGCAACAGCGACCTGACCGACAAGGCCGACGGCGTGCTCTACACGAGCGATGGCCGTGACGTCGAGATGAGCGTTGCGTCGACCAAGGCCTTCTACAGCCAGGTTGCCGCTGGCTTCTTGCTGGCAACCGTGATCGCTGACCAGGTCGGACGTGACCCGTCGGCTGCGAGTGCGACCCAGCGAGTGCTCGCTGGCCTGGCGGCGCTTCCTGCGGCCATGGAAACGGTGATCGCAAGCCGCGACAAGATCGGCGAGATCGCTGCCGCCGTTGCACCGCCTGAGCCCTACTGGGCGATCGTGGGCAGCGGTGCGAACCGCATCTCGGCCGAAGAGATCCGGATCAAGCTGAGCGAGCTTTGTTACAAGGCGATCGCGAGCGATTCGATCGAAGACAAGAAGCACATCGACCTTTCCTCTGAGCCGCTGATCGTCGTGTGCGCCGCTGGACTCGTCGGCGGAACTGCCGACGACGCGGTCAAAGAAGTCGCCATCTACCGGGCCCACAAGGCCGTGCCGGTCGTGATCGCCAACGAAGGCGAAACCCGCTTCGGTTCTACCAACGTGATCCGCGTACCTGCAGTCGAGCCTGAGCTGGGTTTTGTGCTGTCGGCGGTTGCCGGGCACCTCTTCGGTTACGAAGCGGCTCTCGCGATCGACGCGCTGGCCATGCCTCTGCGTCGCCTCCGGGCTTCGATCGAGGGCGAGATTGCCGCACAGCCTGACGCCAGTGGCGCTGATCTTCTCGACCGTTTGCAGCCACAGGTGCACATCGCTCGGCGCGAGTTCGGCGTCGAGCTGCGCCAGAGCCGCTACGACGGCCACCTCGAAACGTCGACCGCTGTCGACCTGGCGCTTCTGCTCCGCTACGCCGATGGCGTCGGATCGCTCACCAGCTATCAGATCGACTTCGGCAAGGTCGGCACGCCGGCGGTCGTACTCGATGACCTGACCCGTGCGTTGGCCCGAGGCATCGACGAGCTCACTCGCCCCATCGATGCGATCAAGCACCAGGCCAAGACCGTCACCGTAGGCATCAGCCGCAGCGACGAGAGCCTGCTGCACGTCCCACTCGTCGCGGCAACGATCGATGCCGGTGCGTCGCGAGATGCCCTGAGCTACGAGACGCTTCGGACCCTCGCCGGGCTTTCGGCCGCGGTCGACGAAGTTGTCGGCCACACCCGCTACCGCATCGAAGGCGACCCAGCTCGCGATGACGCCACGATCGCTGTCATCGACCGTTCTGGTATCTCGGCCAAGATCGCTTCTCGTGTCGACCGTGATCCGGTCCTGCGAGGCACCAAGCACCGTGTTGCGATCGAAGGCCAGGTCCTGATCACTCGTGGCCGTAGTGACGGCCGCCTCGTCGCACTGGTGCCCGAGATCAAGGACGCCCAACCGGTTGGCATCACGTTGCTGCACCTGCAGCTCGTCGACGAGATCAGCACCGATGCGCTTCGCACCGTGCTGCACTCGTACCAGAACCGCTTCGTCGCGATCCGCGACGCCGTTCTCGAGACCGAGTCATCTTTTGACGAGGCCCTGCTTGCCTCGGTCCCGCTCGACGATCTGCTGGTCAAGCCAGCCGTGAACATTGCGGACGGTTGGCGACGCTGATCCGCCAGCGGACAAACTGACAACGTGCTTCCGATCGTCACGCCCGCAGAGATGCGCGCGATCGACGAGGCCGCCGCCGAATCCGTCGATGAGCTGATCGAACGGGCTGGGCGACGCCTGGCTCGGACGGCTCGACAGATGCTGGGCGGCGTGTACGGACGTCGGGTTGTTGCGATTGCTGGTCCCGGCAACAACGGTGCCGACGCACGAGTTGCGGCGCGTGTTCTCGAAACCGCAGGCGTGCGCACGCGCGTCGTCGATCCCAGCGAGACGAAGCTGCCCGACTGTGACCTCGTGATCGATGGTGCGTTCGGCACCGGGATCAGCCGGCCGTTTCATGGCGCCGAGACCACGGCGCCGGTGCTGGCGGTCGACATCCCGAGTGGCGTTAACGGGCTGACGGGCGAACTGGTCGGTGCCCCAGTGCGGGCGACGCACACGCTGACGTTCGCAGCGCTGAAGCCAGGTCTGCTGCTGCAACCAGGCGCCGACTGGAGCGGCAACGTCGAGATTGCCGACATTGGGCTTTCGACGGATCATGTCGAGCGTTGGTTGTTCACCCGTTCCGACGCTGTGCGCTCGGTGCCCGTGCGTCCCAGCAACGACCACAAGTGGCGTCGAGCAGTAGCCGTCATCGGCGGATCGCCGGGCATGTCAGGCGCACCGCTGCTCGCTGCCGAAGCCGCGTTCCGAAGCGGGGCCGGCATGGTCCGAGCCCAGATGCCCGGCGCCGAGATCCCAACCCAGCGATCCGAGATCGTGATGGAATCCATCCCCACCAGCGGCTGGGCCGATGCCGCGCTGCGCGACCGCGAGCGCTTCCACAGCGTGGTGCTCGGACCGGGCCTGGCCAGCGACACTGGACCAGACGTCGCCGCCGTTCTCGACGGGCTTGATCCGAACACGCCCGTCGTCCTCGACGCCACCGCGCTGCGGCTCGTTGGTCGCCACCCGGAGCTGCGGCCATCGGTGATCCTCACCCCGCATGAAGGCGAATTCGCTGCTCTGGCTGGCGCAGGCCCGAGCGCCGATCGTTTCGAGGCATGTCGCGACCTGGCGGCCCGCACCAACGCGACCGTGCTCCTCAAAGGCCCGCTCACCATCGTTGCCGCCCCGGACGGGCGTGCGATCGCCGTTGGCCACGGCGACGCCCGGCTGGCCGTCGCCGGATCAGGCGATGTCTTGTCCGGCGCCATCGCTGCGTTCGCCGCCGCTGGCCTCGAACCGATCCTTGCCGCGGCGCTTGGGGCTTGGGTGCATGCCGACGCCGGCCACCAGCTTCCGTTGCTTGGCGGCATCGCTTCGGATCTATTGAGCGGCCTGGCACACTCTGTTTCCGACCTCGTTGCTCACCGACCGAGAGGACATCATGCGGCCAACTGAGGCCACCGTCGACCTGGGCGCGTTCGCCCGCAATGTGGAGCGGCTCGCTGCCCATGCGGCGCCCGCACAGCTTTGCGCAGTCACCAAAGCCGACGGCTACGGACACGGTGCCGTGGCGACGTCGCGAGCGGCGCTCGATGCCGGTGCAACGATGATCGCCGTAGCGCTCGTCGAAGAGGGCATGGAGCTGCGCCAATCCGGCGTGCGGGCCCCGATCCTGCTGTTGTCCGAGCCTCGCCCGAACGAGATGTTCGAGGTCGTCGGTGCTGGGCTCACGCCGACCGTGTACACCGCCGACGGCATCGCCGCTCTCGTCGCCGCGGCTGGTTTCGGAGCGGGTGAAGAACCGGTCGACGTCCATCTCAACATCGACACCGGCATGAACCGTGTCGGCCTGCGTCCCGCGGCCGGGTGGGCCGACGATGGCAGCAGCGGCGCCGACGCATGGCTGCGTGACATCGTGCGTGCGATCGCCGACAAGCCTGGCATCCGCTTGAGCGGCGTATGGACACACTTCGCGGTTGCGGATGAACCGGAGCGTCCCGAGACGGCTGGGCAGCTAGCCCGCTTCCGAGGCGTGCTTGATCAGCTCCGCGACGACCTGCCTGACGACGTGATGGTCCACGCCTCGAACTCCGCAGCCCTGCTGGGGCATCCCGACGCTCGCTTCGACATGGTGCGAGTCGGTATTGCGATGTACGGCATTGCTCCGTCGTCGCCGCTCGACGGTGTCGTCGAACTCGAACCTGCGCTCTCGGTGCAGACCGAGGTCGGACTCGTCAAACCGCTCAAGGCCGGCGAATCGCTGTCGTATGGCTTGCGGCACACGCTGGCCGAGGACACGATCGTCGCCACCATTCCCGTTGGCTATGCCGACGGTATGCGGCGCGACAGCTACGAACGAGGCGTGCACGTGCTCGTCGGAGGCGAGCTTCGTCCCGTCATCGGCACCGTGACGATGGACCAGGCCATGGTCGACCTCGGACCCGAGACAACCGTTCGCTCCGGCGACCCGGTCGTGCTGATCGGCGAGCAAGACGGCCGTCGCATTACCGCGGCCGACGCCGCCGGCCTGTTCGACACCATCCCATACGAGATCGTCTGCGATATCGGACGTCGCGTGCGCCGCCGCTATGTCTGAAAGCGTGTAGGTCTGATGGTGCGTAGGTCTGATCGGGCGCCGGTGGTCTGACGTGGCCTCGGTCGTCGTTCTCGAGCCGTGGTACGGCGGTTCGCACCGCGTTTGGCTCGACGGTTGGATCGCTCGAACTCGCCACGACATCGCCACGCTCACACTGCCGGATCGGTTCTGGAAGTGGCGGATGCGCGGCGGAGCGGTCGACCTCGCCGCCCAGTTCGACGAGCATGTTGCCTCGAACGGTCGCCCCGACGCGGTGGTCGTATCAGGATTGATCGATGCTGCCGCGTTCGCCGGGCTGGCCCGTCGTTCGCTCGGCTCAACACCGGTCGCGCTGTATGCCCACGAGAACCAAGTGCTGTACCCGCTGGCCCCGAACCAGCGACCGGAAACCGACCTGGGCTTGGCGAACTGGCGATCGCTACTCGCAGCCGATGCGGTGTGGTGGAACTCTGGGTTTCACCGCGACGCGCTGCTCGATGCGCTTCCCGAGCTGCTTGGCCGCCAACCCGAACCGACCGACCCGCGGGCGCTTGAGCGGGTGCGCTCGACGAGCACGGTGTTGTGGCCAGGTGTCGATGTCTCTGGCCTGATCGCTGCGCCTCGCACCGAGCGAGAGGTCCCGCTCGTGGTGTGGAACCAGCGCTGGGACCACGACAAGAATCCCCACGCGGTCTTCTCCGCTCTGGCGGCGCAGGCGAGCGAAGGCGTGCCGTTTGAACTCGCCCTCGCCGGTGAGAACCACGGACATCAAGGCATGAGCGATCAGGTTCGCTCCGAGTTGGCCGGCCGCATCGTCCACGAGGGCTGGCTCGAAACCGACGCCTACCGGGCGCTGCTCACCCAAGCCGATGTCGTCATCAGTGCGGCCGACCACGAGTTCTTCGGCATCGCGCTGGTCGAAGCCATGGCGGCCGGATGCGTGCCCGTGCTGCCCGATCGCCTCAGCTTCCCAGAGCTCGTCGAGCCGCAATGGCACGATGCAGCGTTGTATCCCGACGGTGAGTTGCGGAGGCGAATCGGCGCAGTACTCGGCGATCTTGGTGGCTGGCGCGGCCGGCTGGTCGGTCTGCGGGAGTCGATGGCTCGCTTCGACAGCGCCCACGCTGCGCAAGCGCACGACGATGCGGTTGAGCAACTGATCGATCGCATGTAATCCGCCTTCTAGGCTGCTCGCGTGCCTGGAGACTCTGAACTGTTCGACGCCGCCGTTGCTGCCTCGAAGCGCTACGCCGCCGACGCGCACGATGGCCCCGTCGGCCCGAACCAAGCCCAGCTCGATGCACTCGACGCGTTCGCTGACATCTCTGTCGATGCCCCGATCGGAGCGCATGCGGCCTTGGAGCTACTCGACCGGGTCGGGTCGCCAGCCACGATGCGTTCGACCGG
>CAZEMU010000058.1:0-8361 GCA_964513315.1 uncultured Acidimicrobiaceae bacterium | reverse complement strand
GGCCACAAGTGGCTCAACGTGCCCTACGACTGCGGGGTCGTGATCTGTGCCGATGGCGACCAACTGCGCCGGTCGATGCGTATGGATGCGGCCTATGTGCCCGATGGCGGTGAAGCTCGCACCCTGATGAGCATGGGCCTGCAGATGTCTCAAGCCGCCCGTGGCGTCCCCGTCTGGGCCGTGCTGGCAACAAGGGGCCGCTCAGGTGTCGCCGAACTCATCGAGCATTCGTGTCGGTGCGCGGAGCGATTCGGCGAGACCCTTGCGGCCGCCGGCGCCGAGGTGCTCGCGTCCGTCGTGCTCAACCAAGCGTTGGTCGCGTTCGGCGACGATGCCACCACCGACCGAGTCGTCGAGGCGGTCCAAGCCAGCGGGGTCTGCTGGATGGGCGCCACCACGTGGCAAGGGCGCCGGGCGATGCGCATCTCGGTCTCGGACCTGTCGACGACGTTCGACGACGTCGACCGCTCTGTCGCCGCAGTCATCGATGCGTGGCGGTCGCTCTAACCCGAGCGCCCTCACCCGACCGCCGTAACTCGACATAACCAGTCCCGTTTCGGGCCTAGGTATGGAGGACATTGTGTACTTGTACGCAGAGCGTGTGCCCACTGTCGCAGCTTGAGTGTGAAGTGCTTCACGTCAGCAGGCAAACGCTCATGGCACGCTGCAGCCATGGGGAACAACGATCATGGCGGGCGGGACGAATGACGGCAGTGTTCGAGGAACTGGGCTTCTGGCAGAAGCGCAGCTTCTACCGGATGTTGGAACAACGACAGGTTGCGACGGGCGACGAGCTCATGACCCAAGGCGAGTTGGGTGACGAGTTCATGATCCTGCTCGACGGGCAAGCGGCCGTGACCGTGGACGGCGAGCAGATCAAGCACGTCGGTCCGGGCGAGTTCTTCGGCGAGCTGGCACTGCTTCCGGAGATTTCGAACAGCAATGGGCGACGACTCGCCTCGGTGGTTGCCACCGAATCGGCGACCGTCGGCGTGTGCGGCTCGATGAGCTTCAAGCACATCATCGACAGCTATCCACGAGTCGGCGGGCGCATCATCGCGCAGGCCTGGTCGATCACCGGAAACTGATCAGATCCGCCAGGTGCGCTGACCTCTGGATGGGGTGGCGCGCGTACCCTCGGATGTGATGGACGATTCACGCAGCCCGGTTCGGCTCGGGCATTGGACCGACCCTGGCGGCGCGACCGGCTGCACGGTCGTGCTGTTTCCCGAGGGCTGCGTCGCCTCGGGCGAGGTACGCGGCGGTGCCCCGGCGACCCGTGAATTCGAGCTCTTGGATCCTCGGCGTATGGTCCAACAGGTCGACGCAGTCGTGCTGACCGGCGGCTCGGCGTTTGGTTTGTCAACTGCGCATGGCGTGGTCGAGGCCCTCGCCGAACAGGACCGCGGCTTCGAGACCCGAGCCGGTCGCGTTCCGATCGTTGTTGCGATGGCCCTTTTTGATCTGGCGGAAGGCGTGGCGCGGCCTGGGCCTGATGAGGGTCGGCTCGCGCTTCAGGCGGCTGCGGAGGCGCCGTGGCCGTCGGGTCGCGTCGGCGCAGGTGCGGGCGCAACGGTGGGGAAGTGGCGCGGCGCCGACCACCGGGTTCCCTCTGGTATCGGCATCGAGACCGTTCGAGCCGCAACGCCCAACGGCGAGCTGCACGTGACTGCCGCGATCGCCGTCAACGCAATCGGCGACATCGATGACGGCAGCACCGTCGCCGAGGTACTCGCAGGCGACCACGTACCGCCCACAGATCCAGAGGAGCTGGGCGAGAACACCACGATCGGCGTCATCTGGACGAATGCGATCTTGGACAAGGTCGGCTGCCGTCAGGTGGCCGAGAGCGGCCACGATGGCTTCGGACGCGCGCTGCTTCCGGCACATACCAGCGGTGATGGCGACGCACTCGTCGCCGTCTCGACGGGCGAGCTCGACGTGCCGGTCGCCACGGTGCGCTTGCTGGCCACCGTCGCTGTGGAGTCGGCCATTCGGTCCTGCCAGAACCTGGACGCATCCGGGCGATGATCGTCGGGCCAGCCAGGCCCGGCCGGTAGATTTAGCGCCGTGAAACACTCTGTCGACCTCGCCGCGCGGTCGCACGGCCCGGCTGATACCGCCACGATCGCTGCCGCGGTTGCCGACCTCACCGCCGCTGGTGACGTCATCGTGCTCGGTGGCGACCTCGGCGCAGGCAAGACCGCGTTCACCAAAGCCTTTGGTGCCGGCCTCGATGTGACCGATGCAATCACGAGCCCGACCTTCACGCTGCACCAGCGCTACGACAGCGGCCGTCTCGTCGTCCACCACCTCGACGTCTATCGGATCGAACAGATCGAAGAGACCATCGACCTGGCGCTGCCCGAACTGTTCGAGAGCGGCGGCGTCGTCGTCCTCGAGTGGGGCGACACGATCGCTCCCGCGCTGCCGGCGTCGTATCTCATGGTGCAGATCGAGTTCGGCGAAGGCGACGACGATCGCATCCTCAACTTCATCGGCATCGGCACCGCCTGGCACGCCCGCTTGGCCCGCCTCGGCGAAGCACTCTTCGAGAAGAACCTCACAGAACAGGTAACCGCCTGATGCTCATCCTCGGTGTCGAGTCCGCAACTGCGCAGGTCGGTTGTGCAGTCGGCGGCCACGAAGGCGTGCTCGCCTCGACCCACTCGGCTCGCGGCAAGCGCCACGCGGAGTCGCTCGCTCCCCAAATCGAGTTCACACTGTCCCAGGCACGTGTCGACATCAACGAGATCAGCGTCGTCGCCGTCGACGTCGGACCAGGGCTCTTCACGGGACTCAGGGTTGGCATCTCCACCGCTATGGCGACCGCCTTCGGTCTCGGCGTGCCGATGATCGGCGTGTCGAGCCTCGACCTGGTTGCGTTCCCGCTTCGCCACACCCGTCGCCTGATTGCGGCCACGATCGACGCCCGCCGTGGCGAGGTCTTCACCGCGTTCTACCGCCAAGTTCCTGGCGGTCTGCAGCGGGTCAACGAGCCGCACGTCGTGACACCCGACGACCTGTATGCCGAGCTTCAAGCCGCGAGCACCGAGTGCATCGTCGTTGGCGATGGTGCACTCCGCTACCGCGAACTGTTCTCCTCGATCACCAAGGTCGAAGTCGCCGACGAAAGCCTGGCGTACCCGTCAGCTAACTCGCTCGTCGCCCTCGCCCACGCACGCGCACTGCGCGAAGAGTTCGTCCAGCCAGCCGAGATCCAGCCGCTCTACCTGCGCCGACCCGACGCCGAAGTCAACTGGCAGACACGGCCCGAGCGATGACCACAACCCGTGCGCTCCGTGCATCCGACATTGCCGAGCTGCAGGCGATCGACGAGGTCGCACATGGCGACGCGTGGTCGACAGCAGCGTTCGGCGAACAGATCCAGCTCGACACGGTCCGCCATCTGGTAGCCGAAGGCGATGCTGGCACCATCGTCGGCCACGCCGGCGTGTGGCGAGACGGAGCGACGTGGCGGATCACGAACGTTGCGGTCGCAGCCGAAGCGGCCGGCACCGGCATCGCAACAGCGCTGCTGCTGGAACTGCTGGCTGATCCTCAGGACTGCGATCGCGTCGAGCTCGAAGTTCGACCGAGCAACCGCGGCGCACAGCGCCTCTACAACCGTTTCGGGTTCGCCCCGGTCGGCATCGAACGAGGCTTCTATGACCGCAGCGATGTCACCGGTTCCCGTGACGCACTCGTGATGGCGATCGCCGAACCGAACTCGGCGGCTTGGCGAGATCGCATCGACACCCTCCGCCAGACAACAACCCAGAGCACCGGCAACCAGAGCAATAGAGGCGAAGCCGCATGACCGACACCTTGAACTCCCCAGCGGCCGAAGGCCAGACGATCCTCGGCATCGAAACGTCGTGTGACGAGACCGCCGCATCGGTCGTCGTCGGCGGCCGCACGATCCTGTCGTCGGTCGTCAGCAGCCAGGTCGACCTCCACGCTCGCTTCGGCGGCGTCGTCCCCGAGATCGCCAGTCGAGCGCACACCGACTTGATCACGCCCGTCATCGCGCAGTCGCTTGTCGAGGCTGGGCGCGAGGGGCGCGAGCTCACCGCCGTCGCAGCCACGTACGGACCTGGACTCGTTGGCTCGCTGCTCGTCGGCGTCAGCGCCGCCAAAGCGCTTGCCCTCACGTGGGACGTGCCGTTCATCGGCGTGAACCACCTCGAAGGCCACCTTTACGCCGGTCTGCTCGAAGAGCCCGATCTCGAGTTCCCGCTCGTCGTGCTGCTCGTCTCCGGCGGGCACACGATGCTCGTGGAGATGGCGGGCCACGGCCAGTACCGACTACTCGGTCAGACCGTCGACGACGCCGCGGGCGAAGCTTTCGACAAGGTCGCCCGCTATCTGGACCTCGGCTACCCCGGCGGCCCGGTGATCGATCGCCTGGCGACCCAGGGCGATCCCACCTCGATCGACTTCCCTCGGCCGATGATCAATGACGGCTACGAGTTCTCGTTTAGCGGCCTGAAGACCGCCGTCATCAACCACGTGCGCAAGAACCCCGACGTGTCGGCCGAAGACGTCGCCGCATCGTTCCAAGCTGCCGTGGTCGACGTGCTGCTGGCCAAGACGATTCGAGCGGCCGAAGATGTCGGCGCGACGGCGATCTGTCTTGCCGGTGGCGTCGCTGCCAACAGCGAGTTGCGTGAACGCACGCTCGACCATTCGATGGAGAGCGGCATCCGGGCCTTCGTGCCGAGCCGTTCCATGTGCACCGACAACGCAGCCATGATCGCCACCGCCGCCTGGTGGCGAATGCAATCCGATGGCCCATCGGCAATGGATCTCGGTGCCCATCCGAATCTGAAACTCCCGTGGATGGCGACGGCCTGAGCGCCACACTGGCGACATGACCGCACCAGACTCTCGGCGAATTGTTGGGTTGCTCGCCGATGAGACGCGCCGTCGGATCGTCGCAGCGCTGATCCTTGCTGAAGAGCCAATCTCGGCTGCGGAAGTAGGGGAGCGGGCCGCCGTGTCGCTTCGCGATGCGGTCGACGGGCTCGATCGGTTGCAAGGCCTCGTTGAACCGGTCGGCGATGCATGGCGGATCGATGGCGCCGTGTTTCAGCACGCCGCCCGCTCCGAGGCTGCGCCGCCCGCTCCGTCTGCGTTCGCCGACGAGCCCGGTGAGATTGCCAAGGTGCTCGATGTTGCGTTCTCCGACGGCAAGCTCGTCAACTTCCCGACCAAGCGGGCCAAGCGACTCGTGGTGCTCGACCATCTGGTCCAGCGCTTCGAGATCGGCCAGCACTATCCCGAGGCCGACGTCAACGCATCACTTGGCGAGGTTCACGACGACGTAGCGATGCTTCGTCGCTGGCTTGTTGACGAGCAGTTCTTGGACCGCAGCGGGGGCATGTACTGGCGGTGCGGCGGCTCCGTGTAACGAGGTCAGGCATCGGGTGGGTCGGCGAGCTATCAAGCCCGTGAGTGGCGGGACGTGCCCACCCACCCGTGCCCGATCAGCCCGTGACGGTCAGGTCACCACCTGGCTGGGTGTAAATGTCTGGTCCGATAGGTGCGCGGTTGGCGGTGGCGGCGACGCCAGTGACCGTCATCGTTCCGCTCGCCGAGTTCCAAAGCCCACCACCTTCGTTTGACGCAGCGTTTCCAATAACCGTGCCGCCGGAGATAGCAACCACACTGTTGGCGCTCAGGTGGAAGGCCCCACCGTTGCCTGGTGCGTCGCCGGTCGTGTTGTGGCGAAGTGCAACATCCACCAGCGTCGTCGCGCCGGTTGGCGCTTCAGCGCCTCCGACGGATTCGATGCCGCCACCAGCCCGAACCGAGCTGTTGTACGCAATGGTCGTTCCGGTCACCGACAGCTCGCCGCGGTCGTTCAAGATTCCGCCGCCGGAACCAGCGGCGCCATCGGCGTCGTTATTCGATACGACTCCGCCCTCGACCACCAGGATTCCCCCGGCGTTGAAGAGGCCACCGCCGCCCTGGTCTGCATCGACGCCGCTTGCCGTGTTCGAGACGATTCGGCTGTCGGTCACAACCATGGTGCCGGTTCCGTTCCAAAGGCCGCCGCCCTCGGCGCTTGCGGTGTTGAGCAGGACCTCGGTGTTGGTGATGTCGGCATCGCCAGCTCCCGTGATGTGGAAACCGCCGCCGTTGCCGGGTGCAGCTCCGGTTGTGTTCGCGATGAGCACGACATCCTCGAGCGTGGTGACGCCAACGTTGGATTCGATGCCGCCGCCGGCACGGCTGGACTGATTGCTGCTGATCACCGTCGCCGTGATCGTTGCGGTGCCCTGGTCGTTCAGGACGCCACCGCCAGAGCCGGAGGTGCCCCTTGCCGTGTTGTCATTGATGACACCGCCGTTGATCATGATGGTGCCGCCCGCATTGAACACGCCGCCACCACCTTGGTCGGCTTCTGCGCCCAACGCTTCATTGGCTTCGATACGACTGTCGGTGATTGTCATCGTCGCGGTGCCATTCCAGAGGCCGCCGCCTTCGGCGCCCGCCGTGTTGTTCACGACGTCGCTCGTGGTGATCGTCGCGTCGCCAGCACCCGTGATGTGGAGGGCGCCACCGTTGCCCGGGCTCGCACCTGCGTCGTTGCCGTCGAGCACGGTTGACACGATGGTTGTTGTGCCGAGATTTGCTTCGATCCCGCCGCCAGCGCGCTCTGCGCTGTTGCCGCTGATGACCGAGGTTTCGATTTCGAGTCGCCCACCGTTGTTCAAGATGGCACCGCCCGAGCCAGCAGCCCCGGTCGCGCTGTTTCGCTCCATCGTGCTGTCCGCAACGATCAGCGTGCCGCCGTCGTTGTAGAGGCCGCCGCCGCCCTGGTCAGCTTCGACGCCGGTGGCCTGGTTGGTCGTGAACAAGCTGTCTGTGACCGTGGTTGAACCCGATGCGGAATTCCACACTGCGCCGCCTTCAACTGCGAGATTGTCCGTAAACGTCGACGATGTGATGAGCACATCGCCTGCGCCGCTCAGGTGGAATGCGCCGCCGTTGCCGGGCTCGGGGCCAGTTTTGTTGGCCGTGAATGACGATCCGAGAATGGTCGTAGAACCGCCATTGGCCTCGATCGCGCCGCCCGCACGGGTGGCGCGGTTGGCCTCGAACGTCGAGTAGTTCACGGTGAGGTCGCCGGTGTTCAAGATTGCACCACCTGACGCTGCTGGTCCCTCGGCGCGATTGCCGACGAAGCTCGAGAGTTGCACGGTGGTGGATCCTGCGTTCCAGATTGCACCGCCGGACCCGACGATTGGGTCCTCACCGCCGCGGGCGTAGCCGTTGATGATCGTTGCACCGCTGATGACGAGTTCGCCGTCCGCGGTGACCTCGAAAGCTCGATCCAACCAATCCGCGTTGATCGTCGCTCCGAAAGCTGCGATACGAATCTGGCTTGAGACATCGAGGTCGCCGGTGAAGCCGGCGTCCTCATCGCCGTCGGTGTTCGCCCGGGTAAACAGGTAGGTCCCAGGTGGGACTGTGACCGATGCTGGGGCATCGCTCGTATTCGCTTCCTGAATCGCGGCACGCAGGCTGCACGCTCCAGAGTCGTCTGCACAGACGCCGTCGCCCGGCTGGGCATCAGTCGTGTCCGCAGCGCTGGTAACGGCGAACCGTGTCGCCACTTGTGCCTCGGCTGAGTCAGTTCCGAGACCTGCAGCGAAGAGCAGCACTGTGGCGATGGCGAAGACTGGGATGAGTCGTCGTCGGGCCAAGGGGCGAGTGGAAGAGTGGGCAGACACGAGGCCTCCAGGATCGGGTGCCAATAGTTCGAAGCCGCAGCCGGGGTGGATTGGTCGCTACTGGGAATGACCCGGTCTGCAGACGCGGTCCAGCCGCCCATCGATATCCAAACGGAGACCAATGGACGGCTGGGAACTGCCGGTGGAGGGACCGCCGGCCGCGTTGTTGCGTGTTCGACTATTCGGGCAGAAGCACCGAGTCGATGATGTGTACCGTGGCGTTCGCCGTCGGGACATTCACGCAGATTGCCGCCGCTCCGTTGACCGTGAACTCTGCCCCGGATGCGGCGATCTGGAGCTCGCCTCCGTTGGCCGTCGTCACGGAAGCGGCGTCAACGAGGTCAGTGGCGCTGAGCTTCTCGCCGATGACCACGTGGTACGTCAGGACGCTGGTGAGCAGGTCCTTGTCTGCGAGTACTGCGCCCAGGATGTCTTCGGGGATGGCGGCGAAGGCGTCGTTGGTTGGGGCGAAGATGGTGAATGGTCCGTCGCTGTTGAGGGTGTCGACGAGGTCGGCTTCGACAACGGCGGTGACCAGGGTGCTGAGGACAGGGTTGTTGGATGCGGCGGTGCCGGCGGGGTCGTCGGCCATGCCGGCGAAGCTGCCTTCGCCGTCCGC
>CAZEMU010000057.1:24092-26553 GCA_964513315.1 uncultured Acidimicrobiaceae bacterium | reverse complement strand
CGAGTGCGTACATGCCGAGTGGAAGCGCACCGATCGCCATCGACATGAGACCGAGTGCGCGTCCGCGCATGTCCTCGGTGACCGCATGCATCACGAGTGTCGACTGGGTTGCTCCAAAGAGCCCCGACCCAACGCCAGAGACGATGATCGCTGCGAGCGCCAGGGGATAGGTGCCGACGAGAGCGAAGGGCACCAGCATGAGCATGCCGAACACGATCCCGCCGACGTAGACCTTGCCTCGGGGACGCAGGTCGAGCCGGGCGAACAACAAGCTTCCGGTCATCATGCCGATGCCCGTGCCAGCGGCGAGCAGCCCGACGAGGAACGGTCCGGCCCCGAGGTCTTCGCCACGGGCGGGAATGATCGGGAAGTACGTGAACAGGAAGAAGTTCGCGATCACGGTCATGCCGAGAATGCTCAGCAGGCTGGTGTTGCGTTTCGCCATCGCCAAGCCGTCTCGTAGATCCTGGGCCGGAGTTGAGCGGAGGACCACCTGCTTGCGCTCGGGCGCACGCACGGGGATGAGGGCGATGAACCCGACGACGGAGAGCCCGGCGATGACCAGATAGGACGATCCGACGCCGACGGCATCGACCGCGTAGCCACCGACGAGGGCGCCGAGCGCCATTCCCGCCGACAGGCTGAGCGCTTCCATCGCCATGGCGTTGTCCAGACGCTCCTCGCCAACCAAGTCGAACACGAGCGCTCGCCGGCTCGTCATGTCGCTGACCCAGCCCAGACCGACGACGAACATGAAGCAGTAGATCATCCACACTTCGATGCGGTCGGCTCGCACGAGCAGCCCGATGATCGTTGCGAGCGGCACGATCAGCAGCATCTGCGAGCGGACGGTCGTGAGCCGGTCAAGTCGATCTGAGATGACACCGCCGATGACACCGCCGACGAGCAACGGCGCGTACAAGACCGTGCCCGCGAGCTGCACGAGCCGGGGTGAGCCGGTGAGGTCGTTGATCAAGAAGGTGCCAAGGAACGCGACACCCCAGCGGCACATGTGCCAGATCAGGCCGCTAAACCACACCAGCCCGAAATGGCGAGCGCGGAATGCGCTTCCCGATCTCGGCTGCCCAGACATCGCATGAACGTAGTGCGCCGCCTTCCGCGGACCCTCCTTCAGAAGAACGGGCTTCCTTCCACCCTGGTGCGGCATCTAGCGTCACGACCATGACTCGCAGGAACATCCATGACGTCGTTGCCGATGCCCGCTCCGAGATCGAAGAACTCACGGTGGAGCAGCTCCAAGCTGAGATGGATGCCGGGACGTGCCTCGTCATCGACATTCGAGACATGCGCGAGCGGCTCAAGCTCGGTGTGATTCCCGGATCGGTGTCAGCGCCTCGCGGGATGTTGGAGTTCTGGTTCGATCCCGAGAGCCCGTACCACGACGAGAAGTACAGCGACTTCGACGGCCGCTACGTGCTGCATTGCGCGGCCGGCTGGCGTTCGGCGATCGCTGCCAAGGCAATTCAGGATCTGGGCTTCACCAACGTCGCACACCTGGAACCAGGGTTCGCCGGATGGGCTGACGCCGATGCTCCGGTCGAGGACATCAGCGCCACGTCGCCGTGGATGCGTCGCCCCAAGGAGTAGCCGTCAGGCCCGCAGCAGCCGATCCAACCGGCGGCTCGTGAGGACACCAAACGCGACACCGGCGACGAGTAGATAGATGACGTGGCCGACGTCGTGCCAGCCCACCAGCCCGGTGTTGAGGTCTCGGATGAGCGCAACGCCGTTGTAAAGCGGCGTCGCTTGCACGATGGGGTGCGCCCAGTCGGGGTACGCCGAGAGCGGGAAGAACGTCGTCGAGCCCATGGTCATCGGCAAGATGAACAGACCGATCAGGTCGAAGTCTTGCCAGGTCCGGACATAGGTCGTGCCGTAGGCGCCGATGGCTGCGAAGGTCAACGCGATCAAGATCGCGGCCGGAAGTGACAGGAGCGCCCACCACGACGCAATCGCGCCGAACGCAAGCGAGATTGCCAAGAAGATCGCGGCATAGATCGCGCCGCGGCTCACCGCCCACAAGACCTCGCCAGCGATGACGTCGGCCATCCGCATTGGCGCATTGAGCATGGCGTCGAAGACCTTGGCCTCGCGCAGCTTGAAGAAGAAGTTGAACGTCGTCTCAAAGATCACGCCGTTCATTGCCGACGATGCCAACAGGCCCGCGGCGACGAATGTCGAGTACTCAACGACCTGACCTTGAAGTTCGATCGTGCCGACCAGGCCGCCAAGCCCGAGACCCATGCCGAGCAGGTAGAAGATCGGCTCGAAGACACCGGACAGGATCACCCACCACTGGCGCTTCCACGACAGCAGGTTTCGTTCGACGGGCGGCATCGGCCGCAAGAAGCGAGTACCGGTCATGGGTCGATGTTCTTGCTGAACGATCGGTGGACGAGCACCACGCCGAGCAAGGCCAGCCCGACGAGCAACCCGACGT
>CAZEMU010000057.1:5089-23992 GCA_964513315.1 uncultured Acidimicrobiaceae bacterium | reverse complement strand
GATCGGTGGACGAGCACCACGCCGAGCAAGGCCAGCCCGACGAGCAACCCGACGTGGCCGACGGTGTGCGAGCTCACGTCGCCGGCGGCGAGATGGCGAGCGGCTTGGACGCCGTGCCAGGTCGGGGTGAACCGGGCTGCGGTCGCAAACGCGGCGGGCATCTCATCGACGGGGAAGAACGCGCCAGAGAAGATGAACAACGGGAAGATGACCACGCGGCTGATCGCAGCGAATGAGTTCTCGTTCTCGACGCTGGCCGTGTAGGCCGCAATGGGTGCGCCGTGCGCAAGACCGATGAGACCGCCGAGCACCGGGATCACAGCGGCCCAAGGGCTGGTTGCGGCGCCTGCGATCACGAGCACGATCAGGAAGCAGGTTGCGGTGACCATGGACCGAACAGCGAGCCAGAGCGCATGGGCGACGCCGAGCGTGCCGACCCCGAGCGGGGAACGCAGGACGGCGCGATAGGTGCCCTGCCAGCGCAACAGACCCATCGTCGGCCACAGGCCCTCGGTCGACGCGACTTGCATGGCGGAGACGGCCAGGATCCCCGGGCCGATCCATGCCAGGTATGAGTCTGAGCCGAGTCGGGCGAGCTCGCCGTCGTCGATCTGAGAACCGATGCCGGCCCCGATCGCAAGCAGGAACATCGTTGGTTGGACGAATCCCGACACGAGGACCGACCACCACGTGCGCCGCGTGCGCATGAATTGGTGGCGCAGGAGCGTGCCCGCTCCAGCCACAGGTGACACTGCGGTCATTCGACGAGCTGGCGGCCGGTGAGGGTCAGGAACACGTCTTCGAGCGAGGACCGCCGCACATAGGTCCCCATCGGATGCACGCCACGGTCGCGAAGCAATGCGATCGCTGCATCGCCGTCGTCGGCGTACAGCAGGTGGCGATCGGGCAGCGCATCGATGCGAAGCCCCGCCTGGGTCGCCACCGATGCCAGGTCACCCGGATCGTCGCCCATACGCAGCTCGACGACTTCCCTCGTCACGTGTGTGCTGATTAAGCCTGATGGCGAGCCCGTCGCGACGATCTCGCCGTTGTCCATGATGACGAGTCGATCCGAGAGCTGCTCGGCCTCGTCCATGTAGTGCGTCGTCAGCAGGAGCGTGACGCCCTGTTCTTTGAGCCGATAGAGGCGTTCCCACAACAGATGGCGCGCTTGCGGATCGAGGCCCGTGGTCGGTTCGTCAAGCAGCACCATCTCGGGATCGTTCACGAGGCCACGGGCAATGGTGAGACGGCGCTTCATGCCGCCCGACAGGGGCTCGACCTTGCTGTCGGCTCGATCGCCGAGCTGCACGAACTCGAGGACCTCATCCGCTCGCGCTCGGGTCTTCGACCATGGAACGCCGAAGTACCTGAGGTAGATCTGCAAGTTCTCTCGGCAGGTCAGCTCCATGTCCAGGATGTCCTCTTGGGGCACGACGCCGAGCCGAGCACGAATCGCCTGGCCGTCGGTCGCGGGATCCATGCCGAGCACCCGGAGCGTGCCGCTCGTGCTGGGCGAGACCGAGCTGACCATCTTCATTGTCGAGCTCTTGCCCGCACCATTGGGGCCGAGCAACGAGAACGTTTCGCCGGACTGCACGTCGAAGTCGATGCCATTGACGGCAACGAAGTCGCCGAATCGCTTCGTAAGGCCCACCGCCTCGACTGCATGATCCACGGATGCACGCTACGACAGCGATGACGCCAGGCCATGGGATTATGGCGAGAACCCTTGGTCGACCGCTGAACCGGCCGAAGGGAGCGCAGTAACGTCCGTTTCGCAGCTCCGTCGAGGTGCGCAACGATCATGCATGGAGAACCAGCGGTGAGCGAAGACAACAACGAGGTCGCGGGCAACGCCCCCGACACCGACTACCAACCGGTGATCGGATTCGTGGGCCTCGGCAACATGGGTTCGCCGATGGCGAAACGCCTCATCATGGCCGGCTACCAGGTCGTCTGCTTCGACATCAACCAAGAGGCACTCGACGACGTCGCGAACGACGGTGGCTTCCCCGCGGAGTCCGCAGCGCAGGTCGCTGCCTCGTGCGACATTTTCTGCACGTCGCTGCCCCGTCCTGACCATGTGATGGCTGTGATGTCCGGCGAAGCAGGTGCGCTTCAGTACTTGCGCGAAGGCTCGATCTGGGTCGACCTCACCACCAATCGCGGTGACCTTGTTCGCAGCCTGGCCGACGCCGCGCCTGCCGGTGTCATGGTTGTCGACTCGCCCGTCACTGGCGCTGTCGACGGGGCCCGCACCGGCAACCTCACGCTGTTCCTCGGAGGCTTCGGCGCTGCTCTCGACCGCGTGCAACCCGTGCTCGACCATCTCGGTCTGACGATTCGCTGCGGTCCTCTCGGCACCGGCAATGTCGTCAAGCTCGTCACGAACCAGCTTTGGTTCGTTCATGCCGCAGCGTTGGGCGAGGGCTTCGCCGTCGGTATGGCCAACGGCGTTTCGCTCGAAACGCTCTGGTATGCCATCAAGGAATCGGTCGGCGACAGCTTCGTCGCCCGCCACGATGCGCCATCGATTTTCGCCGGTCACTACGACCCGTCGTTCACGCTCGACCTGTGCCTCAAGGACCTCGGTCTCACCGCCGAGCTCGCACAGAACGTCGGCACCGACCTTCCGATGACCGAAACGGCGCACAAGACATTCGCTCGCGCTGCCGAACGCTACGGCCCCGACAAGGGCGAGCTCCATGTCGCCAAGCGGATCGAAGACGACTCGAACCTGTCGTACCGACTCGAAGGCGACTGGGTTCCGCACTGGGAGAAGTAGCACGTCCGAGGGGGACTGGCATGCACAATCTGGCTGACCTGCTCGACCTCGAGCGCTATCCGCTGCATGCGCCGTCGAACGCTGCATATGTGGCGGCGGTCGACGAGGCGCGCCGGGGCCTTCGAAGCGATGGCTGCGCGGTCATCAAGGACCTCGTGCGTCCCCAAGCAGTCCGGCTGCTCAACGACGAGATCGTCGACCGCAAACACACCACGCACTATTCGACGCAGACGATCAACCCGTACTTCCATCCAGAGCACAACCCCGACTTCCCGGACCGCCATCCCGTCAACACGTTCCTCGAGCGCTCGAGCGGGTTCGTCCCCGGCGACTCGTGGGAATCCGGCTGTGCGACCGACGTGATCTTTCGGGCCCCAGAGGTGACCAGGTTCTTGGCCGACTGCCTCGAGATCGAGCAACTGCATTGCTACGCCGATCCGCTTGCTGGGCTGACTGCGAACATTCTGGATCCGGGACAGCAGTTCACCTGGCACTTCGACACGAACGATTTCGCCGTGACCGTGCTGGTCGACGAAGCCGACGAGGGTGGACTGTTCGAATACGTGCCGAACATCCGGTCCGGGACCGACGAGGGCTTCGATCACATCCAGGAGATCCTCGAAGGCGGCGACCGTGGCGTCGTCACGCTCGATCTGCGACCCGGCGACCTGCAGATCTTCCGGGGGCGCTACTCGCTCCATCGGGTCAGTCGGGTGCCGACAGGCTCGAAGCCCCGACACGCAGCGATCTTCGCCTACACCGAACAGCCAGGTGTGATCGGCCGCGTGACCCGCACCAAGCAGCTGTTCGGGCGAGTGCTTCCCGAACACATCAAGGCCGAAGAAGAACGGGTCCGCTCCGACCAACTCATCGACTAGGAGTACGCCTTTGCTCGCGGGCTCGGCGATGCCTAACTCGGCTCGCTAGCGTCGGCGGCGATGACCACGATTGCTGTCACGCTTCCGTTTCCGCCCGACGAAACCGTCGAGGCGCGACTTCGCGAGATCGATCCGTCGGCCCGGGTGGTGTTCACCCACTACCAAGAGTCGATGGAGGTCCGAGCCGAGAAGGGCAAGACCGGCGGCCGTCTCGAGCTCGACCTCGCCCTTCCGGAGCTCGACGATGCAACCCGTGCCGTGTGGGCGGAGGCCGAGGTCTTCGTCACGATCGACACGCCCGATGACCACGCCGAACTGCTGCCGAACCTCAAGTGGATGCAGGCCGCATCGGCCGGCCTCGATCACACCGACGCCAATGGGCTCGTCGAACGAGGCGTCACCGTCACGAGCGGCGCTGGTCTCGCCGCTAACTCGATCGCCGAGTTCACGTTCGCTCGGTTCCTGCAGGTCTGGAAGAAGCTGCGCACCTTCGACGAGCAACAACGAGCGCACCAATGGGTGCAGCAGTACGGCTCGGAGCTCACCGGCCGGACGTTGCTCATCGTCGGCCATGGCGCCATCGGCCGAGCGGTTGCTCGCAAAGCCAAGGCGTTCGACATGCACGTGATTGCGGTTCGCCGTTCCGCACAGCCTGGCGACGTCGAGGAGCACGTCGATGAGTTGCTACCGGCCTCGGATCTGGTCGAGCTGCTACCCCGGGCCGATGCGATCCTGAGCTGCCTGCCAGCGTCGGAGGCGACGGTGGACCTGTACGACGCAGAGATGTTCGCAGCAATGAAGCCAGGGGTGCTGTTCCAGAACGTCGGACGCGGACCCCACGTCGTCGAAGAAGACCTGATCGCCGCACTCGAATCAGGTCACGTTGGCGCAGCGCTCCTCGACGTGACTCGCTTAGAGCCCGTCCCCGAGGACAGCCCGTTGTGGGATGCGCCCAACATGTACGTGTCACCGCATTCGGCCGTCTCGGTCGAGCGCTATCCCGAGAACACGTGGAATCTGCTGGTCGAGAACTTCCGCCGCTGGCGCGCCAACGAACCCCTCATGAACTACTTCCGCCCGTAGCGGGTGTGGTTAGCGGGTGCCTTGGCCGTCGTCGACCTTGATGACGGTGCCGGTGACGGCGTCGCTGGCCGGTGAGCACAGGTACAGCAGCGTCGAGTCGAGCTGGGCCTGGGCGCCGAGGCGCTTGCGGGGGAAGTGCTGGGTGATGTCTCCCATGCGCGACATCATGCCGTCCATCATCTCGGACTCGAAGGCGCCGGGAGCGATCGCGTTGACATTGATTCCGTAGCGCGCCCACTCGACCGCGAGGACCTCGGACATGCGAGCGATGCCGGCTTTGGTCACTGAGTAGAGGGCTGCGCCTTGGCCGCTGTAACGGAAGGCGCCGATGCTCGAGATGTTGACCTGGCGGCCGGGGAGCTCGTCGGCGATCAGTCGTTTGGCGACCTCGGTCGAGAGCACCCAGGGGCCTCGGAGGTTCGTGTCGAAGACCCGATCGACGAGCTCGATGTCCATCTTGTGGGCCCGCTGCGCATCGGGCACACCGGCATTGTTGACGAGGATGTGCAGCGGTCCGACGTCGGTCCACGCTCGTTCGACAACATCGACGATCGCAGCCGTGTCGGTCATGTCGAGCGCATATGGCGTGGCGTGGCCACCGGCAGCAGAGATCTCGGCCGCGAGCTCATCGAGGCGCTCCACCCGACGCCCAGTGATCACGACGTGCGCGCCCGCATTCGCCAGTACCTGGGCGAAGCGTCGCCCGAGCCCGGACGTCGCGCCCGTGACCAAGGCGTTCTGGCCCGCCAGATCGTGGCTGATGTTCGGAAGCGGATAGTCAGTCATGAGTTCCAATCAGAGTGAGATGAAGCGAACGGCAACAACAACGAAGACCGCTCAGACAATGCGGCTGTCGTGGTTGCCCCAGTAGCGGTCCTTGAGGATGCGCTTGTAGAGCTTGCCGGTTTCGAGGCGAGGGAGTTCGTCTTCGAAGTCGATCGAGCGAGGCACCTTGTAGCGGGCCAGTGTCTCGCGTGCGTGTTCCATGAGCTCGCCCGCAACAGCGTCGGTCGCTTCGACGCCTTCGGCGAGCTGCACGACGGCCTTGACCTCTTCGCCGGTATCCGGATTGGGCACACCGAACACGGCGACGTCAGCGACCTTGGGGTGCATGACGATCGCGTCTTCGATCTCTTGGGGATAGATGTTCACGCCACCCGAGATGATCATGAACGACTCGCGGTCGGTCAGGTACAAGAAGCCGTCGTCGTCGAGATAGCCGACGTCGCCGAGCTTGGTCCACATCGGGTTCGTCGGGTGCTGCGAACCCTTCGTCTTGTCCTCGTCGTTGTGGTACTGGAACGGCACGACGTCGCGTTCGAAGTAGATCGTGCCGGCCTCGCCGACGGGCAGCTCGGCGCCGGCTTCGTCACAGATGTGCAGGGTGCCGAGGATCGGGCTGCCGACGGTGCCGGGGTGCGCAAGCCACTGTTCGCTGTTGCACATCGTCATGCCGTTGAGCTCGGTGCCGGCGTAGTACTCGAAGATGATTGGACCCCACCAGTCGATCATCTGATGCTTGACGTCGACCGGGCAGGGAGCGGCCGCGTGGATCGCGATCTGATGGCTCGACAGGTCATGGCCGAGACGGTCGGCATCGTCGAGCTTGAGCATGCGGATGAACATGGTCGGCACCCATTGGCTGTGGGTGATGCGGTGGGTTTCGATCGCCTTGAGTGATTCGACGGGGTCGAACTTCTCCATGATCACGACGGTGCCGCCGAGGCTGTGGACCGCTGCGGTGAACGCCAGTGGCGCGGAGTGATAGAGCGGAGCGGGGGAGAGGTAGACGCTTTCGGGGTTGATGCCGTAAAGCGAGCCGACGAGGTTGTCGAGGTTCGACGGTTCGCTGAAGTCGGCGCCCGACAGCGGGCGCTTGATGCCCTTGGGCCGACCGGTCGTGCCCGACGAGTAGTTCATGAAGTCGCCGAGCGGCTCGTCGCCGAGTGGGTCAGTGCTGACGTCGGCCGTTGCGGTCTCGTAGCGGTCGTAACCAGCGAGGTCGCCGCCTACGGCGAGACGGATCGGGCAGTCGTCGAGGTCAGGCAGCATCCCAGTGGCCGCTTCGGCGAGCGATGCGCCGACCACGACGGCCTTGGCGCCCGAGTCATTGACGATGTACGCCGCTTCTTCGGCCGTCAGGTACTTGTTGACCGCGCAGAGGTACATGCCGCTGCGGACGGCGGCCCAGTAGACCTCGTGATAGCGGATGTCATTGTCCATGAACAGGGCAACAACATCGCCCGACTGGAGCCCTGCGTCACGCAGGAAGCGGGCCAGCTTGATGCTGCGATCGTTGAGCTCGCCATAGGTGAGCTGTTCACCGGAGCGAAGCATCGTGGTCGCGATCTTGTCTGGATTCGCGACGGCATGGGCGGCCATCGGCATGGTGCTGTTTCCCCTCGGTGCAGTGTGTCGGACCTAACCGCAACGCTACTTCACGGCCCTTCAGCGACGTTCAGCGGAGCGCTGCAGGGCGAGGGTCGAGCAGCAGAAATGACGGGCCCGCTGACTAGGGTGCGAACGATGGCTGCAGGGGATCCCACCGGCATTGTCGGGTTGGTTGCGAACCCCATGGCGGGCAAGGACATTCGCCGCTTGGTGAGTGCCGCGTCACCGGTGTCGGACATGGCCAAGGTCGGCATCATCCGCCGTGCACTCATCGGGGCGTTCGAGGCAGGCGCAACCAAAGTGCTCGTCTCCGAAGACCGCAGTGCATTGGCCCGGCGTGCGGCCGAGGGCGTCGACGGCGACGTCGAAGGTCTTGATCTGGCAACGATGTCCACAAGCCGAGACTCACAACGGGCAGCTGCAGCGATGGCAGAAGCAGGCGCCTCGACCGTGATCGTCTTGGGCGGCGATGGAACCCATCGCGACGTCGCCAAGGGCTGGCGCGAAGCAGCCATCGTCACCCTGTCGACCGGCACCAACAATGTCTTCCCGCGAGCGGTCGAAGCGACCCTGGCCGGTCAAGCCGCCGGGCTGGTCGCCGCTGGCCGGGTGACGCTCGCCGACTGCGCCCGACGGGCCAAGGCAATCGACGTGACTCTCGACGACGGCACGACCGACCTGGCCCTCGTCGACATCGCGCTCACCGCTGACTCGTTCACAGCGAGCCGGGCCGTGTGGCGAGTCGACACGTTGAGCGAGCTGGTCGCGGTGATCGCCGAGCCAGCCTCGGTCGGACTGTCCGCGATCGCAGCGGCAGTTGAGCCGCTCAATCGCACCGCACCCGGGGGCGTGCACGTGCGCCTCGGTGATGGAGGTCGCCCCATTCGCGCTCCGATCGCACCCGGTCGCTTCGAATCGCTATCCGTCCTGGACTCTGCTCGCTTGGGAACGGGCGCAACGGTGCGCATGCAAGGTCCCGGCGTGTTGAGCTTCGACGGAGAACGCGACGTCGTGCTCGATGACGGTGCGGCAACCCTCACAATCAGCCCGGACGGTCCGTGGGTCATCGATGTCGCAGCTGCGCTGGCCGCTGGCCAGGCGAGCTGATGACGCCAGTCGCCGACGTCACGGTCGAACAACTCAGCGCCGACGTGCATCCACTTCTGCATCAGCTTCGGGCCGAGTCACCAGTCGCCTGGATCCCAGCGATCGAACGATGGCTCGTCACCGAACGGGAACTGGTGCTCGAAGCGCTTCTCGACGTCACGACCTACACGGTCGATGACCCGAGGTTCACGACCGCCCAGGTCGTCGGTCCGTCGATGCTGTCGACCGACGGCGCCGCACATGCTCGACATCGATCGCCGTTTGCCCTGCCGTTTCGACGCAATGCCAGCGTTGACGGCTTCGCTGGGTTCACCCGCCACACCGCAACCGAGCTGGTCGATGCGCTCCTACTCGCCGGGGCGAATGGCGAACCGGTCGACCTTCGCTCGGGGCTGGCTGCGCCGCTTGCGGCTGAGACGATCACCAATGCGCTTGGTTTAGTCGACACATCGACCGACGATCTGCTCGCTTGGTACGGCGAGATCGTTGCCGCCGTCGAGGCCGTCACGGCGGGCAACACGCCCGATGTCGGAGTGGCTGTCGCGTTCGAGGCACTCGACATCGCCGTACGGCGTTCGCTCGACGAGCCGACATCGGTCATTGCAGGCATTGCCGCTCGGAGCAACCTCACAACCGCGGAGCTCGTGTCCAACACCGCCGTCATGCTGTTCGGAGCGATCGAGACGAGCGAAGGCATGACCTCCAACGCTCTGGTGCATGTCCTCGACACCCCTGAGGTCATGGCCCAGTTGCGGGAGCGACCGGAGCTGGTGGATCAGGCGGTCGAAGAGTCGTTGCGCCTGGAACCGGCCGCAACGCTGGTGGACCGGTACGTGACGAAGACGACCCGCCTCGGTGACGTCGAGTTTCCCGAGGGCGCAGCGGTCTCGCTCTCGCTCGCAGGCGCGAACCGGGATCCGGCCTTCTTCGCCGATCCGGATCGCTTCGATCTGCGCCGGTCCAACGTCGGGCATCACCTGGCGTTCGTCCACGGACCACATGCCTGCATCGGCATGCATCTCGCAAGACTCGAGACGGCGGCGGCGCTCAAGGCGATCTTGGCGGTCCTCGGCGATGTCAAACTCGTCGAGCCCGCCATGGCGCAGCCAACGGGTTTGGTCTTTCGCAAGCCCGAGTCGGTGCTCGTCACGTTCAGCAACGCCTGACCCTGTTCCGCACCGGCCGTTTCTGCGGGACGAAGGGCGCTCAGTAACGTCGCCGCATGGAGACGATGCCCCACGGAGCCGTGCAATACGAGGTCACTGATGGCGTGGCGACGGTGCTGCTCGACCGTCCCGAGACCCTCAACTCGATGAACGACGGTCTCATGCTCGACATCCAGGCGGCGATGGCCCGAGTCGACTCCGACACGAACGTTGGCGTCGTCGTCCTGACCGGGGCAGGCCGGGCGTTCTGCGCCGGTGCTGACCTCAACGGTTTGGGTAACAGCGACGCCGCGGATGGCGGAAGCGACTCCTCTCGAACCGTCGAGGCGACGACCGCAGCGATTGACGGCATGGACACCGTCTTCAATCCCACGATGCGGGCCATCAAGAACTGCCGGGTGCCGACGATCGCCCGGATCAACGGAGCAGCAGCTGGCGGCGGCCTGGGTCTGGCGCTCGCCTGCGACATTTCGATCGCCGCCGCCTCGGCGTTCTTCGTCGCAACGTTCGGACCTCGGCTCGGCATCGTGCCCGATCTCGGAAGTACCTGGAGTCTGCCGAATCGCATCGGTCATGCGCGGGCAATGGGTATGGCGATGCTCGGCGATCGAGTACCGGCGCCGCAAGCGGCCGAGTGGGGAATGATCTGGAAGTCCGTTCCTGACGACGACCTCGACGCTGCGGTTGCCGAGGCTGCTGCCGTGCTCAAGAACACCTCAGGCGAGGCCATGCGTCGCATCCGCTCATCGATCAGCACCGCGTCGAACCGCAGCTTCAGCGATCAGCTCGACCTCGAACTCGAACACCAAAGCGTGCTCATTCCGATGAACATGGTCGAAGGCGCCGCGGCATTCATCGAGAAGCGCGAGCCTCGTTTCACGGACTGACGCCCAGGCCTACGTGAAGACGGGCGATCGATACGGCGGCTTCACGTTGTCGGTTAGCCAGGCATCGGAGTCGCTACGTGGCAGCGACGG
This sequence comes from uncultured Acidimicrobiaceae bacterium, assembly GCA_964513315.1. Lineage (GTDB taxonomy): Bacteria > Actinomycetota > Acidimicrobiia > Acidimicrobiales > UBA10347 > UBA10347. The sequence continues at coordinate 13,602 of CAZEMU010000057.1, read as the reverse complement.
GCTCGTCGGTCCCTTGCAACTGATCCGGTACATCAGCCGTGCGTCAGCTGGATCGTTGACCGGTCGTTTCGACGGCGGCGCTACATGGAGCGTGGCGAAGTTGTCCCAGATCGTGACATCGCCCGGCGCATGCACATGGTCGTAGCGGAACCGGGGATCGAGGCAATGCTGCTCAAGCCGGTCGAGGAAGTGGCGCGTTTCGGTGGCGTCCATGCCTTCGACCTGGGCCGGCGCAACCCGCTTGCCTCGCGATGCCCAGATCGGACTGTGGAGCGACTTGCGGCGGGTACGAGGGTTCTCGTACACGAGCGGCATGAGGAATCCGTCGTCACCCTTCTGCAGCCGTCGCCGCACCATGACCTTGTCGAGCGCGGCCTGCTCGCTCGCGTCGAGCGCGTCGTAGGCGGCCGCAGTGTCGGCATAGGCGGTCTCGCCATTGAGCGGCAGCGCCTCGCGACGCTCGGCCAGCAGCGCCGGAGATTCAGGGTGATAGAAGCCCGGCTCACGCGACGGGTTCGTCACCCACGTGCCGTGCTCGTTGCGGGCGGTCGGCACGTGATGCACCAGGAACATGCTCGTCGACAACGGCACCGGCTCGAACTCGATGTCGGTATGCCAATGCTGACCGCCGCTGATCACCGGGGTCGCGTCTGGTCCACTGCCGATCAGGTTCGTGACGAGATACACGGCCGCGCTGTCGCCACCAGGAAGACACGAAACCTGGTCCGGGAACGCAGCGTTGACCTGTGTCGATGGGCGAGCCTCAGGAGTCTTCAGACGTGCCGCGCTGGCATCCAGGTAGTTATCGATGTTGCTTGGATGCGGGATCGGGGCGCCGAAGTGATTGGCGAGACGTTCGAGATCGGTGACCGTCATCCCGTTGTCGATCTGGTTGGGGAACGAGATCACCTGCCAGGCATCGAGGGCCCCGATGACGGCATCAGCTTGCTCGGGCGTGAGCGCACCGCTCAGGTCGACCCCATGGATGCGGCGCCCCATATTCGAGTCGCCAGCGAGCGGGGCGACCGTTACCTGGTCGCCAAACGCGGCACACAGTGCGGCCAGAGCGTCAACGGGGGAGCGGGATGACATTGCTGCTACCTCTTCGATGCGTCGATGTCGGCGGCGACGCTGATGGCTAACGATCGGAGCCGTTGTCGATACACGTCGATGGCCGGTTGGTCGGCGCGGAGTCCCTTGGGGCCGAGCTGTAGCAGATCGCTCCATCCACGCCGCTGAGCGACGAGCGCAGCGCTCTTGCCGGGCGTGAGCTCGGCGAGGCGGCTGTCGAGCTGTTGCCACACGCCCGTGAGCAGCTCGCCGATGGCGAGGGCCAAGTCGCCTGTCTTGGCGCTCTCGATCTCGTCGGCGTGCTCGCTCTCGGCCATGCGTTCCCAGAGGTCGCCAACGAACCGTTGAAGGAACCCATCGAGCTGATCGGCAACGGTGCCTTCGTTGCGCAGCTGGTCAACAGCTTGTTCGACCTGGGCCTCGAACATGGCCACGAAGGCCGACGCGAAGATCTCGTCCTTGTTGGCGAAGTATTGGTACAGCGCCGGTCGGGACACTCCAGCACCCTCAGCGATGCGAGCCATCGATGCGCCACGAATGCCGTGGGTTGAGAACTCGGCGATCGCAGCATCGTGAATCGCTGTTCGCCGGGCGTCTCCCCGGCGCTGGCTTGGTGGTGCTTCCTCAACCGACACGAACACAGCTTGACACATTCGGCCGAATCTGTCAGGTTCGGATACCTGACGGATTCACCTCGTTCTGTCAGGTTCGCTGTCGTCAGGAGTAAACAACGTGACTCGACTCGGCTATCAGATTCCGAACTTCACCTATCCCGGCGCCGCCGGCGACGACATCTTCGGCAGCGTCGTCGCCCAGGCCAAGGCCGCCGAGGCTGCTGGCTTCGATCGGGTGTTCGTGATGGACCACTTCTACCAACTGCCTGGCATCGGGGCCCCGCACGAGCCGATGTTCGAGTGCTACTCCATGCTTTCGGCACTCGCCCAGCACACCGAGACCGTGCGGCTCTCCGCCCTCGTAACCGGTAACACGTACCGTCACCCCACGCTGCTGGCCAAAACGATCACCGCGCTCGATCACGTATCCGGCGGGCGGGCAACGCTCGGCATTGGCGCCGGTTGGTTTGAGCTCGAGCACGACTCACTCGGCTACGAGTTCGGCACGTTCACCGACCGGTTCGAGAAGCTCGAAGAAGCCCTCCAGATCATCATCCCGATGCTCAACGGCGAGCCGGTCAGCCTTGATGGCAAGCACTACCAGGTGACCGATGCGGTGAACTCGCCTCCCCCGATCTCGAAGATTCCGGTCATGATCGGTGGCAGTGGCGAGAAGAAGACGCTTCGGATGGTCGCCCAGTACGCCGACGAGTCGAACCTGTCGAGCGGCGGGGCCGACGAGATCCCACGCAAGCTCGATGCCCTCGCAGCGCACTGCGAACGTCTCGGTCGCGATCGTTCCGAGATCAAGGTCACCAAGCTCACCATGTGTCTCGTCGCCCCGACAATGGAAGAGGCTGAGGCCGACGTCCGCGAAATCGCAGCAGCCAAGGGTTGGCCCGATGAAGTCATCGACATGGTCAAAGGCATCTTGATCTTCGGCGACCCCGACACCGTCGGCGAAGGCCTGAGCGAGATCATGGCCACCGGCATCGACGGCATGACCATCAACCTCCCCGGCAACGGTCACAAGACCGAGCGCATCGGCCTGCTCGGCGAGGTCGCCAACAAGGTCCTCGGTTCCTAACCGCGGGTAGTGCGCACCGTGGGTTCGGTCTGAGCCGGTCCGGGAGCAGCAGGTAGCTTCGCTCCATGAGTGCGAATGCTGGTCGAACCGTGATCGTGACTGGAGCTGGTGGTGGCATCGGCGCAGCGGCGGTCGAGCGATTGTCGGCCGACGGCGCCAACGTTGTTGCGATCGATCTGACGCCACAGTCGCTCGATGCGGTCGCTGGTCTGGCCAACGTCACGACGGTCGCTGGTGACCTCACCGACCCGGCAGTCAACCAACAGATGGTCGACGCAGCGGTCGATCGCCACGGAGACCTGCACGGCGTCGTGCTCAACGCAGGCGTCCTCTCGGCCGGTCCGATCCACAAGACACCGATGGATGAGTACGACCGAGTGATGGACGTCAACGTCCGCAGCGTCGTGCTTGGTATTCGGGCCGCGCTGCCAGCACTCGAACGGGCGGACCGGGGCGCAATCGTTGCGACCGGCTCCGTCTCGGGGCTCGCTGGCGACAGCGCTCAGTGGGCCTACAACACGTCGAAGGCCGCAGTCGTCAACCTCGTGCGCAGCGTCGCGCTCGACGTTGCCCATACTGGCGTGCGTGTCAATGCCGTCTGTCCCGGACCCATCGCCACGGCGATGACGGCGTCGGTTGACGGCACCGACTTCGGCGATGCGATGAAGGCACGAGTCCCGCTCCAGCGCTTCGGAGAACCGGCAGAGGTCGCCGCGCTCATGTCGTTCCTGGTGTCACCCGATGCATCGTTCATCACCGGCGCTGCGATCCCGGTCGATGGCGGCGTCACTTGCGGCACCGGCCAATGGGCGACCTACGGCGCTCGCAAGGCTGGGTTCAGCTGAACGCGGTAACTGCCTTGTTGACCTGCTGGTGGAAGTGCACGAGGGGTGCCTCGATCTTGCCGTACACCATGTGCTCCAGGACGCCCGAGGCCAGGTTGCGCTGAATGTCTACGAGCGCCGCGAAGTCCTCGGTGCCGGTGACGTCGAGCAGCAGCTGCAGGTTCTTCTCGAAGTACTTCCGTGACCGCTCGGTCTCAGGTTCAGTCGGTGCGTAGACCGATGCGGTGAAGCGGCTGCGGTTGACCGAGATCGGTTCGACGTTCCAGACCTCGATGTGGTCGAGCTGATGCACGATCATCCCAGTCGGGACGAGGAAGTACTGGATTGTCCCGTAGGGCAAGATGCTCCACTCGTCGCGTGGTTTGTCGAACTCGTCGCGGATGTTGTGTCGAAGGCCGATCGATAGTGAGTTGCGTTCGAATGCCTCGAAGATGATGCCGTCAGAGGTGAACGCAGGGCCGATCGTGTCCCGATGCAGCGTGCGGATGTGGTACGTCTCGCTGAAGCTGTCGTAGAAGAACTTCCAGTTGAGCTCCCACTCCTGGCTGTGGGTATCGATGCGGACCCAGTCCTGCAGGCCGAAGTCGCCGAGGTCGTGCTGGGCCCCGCCCAACGCAGCATCGACGTCGATCGCTTCGTCGCCCTCTAGTCGCACGTACACCAGGCCATGCTTCTCGGCGACGGGCCGGCTGAGCAGATCGCAATTCAGCGCAATGTCGTCGAAGGCCTGTTCCGCGGCGGGCCGGCTGCGGAACGTGCCATCGATCTCGTAGGACCATGCGTGGTACGGGCAGCTGAAGACCCGCAGCCCCGATCCGCTGCCTTGGGTGTCCACAAGTGAGGACGCTCGGTGGCGGCACATGTTCACGAGCGCTCGCAACGACCGGTCGGGTTGGCGCACGACGATGATCGGAATGCCAGCCAGACGCATCGAGCGCCAGTCACCGGGCTCGGGCAGGTCCGCCGACATGCAGAAGAACACCGGACCGTCGAGAAACAGCGCCTTGAGTTCAGTCTCGAACCGTTCCGGGTCGCAGTAGTTCGAGGCCGGGTTGACCATGGAGGTCTCGCCATAGAGTCCTTCGAGTCGTGCACCGGCGTTCGCAACTCGGTCGAGAAGTTCGAGCTGTCGCTCTTTACGCATCACCGCACTCCTTCCAAGAACCTGCAACCCCAACCGTAGACCGGGGCGCCGAAGTGACCAGAAAGCGCCGCGCTAGAGCTTGTACAGGTTGGCCACGTTGGTGCGAGTGATCTTGTCTCGGGTCTCAGGCGAGTAATCCTCGAACATCTCATCGAGCACCTGGGTCGAACACGGCCACGTCGAGTCGGTGTGGGGATAGTCCGAGCCCCACAGCAGGGTCTCTTCGCCGATCAGATCGCGAGTCCGCAGGGCTGCAGTGTCGTCTTCGATCGTGGCGAAGAACTGGCGCTTCCAGATGTCGAGCACGTTGGCCGGAGGAGCGCTCGATGGGTCTTTCGCGTGCTCGCGGGCCCATCCCTGTTCAACCTTGTCGAGCCAGTGCGCGACCCACCCGGCATTGAACTCGGCCAGCACGAACTGGAGCTTCGGGAACTTGGCGCACACGCCGCGCACCATCAGCTCGATGAGCGTGTCGTGGATCAGCATGGCGCTACCCGCGTACTCGGCGATCGGGTCCCGGCCTTTCATGGCCTTCATCCAGTCGGGGACATGCGACATGCACGCGACGTGGAACGCGACGGGCAGCCCGGCTTCTTCGGCGCGAGCCCACATGGCGTCGTACTCGGGATCGCAGTAGCGGCGACCACGGGGCGCATTGCTGGGGATCACGATGCCCTTGAACCCCAAGTCGATGGCGCGTTCAAGTTCGGCCGTTGCGACCTCGGGGAGTTGCACCGGAAGTGCCGCCAAGCCGATCAGGCGACCCTGCGACTTGATGTACTGCTCGTGCATCCAATCGTTGTAATTGCGGTGCAGCGCAACCATCAGTTCGAGGTTCTTGAGGCTGAACATGGGGAACCAGCCGGGATACAGAATCTCGGCCGACACGCCGTCGATGTCTTGATCGTCGGGACGGCGAGCGCCATCGGTCAGCCCGGGGCGCATGGCCGCGTAGCCGCCGGTGAAGTAGGCCTGGATCTCCGGGTCTTGGAGCGTGCCCGCGCTCGGCTTGCTCGCATGGGCCCGAGGAAGGGGCTCGGCGTAGTCCAGCCGGGTGCCGGCCAAGGCCATGATCGCCACGTTGCGAGACCGCTTCGGCATGTTGGGGGTGACGATGAAGTCGCCCTTGCCTTCCTCATGGACCACTCGTGGAGCGTCGTCGCCGAAGTGATCGGCCAGGCCCTCGAACACCTCGGGCCCTTCGAGTGCATGCGAGTCGGCCGAGATCGGTCGGGGATCGTTGAGCAGCGTCATGAGAGGTCCTCGGTGGGTGGCGGCCAACCCAAACTAGCCAGGCGCCGATGGTCGGCTACGTTCCGGAGATGCCCGTGCACTTCAGCGCTGAGGAAATGGATGAGCGGCGCCGTCGAGCGACCGCAGCGGTGGCCGCCGAGGGCCTCGATGCGGTGCTGCTATTCAAGCAAGAGTCGATGTATTGGCTCACCGGCTACGACACGTTCGGCTTCTCGATGTTCCAGTGTCTCGTGCTCACCGCCGATGGCCGCACGGCGCTGCTGACGAGGGCACCGGACCGAGGCACCGCTCGCTACACCTCGAACCTGAGCGACATCCGGATTTGGGCCGACATCGAGGGCGTCAACCCGGCGCAGCAGCTCGTGGACATGCTTCGCGATCTCGGCGTTGTTGGCGGTCGTGTCGGGATCGAGATCGACAGTTACGGCCTGAAGGCCTCGAACTGGATGATGCTCGAAGCGGCGCTCGAAGGTGTGGCCGCGTGGAGCGATGCGTCGACGCTGATCCAAGAGCTCCGTCGCACCAAGAGCCCCGCTGAGCTCGGGTACATCCGCCGCGCCGCCGAACTTGCTGACGATGCGTGGGACGCGGCCGTTGCCGCGGCCGGGCCGGGTGTGTCCGAGGCCGACATCTTGGCCGACATGCAGGGCGGCATGCTCCGAGCTGGCGGCGACTACGCAGGCAACGAACTGATCATCGGGTCGGGACCGGCAGCGCTGATGGTGCGCTACACATCGGGCCGTCGCACGCTCGGCGACAACGATCAGCTCACGCTCGAATGGTGTGGTGTCGAACGCCGCTACCACGCCGCCATGATGCGAACGCTGCTGACCGGCACACCTCATGATGATCATGTCGCGATGCATGCCGCGTGTGTCGACGCGCTCGAAGCATGCGAAGCGGCGATCAAGCCAGGGGCGACGCTCGGCCACGTCTTCGACGAGCACGCACGGGTCCTCGATGCCGCTGGATGGCAGGCGCACCGCATGAACGCCTGCGGCTACGGCATGGGCGCGGTGTACGCCCCGATCTGGGTGGACTGGCCGATGCTGTACAACGGCAATCCGCTCACCTTCGACGCGAACCAGGTGTACTTCCTGCACATGATCATCCTCGACCTCGACAATGAGCGAGCCATGAACCTGGGCCACTCCGTCGTTGTGACCAAAAACGGGTGCGAGCGGCTGAGCCGGTCGAGCCTCGACCTGGTCGTCAAGTAGCCCCAATGCGGCCCGGCATTGTCTTCGACGACGGACGCTTCCCGCGAGCCAAGATCGGGTTCGTGCTGCTCGCTACGGAGCAGACCATCGAGAGCGACATGATGCGGTGGGTGCCTGACGGCGTCGGCGTGCACTTCACGCGTGGCGACAACCCCGACGAGATCACGACCGAGTCCCTCAGCGCAATGGTCGGCTCCCTCGCTCCGGCGGCCCGAGTGCTCGCACCCAACGCCGGGCTCGACGTGATTTGTTACGCCTGCACTAGCGGCAGCGTCGTGATGGGCGAAGACGCCATTCGCTCCGAGCTACGACGAGGGGCCCCGAACGCGCAGGCAACGACGCTCATCTCGGGCGTGTTTGCGGCGCTGCAGGCGATCGAGGCAACGCGGGTGGTCGTCGCCACGCCGTACCTCGACGAGGTCAACGCCGTCGAAGCTGACTACATGCGCGAACACGGCGTCGACGTCATCGACATCGTCGGCCTCAACATCACCAACGACTCGGACATGGTGCGGGTCGCTCCGGCCTACATCCGGGACTTCGCGATCAGCGTCGATCAGCCCGACGCCGACGCGATCTTCGTCAGCTGCGGGGCGCTTCGCACGCTCGATGTGATCGAAGAGATCGAGGCGGCGACGGGCAAGCCGTGTATTGCCAGCAACCAAGCGATGTTGTGGCACTGTCTACGCCTGGCCGGGGTCAATGATCGACTCGACGGTCTGGGCACGTTGTTCAAGGAGCACTAATGGCCGGCTGGCAGTTCTGGATCGATCGAGGCGGCACCTTCACCGACATCGTTGCCCGACGCCCTGATGGCGAGATGGTGACCCACAAGCTGCTGTCGGAGAACCCTCGCCACTACGACGACGCGGCCGTCGCTGGGATCCGAGCACTGCTGGGCCTGGGTGCGGACGATCCGTTGCCCGCGGGTGAGATCGATGCGGTCCGCATGGGCACGACCGTGGCGACCAACGCGCTGCTTGAGCGCCAAGGCGCTCGCACTGCGCTCGTCACAACGGCCGGGTTCGGCGATGCACTGCGCATCGGTTACCAGGCGCGCCCGGACCTGTTCGCGCTCGACATCGTGTTGCCCGACATGCTCTACGACCAGGTCGTCGAGATCGATGAGCGGGTCAGCGCCAATGGACAGGTACTGCGAGCGCTCGACGAAGAAGCCGCCGCTGCCGCGCTCGCTGGTTTGCGCAGCGACGGCTTTGACTCGGTCGCCATCGTCTTGCTGCACGGCTACCGCCACACCAAACACGAGGAAGTGCTCGG
>CAZEMU010000057.1:0-4989 GCA_964513315.1 uncultured Acidimicrobiaceae bacterium | reverse complement strand
CAGGGGAAGGACGCGCTACTCAGCGGACCTGCCGGCGGTGTCGTCGGCATGGTTGAGACAGCGGCCGCTGCTGGGTTCGATCGCCAGATCGGGTTCGACATGGGCGGCACATCGACCGATGTCAGCCACTACGCGGGCGAACTCGAACGAGTCTTCGAGACCAAGGTCGCTGGTGTGCGGGTGCGGGCGCCCATGATCGACATTCATACCGTCGCTGCTGGTGGCGGATCGATCGTGCAGTTCGACGGCAGCCGCTTCCGTGTGGGTCCCGAGTCGGCCGGCGCCGATCCCGGTCCAGCGTGCTACGGCAACGGCGGACCGCTGGCGATCACGGACTGCAACGTCGTGCTCGGCAAGCTGCGCGCCGACTACTTCCCGTCGGTCTTCGGCGCCGATGGTGCCCAACCGCTCGATGTCGCCGCCGCCCGCAGCGGCTTTGCCGAGTTGGCAGCCCAGGTCAGTGCAGCCATGGGGGAGGAGCGCTCGATCGAGGCCATCGCCGAGGGGTTCGTCGCCATTGCGGTCGAGAACATGGCCAATGCCATCAAGAAGATCTCGGTCGAGCGGGGCTACGACATCACGGGTTACACACTGGTGTGCTTCGGCGGCGCCGGTGGACAGCACGCCTGCCTGGTCGCCGATCGGCTCGGTATCGAACGGGTCCATATCCACCCGTTCGCCGGGGTGCTTTCGGCGGTCGGCATCGGTCTGGCCGATATTCGCAACGTCGTCGAAGACGCGGTGGAGGTGCGTCTCGACCAAGCCGGTCTCGACGAGCTGAGCTCTCGATGGGCGAGTCTCGACGCAGCCGCGCAGTCATCGGTCGAGGACCAAGGCATCGAAGCCGCCTCCATCGAACTCGTGCGCCGCCTGCATGTTCGTTACGACGGCTCGGACACCTCGTTGGCCGTTCTCGCCGGATCGGTCGCGGACGTCGTCGCCGGCTTCGAAGCCGTGCACCGTGCTCGGTTCGGCTTCGTCTCATCGGACACGGCGTTGATCATCGAGTCGATGCAGGTCGAAGCGATCGGCCGCTCAGACGCTCGAGAAGGGTTCGGTACGACCGCGCCGGTTGCGCTCGGAGCAGAAACCGAACCGACAGCGATCGCAAACCACCCCGCATTCATGGCCGGGGCCGAGCACGACACGCCGTTCTACACCCGCTCGACACTCGGACCCGGTGCTGTCGTCGACGGTCCCGCGGTGATCGTCGAAGACACCGCCACCACGGTTATCGAGCCGGGGTGGCAGGCCACGATGAACGACCTTGGCGACCTGGTGCTCGTGCGGGTAGTCCCGTTGCCTGAACGCGCAGCGATCGGCACGTCGGTCGATCCAGTGCAGCTCGAGATCTTCAACAACCTGTTCATGAACATCGCCGAGCAGATGGGCGTCGTGCTCGAGAACACGGCGGTATCGGTGAACATCAAAGAGCGTCTCGACTTCTCGTGCGCGGTGTTCGACCCGAACGGCGACCTGATCGCGAACGCACCGCATCTGCCGGTGCATCTGGGTTCGATGAGCGAGTCGGTGAAGTCGATCATCCGCCAGAACCCCGACATGGACCCGGGCAACGTCTACGTGATGAACGCGCCGTACAACGGCGGCACACACCTGCCCGACGTGACGGTGATCAAGCCGGTCTTTGGCGAAGACATCGCAGCTGGGCCGATCTTCTACGTGGCATCGCGTGGGCATCACAGCGACATCGGCGGCTCGGTGCCTGGTTCGGCGCCGGCCGACTCGACCTCGGTCGACGAAGAAGGCGTGTTGCTCGACAACGTGCTGCTCGTCAGCGAAGGGCGTTTCCTCGAAGACGAGATGCGCGAGATCCTGACGAGCGCGACCTGGCCGGCCCGCAACCCGACCAAGAACATCGCCGACCTCAAGGCCCAAGTCGCCGCCTGCGAGAAGGGCACGAGCGAGCTCGCTGCCGTCATCGACCACTTCGGGCTCGACGTCGTCCACGCCTACATGGAGCACGTCAAGGACAACGCCGAAGAGTCCGTGCGGCGTGTCATCGACGTGCTGTCCGACAGCAGCTTCACCTACGCGATGGACGACGGTCACCAGGTGAGCGTTGCCATCACCGTGGACCGAGACGACCGATCGGCGGTCATCGACTTCACCGGAACCAGCGGACTGCATCCGGGGAACTTCAACGCACCCAAGGCCGTCGTACGAGCCGCCGTGCTCTACGTGTTCCGATGCATGGTCGCTGACGACATCCCGCTCAACGCAGGCTGTCTTGCCCCGCTCGAGATGATCGTGCCCGAAGAATCGATGATCAACCCGTCGTACCCGGCGGCCGTGATCGCCGGCAATGTCGAAACGAGCCAGTTGATCGTCGACACGCTCTTCGGCGCGCTCGGTGTTTCCGCAGCTGCTCAGGGGACGATGAACAACTTCATCTTCGGCAACGACGACCACCAGTACTACGAAACAATCTGTGGCGGCACGGGAGCAACCCGTAACGCGCCTGGGTGCGATGCCGTGCACTCGCATATGACGAACACCCGCCTCACGGACCCCGAGATTCTGGAGTGGCGGTTCCCGGTGCGGCTCGAGACGTTCCACATCCGCCGAGGTTCAGGTGGTCAGGGCGTGCACCGCGGCGGAGATGGCGTTGTGCGACGAGTGCGCTTCCTCGAACCGATGGAAGTCAACGTGCTGTCGAGCCATCGTGCGGTGCCGCCGTACGGCCTCGATGCAGGCGAGCCCGGCCAAGTCGGCATCAACCGGGTGATCCGCACCGATGGGACGGTGACCGAGTTCGGCGCTGTGGTCAGTGTCGAGGTCGAGCCCGGCGACTGCTTCGAACTTGAAACCCCCGGCGGCGGCGCCTGGTCCCCGCTCTCCTAACCCGTCAGGGGATGGGTGTCGCGCTGATGAGGCGGTTGAGCGCCTCTTCCACGGTCGAGCGGGGGCAAGCGAGGTTCATCCGGATGCATCCGTCGCCGTCGGCGACGAACTTCTCTCCACCCTCGATCAACAGGCCGGCCTGCGTTGCGTAGTGCGTGGTCAAGTTTGTGCCGGGCTCGAAGTAGGCGCTCAGGTCGATCCACGCCAGGTACGTCGCCTCGGGAATCGTGAACTCGGCAAGTGGTAGGTGCTCGGCGAGCGTCGTGCGGACACGTTCGAAGTTCGTGTCGAGGTACGCAGTCAGCGCAGCGAGCCACTCGTCGCCCTCACGAAACACCGCCGTCGCTGCTGCGGCGCTGATCGGGTTGACGACCGAGAAGTGCCGGTCCTCCCAGGCGTCGCGCACGGCGTCGTTCGGAATCACGACGTTCGCCAAGCCGAGCCCGGCGAGGTTGAACGTCTTGCTCGACGACATGCACGTGATGATCTGATCCGAGTCGGGGAACAGCTTGGCGAGCGGCGTATGGGTGCGGCCGGAGCGCATGAGATCGCAGTGGATCTCGTCGGAGATGATCAGCACGTCGTTGGCGAAGCACAGTTCGGCGACCTGGCGAAGCTCGTTTTCGCGCCATGAGCGCCCGGTCGGGTTGTGCGGATGGCACAGCACGAACAACTTCACCGCCGGGTCGGCTAGACGCCGCTCGAGATCCGAGGCATCGAACACGTACTCGCCAGCCTCGGAGCGAAGGAGCGGGCTCGATTCGAACGAACAGCCGTGGTAGCTGATCGCCGACTCGAACGGCTCGTAGGCAGGCGTGTGGGTCAGCACGATGTCGCCCGGTTCGGTGATGAAACCGACCAGGTCGTACATCGCCGGCACGATGCCAGCGGCCGGAATGTGGTGCTCGGGGTCGGGCGACCAGCCGTGGCGGCGCTCGCACCAGGCCGCGAACGCGTCGGCCAAGGCACCGTCGATCGGTGTCGTGTAGCCAAAGATCGGCTGCGCCATCCGTTGCTGCATCGCCTCGATCGCAACCGGCGGGACCGCGAACGCCATGTCCGCGACCCACATCACCAACGCTTCGTCATCGGGGCACGGCAACACCAGGTCGGGATCGTCGAACAGGTACTCACGGAACCCGTCGACCGCGACCGAGTTGGTCCCGACTCGGTTGATGATCTCGTCGAAATCGAAGCGCATCGACACAGTCTGCAGCTAGCAGGGTGCTCAACCTCGCCAGGACGTTTGCGAGCCTGCGAGCAAAGGCGGGACTGCTAGACGGTTACGCCGATCGAGGCCATTGCTTCGACCAGTCGAGCTGTCCGGGCGTTGAAGATGTCGTACTGCGCGGTGCGAGTGACCGGCTCGGCTTGCACGGTGTGATTGAAGTGCATCCATTCCGGCGACGCAGGGTTGAACACCGGCCAGGCCACCGCGGCCGACGTGCTCGGGGCACCGTTCTTAGCGAACGCGGTCCAGTGCTCACGCATCGTCGCTCCGAGCAGCTTGTCGTCGTCGGTCATCGGCAGGATCGGAACGTTGCTTCCGTGAACGAACGGCAGCTCGGCTGCGTGATAGGCGCCCGCCGTTTGCTTAGGCGACGCGGGCGTACGAGAGAAGTGATACAGCCACGTCGGATGGCCAGCGGCGGCGTGATGCTTCGCGTACCAATACGCACGCGCTCCGAACATGTGGTCGCCAAGGAAGTCGACCTGCGCGTCACGCTGCCCCGTCGCGAACCCTGGATACAGGTCCGTGAGCCGGGCCATGTCGTCGCCAAAGGCCACCTCGATCTCAGGCTGCACAACGCCAGCGGGCTGGGGCTGATGTCGATACTCGACCATGGGAGCGCCCAAGGCTCGCAACAAGATCGAGCCCTCGTTCGCGTTGGACCCGACGAGGAACGGGACCGGTGCCTGGCGGCCGTGGGAAAACGCCGCCAGCGGTGACTCCGGCAGCACATAGCCGTCGATTGCGGGAAAGTGATCAGCGAGGCGCGGCGCAGCTTTGACGAGTGCGTAAAGCTCGGCCGCCGACCGTTGCCGCAGACGAGCAAGCTGGCCTTCGCCGGTGATGCCGAGTGCGTTCGCAAAGGCGACGCTGGTGTCCTCGGCCGAGTCGTAGTT